>CANBUA010000001.1 GCA_947372535.1 Burkholderiales bacterium
CCATCCATTGGCAGGCCTTGCGCTTGTGGCTCAAACGCAATCCCGTCCACGACCATCCCAAAGCTGCCGGAGATCACCCATGAACAACACCCTTGAATCCCCGTTGCTGGATGACCATGCATTGACCCAAGCGCCAGCTCTGAGTGGCAACGCCATCGATCGCCTGCTGCGCGCGCAACTGATCAAGCAGATGGCCAAGCTACAGCACGGTCATCTTCACCTGACCGACGCCCACGGCCAAGTCGAATTGGGTGATGCCAGCAGCGAACTGCATGTCCGCATCCAGGTGCTCGACCCGGCCTTCTACCGCGCTGTCGCCGCCAACGGCAGCGTGGGCGCCGGCGAGTCCTACATGGATGGTCAATGGTGCTGCGACAACCTCGTCGGCCTGATCCAACTGCTGGTGCGCAACCGCGACTTGCTCGATGGCATGGAGACCGGCATGGCGCGTCTGGGAGGCATGGCGCTCAAGGCCTGGCACGCCTTGCGCCAGAACACCCGCGATGGCAGCCGCCGCAACATCGCCGCCCACTACGACCTGGGCAACGATTTCTTCTCGCTCTTCCTCTCCCCCGACCTGATGTATTCATCGGCCCTGTGGACGGATGAGCACGACACGCTGGAGGCGGCCTCCACCCGCAAGTTGGCGCGCATCTGCCAGCAGTTGCAACTCAAGCCAGGCGACCGCGTCATCGAGATCGGCACCGGCTGGGGTGGTTTCGCCCTCCACGCCGCGCGCCACCATGGCTGCCACGTCACGACCACCACCATCTCCAAAGAGCAGCATGCCCTGGCCGAGCAACGCGTCAAAGCAGCCGGCCTGCAAGATCGCATCACCTTGCTGCTGGAGGACTACCGTGACCTGACGGGCACTTACGACAAGCTGGTCTCCATCGAGATGGTCGAAGCCATCGGGGCGCCTTACCTGGACACCTACTTTGGCCAGCTGGGCCGACTTCTCAAGCCAGACGGCCTGGGCTTGATCCAGGCCATCACGATTGAAGACCACCGCTACGAACAAGCTGTCAAGTCCGTCGACTTCATCAAGCGCTTCATCTTCCCTGGCAGCTTCATCCCGTCGGTCAATGCCTTGCTGGCCGCCAAGACCCGCGCCAGCGATCTGGCTTTGATCGGCCTGGATGACTTCGGCCTGTCCTACGCCCGCACGCTACAAGCGTGGCGCGAACGTTTCATGGCGCAACTGTCGCAAGTGCGCGCCCAGCAGTTCGACGAGCGCTTCATCCGCATGTGGGCTTTCTACCTGGCCTATTGCGAAGGCGGCTTCCGTGAGCGCTCCATCGGCGTGGCTCACCTGCTGCTGGCCAAGCCCGGCTACCGCGCGCCCATGCAGGCCTGAATGCACAAGCCATGGGTCAACGCCATCGCTTATCAACTGGTCTGGTTCGCCGCCGTGATCGGGGCGAACCACGACTTGGCCTGGCCTGGCGTGCTGGCCGCGCTGGTCTTTTTGACCGCCACGCTGCGGTCATCGCCGCACCGTGCGCTGGACCTGCGGCTGATCACACTGGCCATGCTCTGCGGGCTGGTGATCGACACCGCCTGCGCGTGGTTGGAACTCGTGCACTATGCCGCCCCCATGGCCGGCCCGTGGCCCTTCATCGCGCCCTCATGGATCCTGGCTTTGTGGGCCTCGTTCTCGGCCACCTTGACACGTTCCATGCGCTGGCTGCTGCCCCGGCCCTGGCTGGGCGTGCTGCTGGGCGCGTTGGGCGCGCCCCTGGCCTACCGGGGCGCTGCGGCGCTGGGCACGTCCGTGATCCTCATCCCGCCCACCTGGCAGGCCCTGGTTGCCCTTGGCACGGGTTGGGCCGTCGCCATGGCGATGTTGCTGAGCGTCAGCCCACCACGCACCCCGCTTGAAAAGAGCCCATCATGACCCTGACCCCTTGGATGACCTTGACCCTGCTGTGGGCCCTGGCTGCGCTGCTCATGACGGCAGGCTGGCTCTGGCAACGTCAGCGTGAGAACGCCGGCATCGTCGATGTGCTGTGGGCTGGCGGCCTGGGCGGATCAGCCGTGCTCATGGCGGGCCTGGGCGATGGCGCCGCGACCACCCGGTGCTTGCTGGCACTCATGGGCGGCGTCTGGGGCCTGCGCCTGGCCGCCCACTTGTGGCACCGCGTGAGCCATGAACCAGAGGACGGTCGCTACCGCTACCTGCGTGAGCACTGGCAAGGCAGCCAGTTCAACTTCTTCGTGTTCTTCCAGGCCCAGGCCCTGTTGATCGTGCTGTTCGCCCTGCCCTTCCTGGCCGCCTCGCGCACCCTGCAAGACCACCCGCTGCAGTTGGCTGGGGCCGCGCTCATCTGGCTGGCCTGCGTGGCTGGCGAAAGCTTGGCCGATCACCAACTCGCAGGATTTCGGGCCAAGCCGGCCAACCAGGGCAAGACCTGCCGCGACGGCCTCTGGTGCTACTCCCGCCACCCCAATTATTTCTTCGAGTGGCTGCACTGGTTCAGCTATGTGGTGCTGGCCATCGGCTCGCCACTGTGGGCGCTGGCCTGGCTGGGCCCCGTGCTGATGTACCTGTTCCTGCGCTACCTCAGCGGCGTGCCCTTCACCGAGCAGCAGGCCCTGCGCACCCGCGGTCAGGACTACCGCGACTACCAGCGCACCACGCCCATGATCTTCCCCTGGTTTCCCAAGACATCCGACAGGAGCCCGACATGACCACCACCCTCAGCAACAACGACCTCACCGAACTACCCCTGGACCGCCCCGCACCGGGCCTGCTGGGCTTGGCCGAGCGTGGCTTCGTGCCCGATGCCTTGCTGCGCCTGGGCATTGCCCGCCTGTGCGCACAGCGCCTGGCCGAAGAATCCGAAGGCAGCCAGGAAGACCAGGCCCGGCGCTTTCGCCAACGCATCAACGGCCTGCGCCAAAGCCCCATCGCCATTCACACCGATGCCGCCAACGCCCAGCACTACGAGTTACCGCCAGCCTTTTTCAAGCTCTGCCTGGGCAAGAACCTCAAGTACTCCAGCGCCTACTACGCCACCGGCCAAGAGACCCTGGACCAGGCCGAAGACGCCATGCTCGAACTCTACGGCGAGCGCGCCGAGCTGGCCGATGGCCAAGACATCCTGGAGCTGGGCTGCGGCTGGGGCTCGCTGACCTTGTGGATGGCCCAGCGCTACCCCAACTCACGCATCGTCGGCGTCTCCAACTCGCGGCCACAACGTGAGCACATCGAAGCGCGATGCCGTGAGCGCGGCCTGAGCAATGTCACCATCATGACCCAGGACGTCAACCGCCTTCAGCTCGATGGCCACCAGTTCGACCGCTGTGTGTCCATCGAGATGTTCGAGCACATGCGCAACTACGACAGCCTGCTCGCCCGCATCGCCCATGGCCTGCGCCCAGGCGGCAAGCTTTTCGTGCACATCTTCGCGCACCGCACCCACATGTACCCTTTTGAGACCCAGGGCGAGGACAACTGGCTGGGCCGCCACTTCTTCACCGGCGGCCTGATGCCTGCGGCCGACACCCTGCTGTGGTTCCAGCGCGACCTGCAAATCCAGGCCCGCTGGCTGGTCGATGGCACTCACTACGAGCGTACCGCCAACCACTGGCTGGCCAAGCAGGACCAGAACCAGGACGCTGTCATGGCCGTGCTCCGGGACGCCTATGGCCGCGATGGCGCTGCCCTGTGGTCGCAGCGCTGGCGCATGTTCTGGATGTCCTGCGCCGAGCTCTTTGGTTACGACGACGGCCAGCAATGGCTGGTGGCGCACTACCGATTCGCCAAGGAGACCACATGACCAACCGACGCCGCACCTCGCGCTGGATGCCTTGGCTGGCCGCCTTGCTGCCGCTGGGGCTGGGCCTGGGCTTGACCGCCTGCAAGGACACCAGTGACGCGCCACCGATCGCGCCCGTCGCCCAAGTCGACCTGCCCCGCTACATGGGCGATTGGTACGTCATTGCCAGCATCCCCTCCTTCATTGAGCGCAAAGCTTTTGACGCCGTCGAGTCCTACGAACTCAAGCCCGATGGCAAGGTGCAGACCACCTTCCGCTACCGCGAAGGCGCCCACGACTTGCCCGTCAAGACCATGTACCCGGTCGGCACGGTCAAGCCTGGCACCAACAACGCGGTCTGGGGCATGCAGTTCATCTGGCCGATCAAGGCGGAGTACCTCATCGCCTACCTCGACCAGGATTACCGCCAGACCATCGTGGCCCGCAACGCGCGCGACTACGTCTGGATCATGGCCCGAACACCGGCCATCTCGGAGGCCGACTACCAAGCGCACTTGGTCCGCATCAAGGCGATGGGCTACGACATCGAAAAGATCCGCAAGGTGCCTCAGCAGTCCTCACCGCTCAAATCACCCGGTTGAGCTCGCCAAGACGAGGGACGAGCCAAGCAAGGCCCTGACCGATGCATCGACCAGGCGCAGGCACATCGATTGCCATTCAGCCTGAACCGCATCGATCAGGACCTTTCTTCATGCCTCACCGCATCAACATCAACATCGTGCCCTCCCTCTGGTTCGACGACCAGGCCGAAGAAGCTGTGGCTTTTTATGTGGGTGTTTTCGACGACGCCCAGGTGCTCAGGACTGCGCATTACGGCAAGGCTGGCCAGGAGATCCATGGCCGCCCCGAAGGCTCGGTCATGACCATTGATTTCGAGATCGCCGGCAAGCGCTTCACGGCCCTCAACGGCGGCCCCGTCTTCCAGTTCAACGAAGCCGTGTCCTTCCAGATCATGTGCGACACGCAAGAGCAGATCGACCGCTACTGGTCCCAGCTGACGGTTGGCGGCGACGAGCGTGCCCAGCAGTGCGGCTGGCTCAAGGACAAATACGGCGTCTCGTGGCAGCTGGTGCCCAATGTCTTGGCCGATCTCGTGAGCGACCCCGACTCGGCCAAGTCGCAGCGTGCCTTCAGCGCCATGATGCAGATGAAGAAGCTGGACATCGCCGCTTTGAAGCAGGCTTACGCAGGCCAGTGACCCAGCCATGCCAGCAAGGCATCTCAGGCCAAACGAACCTGCTTCGTTTTTCAACGGAGCAGCAACCATGGACTCAACGACACCCGTCTCCTCAGGGTCAAGGATGGCCGATTCCGGTTGTGAGTTCGGCAAGCAAGGCTGCGAAGTGCACCGTCTCGCGGTCCATGCGCGGCGCCCCGATGATCTGCACGTTCACCGGCAAGCCCTTGGGCGTCAAGGCAACCGGCGCGCTGGTGGCGGGCAGGCCCATGAGGGTCGCCGGGGCGATCCACATGAACAGATCGGAATAATGGCGGCGTTCGCCGTTCACGGTGATGCGACGGTTGGCCATCAGCCCCTGGACGTGCTCGAACGCAGGGGTGAAAGTGGGCGGTGCCAGGATGACGTCGTAGCGACTCAGCACCGTGCCAATGAAGGCCTCGCGCAGGTGGTTGGCGTGCTCCACGACGTCAAACCAACCGGCTAGATCCGTGGTCATGCCCGCCAAGAAGCGGTCAAGGCTGTGGGGCAGGCTCACGACCTTGCCAAGGTGCCGCATCAGCGGTGCCGTCGCCCGGCCGAGAGGCGCCACCATGCCTTGGGCTCGGCGCTCCGCACTGGTCAGCCAGGCACCCATCAGCGCACCCATTTGCTTGAAATAGGGCGGGTAAAGCTCGTTGAGGCCCAGGCCGGCCGGCGCGCCGATGTCGATCTGTGCGCCGGCGGCCCGCAGCTGTTGCGCCAGTGCCTGGTACACCGCCGCCATGTCGGCGTCGATGGGGCAGTCTGGATCGTCCACCCACATCAGCACGCGGTACTGGGCGAGCCGCTCGTGGCGGGGCAAGGGAAGGTCGGCGTCCGCCGCCATGATGTCGAGCAGCAGCCGCAGGTCCTCGGCCGAGCGGGCCATGGGCCCCGCCACCCCCAAGGGCGGCTCCGACAGATGACCAGGCTCACCCGGGATGTGGCCCCTAAGGGAGATCAGGCCATGTGTGGCCTTGTGTCCATAGACGCCGCAGAAATGCGCGGGGATGCGGATGGAGCCGCCGATGTCGCTGCCGATTTCCAGCGGCGACATGCCGGTGGCCAACGCCACCGCGGCGCCGCCCGATGAGCCGCCGCAGGTGCGCGTCGGGTCCCATGGGTTGCGCGTCGTGCCGAAGATGGGATTGAACGATTGCACGTCCAGCGCCTTGTACGGCACGTTGGTCTTGCCAAAGGGAATGGCGCCAGCTTCCAGCACGCGCCGGACCACGGGACCAGCTTGCGTGGGGCGGTGCTGGCGGTATTGGGGCGCACCTGAGGTGCAGGTCATGCCAGGCACTTCCCAGGTGTCCTTCACGGTCATGGGCAGGCCGTGCAGCGGCCCCCAGTGCTCTCCCCGGCGGCGCGCCTGATCGGCCACGTCGGCGCGCGCGCGGGCTGCATCAAGATTCTGGTCCACGATGGCGTTCAGGCCTGGGTTGAATGCTTCGACGCGCGCGATGTAGGTTTCCAGGAGCTCACGGGAGCTGAAGCTGCCGGCGTGCAGCCCGGCCAGTGCCTGCGTGGCGCTGAGGAAATGCAAAGGAATGTTGGTCACTCTGGGGTCCTGGACATGGTTCGGTGGTGCCAAACATTGTGTGGGCGGGCGGGTGGCGCCATGCTTCAGCATGGGACAAGTCGCTTATCATTTTTGGCCATGGCCTTCCATACCTTACCTCGTGTGTTCCCCCAGACTTACCTGGAACTGGCTGGCGAGTCCGGCTGGTCCAGGCGCGACGTGCTGCGGCAGGCGGGCCTCACAGCCAGACAGGTCAATGCTGCTGGCGGCATGGGGTTGGAGGCTTACAGGCGCCTGCTGCTGGCCATCTGCGACGCGGCGCGGCGGGCCGGCGGCGGCACGGCCGTGGGCATCGAGATGGGTTGGCGCCTGCCGCCCACGGCCTTCGGCCCGCTGGGCACGGCCATCCTGTCGTCCGCGACGCTCCGCGAAGCTCTCGCAGTCACTGAAAAATACTGGCCGCTCTATGGCATGGGTTTGACGTTCGCGGTGCGCCAAGAACAAGGCCTGCAGGTGCTGGAGTTCGCCGCGCTGCCGTTCGTGCCGCCTGACGTGCGGGACATGGTACTGGAATCGGTCATTGCCAGCATCTACCGCAGCACGGCGGCACTGGCGGGGGTCAACGCGCTGCAAGGCCAAGTCTGGTTCGACTTCCCGGAACCGCCCCACGCGGCGGGGGCGCGGCGGCGCCTGGGAGATGTGCGCTACGGCATGCCGGCGACACAGTGGCGGGTACCCCATGCGGGTTTGGACCAGCCCTTGCCCATGGCCAATGCCGTGAGCCTGCGTCAAGCCATCGCGCAATGCGAACTGGCGCTCACACAGCGCCTGCCGACGCATGCTGGCTTGGTCAGCGAGGTAAGCCGGCTGGTGGCGCTGGGCGAGGCAGGCTACCCCAGCTTGGAGGAGGTGGCCCAAATGTTGTGCTTGTCGTCGCGGACGTTACGGCGCCGGCTCAGCCACGAAGGTCTGAGCTACCTCGAATTGCTGAACCAAGCCCGCGCCAGGGATGCGAAGGCACTGTTGCAGAGCCCCCAACTCGAGATGCAGCAGATTGCAGAACGCTTGGGCTATCGGCACGCAGCTAATTTTGCGCGGGCTTTCAAAGCATGGACGGGCAAGACGCCTACTGCCTACAGGGACCGATAGCCGGGGCCCAGACAGGGAAGCTTCGACGCCAACATGAACAACGCCTCACAGGGGTACCGCTGCGTTTTCTCTTTTACTTCGAGACGTTCACAGCAACCCCAGCCTTGGCCGCCTGCTCATCGGCGTGATAACTCGAGCGCACCATGGCACCGACGGCCGCATGGTGAAACCCCATCGCGATCGCCTGCGCCTCGAACATCTTGAAGGTGCCCGGATGCACGTAACGCCGCACCGGTAAATGGTGCCCACTGGGTGCCAGGTATTGCCCGATGGTGATCATGTCGATGCCGTGTTCGCGCATGTCGCGCATCACCTGCAGGATCTCGTCGTCCGTCTCGCCCAGGCCCAACATCAATCCGCTCTTGGTCGGCACATGCGGCGCGAATTCCTTGAAACGCTTGAGCAGGTTCAGGCTGTACTGGTAGTCCGAGCCGGGGCGGGCCTCTTTGTACAGGCGCGGCACCGTCTCCAGGTTGTGGTTCATCACATCCGGCGGCGCAGCCTTGAGGATCTCGAGCGCGCGGTCCATGCGACCCCGGAAATCTGGCGTGAGGATCTCGATGCGGGTCTGCGGCGACAAGGCCCTGACTTTTTCGATGCATTCCACAAAATGCCCGGCACCACCGTCGCGCAGGTCGTCGCGGTCCACGCTGGTGATCACCACATAACTCAACTTGAGCGCGGCGATCGTCTTGGCCAGGTTGGCGGGCTCGTCCACGTCCAGCGGGTCGGGTCGGCCGTGTCCCACATCGCAAAACGGGCAGCGCCGTGTGCACTTGTCGCCCATGATCATGAACGTGGCCGTGCCCTTGCCGAAGCATTCGCCGATGTTGGGGCAGGAAGCTTCTTCGCAGACGGTGTGCAGCTTGTGCTCGCGCAGGATCTGCTTGATCTCGTAGAAGCGGGTGCTGGGCGATCCAGCCTTGACGCGGATCCAGTCCGGCTTCTTGAGCACCTCACCCATCGGCACGATCTTGATGGGGATGCGCGAGGTCTTGGCCTGGGCCTTTTGCTTGACGCTGGGATCGTGGACCGGCGCGGCGGCCAGGGCGGGGTCAAAAGGGGTGTTTTCTGAGGACATGGCGATGCAAAAGACCGCCAGAAGGGACAGGGGCGGCCCTGGCCTCACTGTAGCGGATATGGCTTGCCCCTGTTTTGCCGAAACCCGGCGGGATTGTGTTTCACTAGAATCAATCCACCTCACTTCAAACCAGGCCCCGCATGCCCCACGACATCAGCCTGATCTCCACCATCGCGGCCGGCTTCGGGCTGGCCTTGATTTTGGGTTTTGCCGCCACGCGCCTGCGCATGCCGCCACTGGTGGGCTACCTGCTGGCGGGCGTGCTGATCGGGCCGGCCACGCCCGGTTTTGTGGCCGATGTCCACCTGTCCAGCCAGCTGGCCGAGATCGGCGTGATGCTGTTGATGTTCGGCGTGGGCCTGCATTTCTCACTGGCCGATCTGCTGGCCGTGCGGCGCATTGCCATCCCGGGCGCCATCGTGCAAATCCTGGTCGCCACGGGCTTAGGGCTGGCGCTGGCCATGCACTGGGGCTGGAGCCTGGGTGGCGCGCTGGTGCTGGGCCTGTGCCTGTCGGTGGCCAGCACGGTGGTGCTGCTCAAGGCGCTGGAGGCCAAGAATCTGCTGGAGACCGTCAACGGCCGCATCGCCGTGGGCTGGCTGGTGGTCGAAGACCTGGTCATGGTGCTGGTGCTGGTGTTGCTCCCAGCGTTCGCGGACATGCTCAAGCCCGGGCCGGCCGTGGCCGTGGCGGGCGACCCCTGGTGGCTCACCGTGGGCTGGACGCTCGCCAAGGTCTGTGCCTTCATCGCCAGCATGCTGGTGGTGGGCAAGCGCCTGTTCCCCAAGATGCTGTGGTGGGTGGCCAAATCCGGCTCGCGTGAGCTGTTCACGCTGTGCGTGGTCGCGGCGGCGGTCGGCGTGGCATATGGCGCGGCCAAGTTGTTCGACGTGTCCTTCGCGTTGGGCGCCTTCTTCGCCGGCATGATGATGCGAGAGTCGGAGTTCGCCCACCGCGCCGCCGAAGAATCCCTGCCCCTGCGCGATGCCTTCGCCGTGCTGTTTTTTGTCTCCGTGGGCATGTTGTTCGACCCCGCCGTGCTGTGGGAATCCCCTGGCAAGTTGCTGGCGGTGGTCGGCATCGTGCTGGTCGGCAAAACCTTGGCGGCCATGGCCCTGGTGCTGCTGTTCCGCTACCCACTCAACACGGCGCTCACGGTGGGGGCCAGCCTGGCGCAAATCGGCGAGTTCTCCTTCATCCTGGCCAGCCTGGGCACCACCCTGGGCCTGCTGCCCAAGGAGGGCCACGACCTCATCCTGGCCGCCGCCCTGGTCTCCATCGCGGCCAACTCGGCGCTGTTCGGCGCCATGGAACCCGCTTTGGTGTGGATACGATCACGCTCGGCCCTGGCCCGCAAGCTCGAGGCGCGCGACGACCACCTGGCGCAACTACCCCCAACCGTCGATCCGGCCCGGCTGACGGGGCAGGTCGTGCTGGTGGGCTACGGCAGCATCGGCCAGCAGATCGCCCGGCATTTGCAGGCCGGCCATGTGCACGTGGTCGTGGCCGATGACAACCGCGACACGGTCGAGGCCCTGCGCCGCGCGCACATCCCCGCCGTGAGCGGCGATGTCTGCTCGCCCGAGGTGCTAATCCAGGCACACATTGCGCGCGCGGCCGTGCTGGTGATCACCCTGCCCGACAGCCTGCGCATCCGCCAGATGGTGGACATCGCCCGGCAGTTGAACGCGGGCATCCGGGTGGTCGTGCATGGCGCCAACGAGGAAGAAGCCGAGCTACTGCGCCAGGACATCCAGGGCGAGGTCTTCCTCAAGGAGCAGGAACTGGCGCGCAGCATGTCGCACCAGGTGCTGTCCTGGCTGGGGCCGGCTGGCGCGGCGGCGGCCGTGCCCGTGGGGCATTGACCAGGCCATCGGCGCTGTTCAATCAGCGCGTCAGCCAATGATCCAGGTGACGCGCCAACAGACCGGCCGCCTCCTGCCACTCGACCTGCACGCCCAGGCTGGCCAGGTCCACCGTGCGCAGGCCGTTGTAGCCGCAGGGGTTGATGCGCTCGTAGGGCGCCAGGTCCATGGCCACGTTCAGCGCCACCCCGTGGTAGGTGCAATGGCGGCTGACCTTGATGCCCAAGGCGGCGACCTTGCCCAGCCCCTTGAAGGGATCGCGCGGGTCACTGGGCCCGGTCAAGGCGGCGTGTGAAAAGGGGTCATCCAGGCGCAGATAGATGCCGGGTGAGCCGGCGATGCGGTGCCCCGTCACCCCGACATCGGCCAAGGTGCGGATCAAGGCCTCCTCCAGCCGGTGAACATACGCCTTGACGAAGTAGCCGCGTCGGCGCAGGTCCAGCAAAGGGTAAGCCACGACCTGCCCCGGGCCGTGGTAAGTCACCTGCCCGCCCCGGCTGGTCTGAACCACGGGGATGTGGTCCGGCCCTTCGGGGTTGAAGAGCACGTGCTCGGTCTTGCCGGCCAGGCCTTGCGTGAACACGCTGGGGTGCTGGCAGAGCCAGATCTCATCTGGGGTGTGCTCGTCGCGGGCCGCGGTGAAATCCTGCATGGCCTGGGCGGTGGGCTCATAGGGCACCAGGCCCAGCAGGCGGATGTCGGTCATGGCGGCACCGATGCGTCGGGGTGCCGCTCAGGCGCGGGCCGAGCGTTGGAACAGTTGACCAGGCAAGCGCGAGACCAGGCCATCGAGCTCCAGGCTCAACAGGCGCGCGCCCAGTTCCGCCGGCCCCAGGCCAGTGCGTGCCGACAAGGCATCCTGGGTGACGGGGTCGTAGCCCATGGCAGAGAGCAACTCATCACCTGAGGCTGCATCGTCGAGCGACAACGCTTCGGATGCGCCATCGCTCGGCACACCAACAGGCGCAGCCGTCAGACTGCCTGCACCGTACAAAGCATCCAGCACATCCTGGGCCGTCTCGACCAGGCTGGCGCCCTGTTTGATCAGCGCATGGGCGCCACGTGACTGCGGCGCATGGATGGAGCCGGGGATGGCCATGACCTCGCGCCCCATCTCGGCCGCCAACCGCGCCGTGATCAGCGAGCCCGATTGCAAGGCCGCCTCGACCACCAGCGTGCCTTGCGACAGCGCCGCCACGATGCGGTTGCGTTTGGGGAAATTGGCGCTCAAAGGCGGCGTGCCAATGGCGAACTCGCTCAGCAACAGGCCATGCTGGGCGATCTGGCGGGCCAGCGCGTGGTGCTTGGCGGGGTAGACGCGGTCCAGCCCGGTGCCCACCACGGCGATCGTGCTGCCTGCGCCGCCCGCCAGGTGCCCAGCCAGCGCCCCGGTGTGGGCCGCGCCATCGATGCCATCGGCCAAGCCGGAGACCACGGTCAACCCCGCCAGGCTGAGCGCTCGGGCAAAAGCCTCGGCGTTGTCACGGCCCTGCGGGGTGGGGTTGCGGCTGCCCACCATGGCCACGGCCGGCCTGTCCAGGCAAGCGAGGTTGCCCAGCGCAAAAAGCAGCAAGGGCGGATCAGCCGCCTGCAACAGCACCTGCGGATAACGCGGATCGGCCAGGCTCAGGATGGCATGTGGCGCATCGGCCGGGTCGCTGGATGCCAGCCAGGCCAGGGACTGCTCGACCCGTTCTGCCAGCAGTTCAGGCTCAGTCTGCAAGGCCTTGACCTCGCGCGCCGCCACAATCCGACCCAACACCTCGGCCGGCGCATCAAAAATGGCCTGAGGCGAACCCAACGCCGCCAGCAGCTTGCGGGCGGTGAGCAAGCCCACGCGGGGCGTGAGCATCAGGCGCAGCCACGCCTGAAGTTCAACTCGGTCCATGCCGTTCATGCCTTAAAAAAAGGCCCAGGGATCGTCAAGGCACCCAATCAAGGCTGCGTGAAGCGATCACCCGCCGTGACGGGTTGCTTGACCGTCAGGATCAGGGCGTAAGACATCTTGTCGAACACGCGGAAGACATACAACAGGCCATGGCGCTCATCGGGCAGGGTGATCTGCGGCTTGGTCGGCTCGGTCATGTCGCGGGTGACGGAACCCGCATGCCACAGCGCCAGCACATGGCCGCGCTCGATGCCGTCGCGGGCACCCTTGTTGATGGCCACGATCTGGTTTTGGCCAGCGGTCAGGGATTCGCCATAGATGCTGGCCACATAGCCCGTGATGTCGTTGGCCGGCGCATGGGGCACGGCCGCTTCGAAATCGCGCAGGCCCACGGGCGCCATTCGGTCACCCACGCTGGCTTCCTGGCGGGCCGTGGTGACCTTGATGGTCGAGGGGATCACCAGCGGCTTGCCGTCGGCGCCGGTGCCTTCGGTGCCTTGCTCCATCAACTCGGCCGTGCCCACGAAAACACCTTCGTAGCCCAGCACCTCTTTGGTCTTGGGATCGCGCAGCGGCTTGGGTTCGCGGAACAGGCGGAACTCGCGGCGATCGCCCATGTCGCCACGGGCGTAGGCGGTTTCATCACGCGAGACCATCACGCGGCCTTCCTGCGTGGCCACGATGCGCGGCGCCTTGAGCAGGTCATCGCTGCTGTCAAAGATCACCGCCTCGTTGAAGAAGGGCTCCAGCAGGTGCAGCGGCACGGTGGCGATCGCGTCGTAGAGCGAGCCTTCGCGCATGCGCGGCGACAGCTTCACATCGCCGTTGGGCGCCAGGGCATTGCCCAGGCGCAGGCGAGCGCGGCCGTTGGATTTATCGAGGTAGAGCACCTGCCCGGGGAAGATCAAGTGCGGGTTGTGGATCTGCTGGAGGTTCATGCCCCACAGCTCGGGCCAGCGCCAGGGGCGCTTGAGGAACATGCCGGAGATCGCCCAGAGGGTGTCGCCGCGCTTGACGGTGTAGGAATCAGGCGCCGTGGGAGAGAGTTCGGACAGTGGCACGCCGGCCTGAGCCACTTCGCGGGCCACGGCCTTTTGCTGGTTGGTGATGGGGTAGTTCGGAACGGCCTGGGCCTGCACGCCAAATGCAGTCAGGGTCGTCACCGCGCCCAGGCAGAGCGAAACGGCCAGGGACAAGGCATCACGGGTCATGAAAACGGTCTCCAATTTGCCCCCCTACAACCCTCAAAGCAGGCCAAGCCTGACAAGGCTTGCGGAGTTTCGGCACAATCTGGTCAATGATCGCTTGATTCTGCCCGCAAATCGACGCCTCCCGCAACGCTGGTTGCCCTGTGTTACGGTGACGGCCCATCCCAGCGAGCGCCCGAGCGTTGCGCTAGTTCCACAGAGTTTTTCTTCACGACCATGGCCCTGCTGCCCATCCTCAGTTATCCCGACCCTCGTCTGCACAAGGTGGCCAAGCCGGTCGCCCAGGTCGATCAGCGCATCCAGCGCCTGGTGGACGACATGCTCGAGACCATGTACGACGCCAAGGGCGTGGGCCTGGCCGCCACCCAGGTCGATGTGCACGAGCGCGTGGTCGTGATCGACACCAGCGAGGAGCGCAACGATCCGCTGGTGCTGATCAACCCCGAGATCATCGGGCGCAGTGCCGAGATGCTCATCTGGGAAGAAGGCTGCCTGTCGGTGCCCACCGTCTACGACAAGGTTGAGCGCCACGCCCGCGTGCGGGTGCGGGCCTTGAACCGCGACGGCCAGCCCTACGAGTTCGACGCCGAGGATGAATTGCTGTCGGTGTGCGTGCAGCACGAGCTTGATCACCTGGTGGGCAAGGTCTTCGTGGAATACCTCTCGCTGCTCAAGCGCAACCGCATCAAGACCAAGCTGTTGAAAAAAGCGCGCGACGACGAAGAGAACGCGTAAAAGCGCCGCCGCATGAAGCTCATTTTTGCCGGCACGCCGGAATTTGCCCGCGAGGCGCTGGCCGCCCTGCATGCCGCCGGTCACGAGATCGCCCTGGTGATGAGCCAGCCCGACCGCCCCGCCGGGCGCGGCATGAAGCTGCAGGCCTCACCGGTCAAGCAATTCGCACTGGAACACGGCATGCCGGTGGCCCAGCCGCACAGCCTGAAGCTCGATGGCAAATATCCGGAAGAAGCGGCAAGCGCAAAAGCGCAGATCGAGGCTGTGAAGGCCGACGTGATGATCGTGGCCGCTTATGGCCTGATCCTGCCGCAATGGACTTTGAGCACACCGCGCCTGGGTTGCCTCAACATCCACGCCTCGCTGCTGCCGCGCTGGCGCGGTGCCGCCCCCATTCACCGAGCCATCGAGGCGGGCGATGCCGAGACGGGCATCACCATCATGCAGATGGACGCCGGTCTGGACACGGGCGACATGCTGCTGATCGAGCACGATGCCATCTTGCCGCAGGACACCACCGCCGCTTTGCATGACCGCATGGCCGCGCTCGGCGGGCGCCTGATCGTGCAAGCCCTGGCGGAGATCGACGGCGGACGCGGCCTCAAGCCGCTGCCACAGCCGGCTGAAGGCGTGAACTACGCCCACAAGATCGAGAAATCGGAAAGTGCCATCGACTGGACGCTGCCAGCCAGCGTGATCGAGCGCCGCATCCGCGCTTTTGACCCCTTCCCCGGCTGCACTTTCCAGTGGGGCGGCGAGGTCGTCAAGGCCTGGGCGGCCAGCGTCGTGCCGGCCCAAGGCCAGCCTGGCGAACTGCTGCGCGCCCAGGGTGAATCGCTCATCGTGGCTTGTGGCGAACAGTCGCTGGCCTTGCACACCGTGCAACGCCCTGGAGGCAAACGCCTCCCCGTGGCCGATTTCCTGCGGGCCTGCGCCGAGCCCCCTGCCCGCCTGACTTGAACTTCCGCGCTTGACCCGCATCTGACACGGGCCGCCATGTGGCGGCTCACTGGCCCTGAGGCGACAAGGAGCCCACACCATGTTCAACCTGTTCAAGACCGCTGTCCTGATGGCGGCGATCACCGCCCTGTTCATGGCCATTGGCGCCATGATCGGCGGGCGCTCGGGCATGATGCTCGCGCTGCTCGTGGCGGTCGGCATGAATTTCTTCAGCTACTGGTTTTCGGACAAGATGGTGCTGAAGATGTACAACGCCCGCGAGGTCGATGCCAGTTCCGCGCCGCAGTTCTACAACATGGTGCAAGAGCTGGCCCAGCGCGCGCAGCTGCCCATGCCCAAGGTCTACCTGATCAACGAGGCCTCGCCCAACGCCTTTGCCACCGGGCGCGGCCCCGAGCACGCGGCCGTGGCGGCCACCACTGGCATCCTCAACATCCTGAGCGAGCGCGAGTTGCGCGGCGTGATGGCGCACGAGCTGGCCCACGTCAAGCACCGCGACATCCTCATCAGCACCATCAGCGCAACCATGGCCGGTGCGATCTCCATGCTGGCCAACTTCGCGATGTTCTTCGGCCACCGCGATGAAAACGGCCGCCCCGCCAACCCCATCGTGGGCATCGCCGTGGCCATCCTGGCGCCCGTGGCCGCCAGCCTGATCCAGATGGCGATCAGCCGCGCGCGTGAATTCGAGGCCGATCGGGGCGGCGCCGAGATCAGCGGTGACCCGCAGGCCCTGGCCAGCGCCTTGCAGAAAATCCACCGGTACGCCCAGGGCATCCCCCTGGAGACCACGGAGCGGCACCCTGAGACCGCTCAGATGATGATCATGAACCCGCTCTCAGGCCAAGGCCTGGCGGGGCTGTTCTCGACCCACCCCTCCACCGAGGAGCGCGTGGCGCGCCTGCTGTCCATGGCCCGCCCGGGGGGCTGATTCAAGTTGTAACGTACCCGACCGATATCCAAGAGATCTGCTCTGGCATGTAGTCAAAGAGCCGACTCCTGAGGATGTTGGATGCACGTGGACATACAACAAGCTGAATCGGAATCGACCTGGTTGCGCCGAGGCTCGTGGGTGGTTCTCGCCGTGGGCCTGCTCGCCAGCGCCCTGCTGTGGCAACACGCCGCGCGCACCGAGCAAGACCAGGCACGCGCCGAGTTTGAGCGCGAAGGCAATGACATTGCCCTGCGGCTGAATCAGACGCTGGACCACTACGGCGACCTGCTGGGCAGCTTCCAGGCCCTGTTCAAGGTGACCCATGAGGTCGACCGCAAGACCTTCCATGCGCACTACGAGTCGCTGCACATCAGCCAGGACTATCCCGGGCTGATCGCCGTGCAATACGCGCAAAGCGTCGAGGATGCGGACAAGGCGGCTTTCGAGGCCGGCGTGCGCAAGGACAACAGCCTGCGACCAGAAGGCAACCCGGGGTTTCGCATCCTGCCCGAGGGGCGCCGCGCCTTCTACGTGGCCACCAAGTACAACGAGCCCATGGCCGGCAATGAAGCCGTGCTGGGCTATGACACGGCCGCCGAACCCTTGCGCCGCCAAGCCCTCGAACGCGCCCGCGACCTGGGCACGCTCCAGGCGTCCGAACCCTTGTCGCTGCTCCAGATCAAGGAAGCCGACAACACCGGCATCGTCCTGCGCGTGCCGATCTACCGGGCGGGTGCCGACATCAGCACCATGGTGGCGCGCAACCAGGCTTATGTGGGCCAGATCAGCGGCGTGTTGCATGCGTCCCGCCTGATGAAACAGCTGAACACCATCTCCCACGGCGCGGTGCTGACCTGGCGGATAGAGGACGTGGGCACGGCCGATGGCCGCAGCAACGACGTGCCCAAGATGCTGTTCGACAGCCAGGCGCTGGAGCCGGTGATGGCCAAGGCTGGTCGACCGGCCTACCAGTCCTCCGGCAACATCGCGCGGACCGTGAATGTCGGTGGCCGCCAATGGCGCCTGACCTTCACGCCCCCGGTGATCAACCAATCCTTGCAGCCGTATCCCTTGGCACTGCTGGTGTGCGGCCTGCTGGCCTCCATCGGGCTGTGGTGGTCCTTCAAAAACGCGGCCAACCGCCATCGCCAGGCCGCGCGCATGGCACGCCGGTTGAGCGACCAGGCCGTGCAAAGCGAGCGGCGCTTGCGCTCGGTCATGGACCACACGGTCGACGGCATCATCACGATCGCCTCCACGGGCTGGATCATCGGGGTCAACGAGGCGGTGTGCCGCATCTTCGGCTACAGCGAGCAGGAACTGCTGCGCAAGCACCTGAGCCAGTTGATGCCCGCGGCCATCAATTACGCCCGCACGGCCACGCTGGATGACTTTCTCATGGCCCAGCACGTCGGGCTCGATGGCGTGGGACGCCGTGCCGAAGGACGCCGCAGCAATGGCGAGACCTTCCCCATGGACCTGGCCGTGAGCACCATGGACCAAGACGGCCACACGCAATACATCGGCGTGCTGCGTGACCTGAGTGCCGAGCGTGCCGCCGAACTGGCCGTGATCGAAGCACACCGTCAGCTCAACGAGGTGGACGAGATGCGCCGTGTGATCGTGCACCACGCGCCTTACGCCATCTTCGTGCTCAACCGCCAGGGCATCATCCAGACCATCAACCCGGCCGGCGAGATCCTGCTGGGCTACCGCTCCAGCGACCTGATCGGCGCCAGCACCACGCAGCGCTTCTTCGACCAGGACCAGTTGAACGAACGCGCCCACCTGCTGGCCATGCGCACCAATTCACCCGAGGAAGAGCTGGACGTGCTGGTGCACCTGGCCGAGCAATCACCCGGGCTGCCCAGCGAATGGACGCTCATCCGCGCCGATGGCCGCTCGCTGGTGGCCGAGGTCTCGGTGACCGTGTTGAGCGACGAGTTCGGGCAGCTCACAGGCTACCTGGCCATGGCCCAGGACGTGACCTCGCGCTGCGATGCCGAGAGCCAGGTCCAGCACATGGCCAAGCACGACTCGCTGACCGCCCTGCCCAACCGCAACATGTTGCAGGAGCAACTGCGCGCCTCCATGGCCCTGGCCGACCGCGAAGGCCACATCATGGCCTTGATGTTCATCGACCTGGACCGCTTCAAGAAGATCAACGACACCCTGGGCCACCACATCGGCGACAGCGTGCTGATTGAGGTGGCGCGGCGCCTGCGCTCGGCCATGCGCACGTCCGACATCGTGGCGCGCATTGGTGGCGACGAGTTCGTGGTGCTGCTGCCCCGCATCGCCGCCTCCGAAGACGGCCTGCGTGTGGCCGAGAAGGTGCTCGAAGAGTTCATCGAACCGTTGCGCGTGGGCCCGCACGAGTTGCGCGTGACGCCCAGCATCGGCCTGGTGCTCTACCCCGAGCACGGCACCGACGCCATCACCTTGATGCGCCATGCCGACCTGGCCATGTACCAGTCCAAGCACCTGGGACGCAACCGCGTGCAGGTCTACAGCGACCACATCGAATCGCCCACGGCCGACACCCTGGTGTTGGAGAACGACCTCTACAAGGCGCTGGACCGCGAGGAGTTCCGCTTGCACTTCCAACCGCAGTTCGATTGCGCCACGGGCCACATCACGGGTGCCGAGGCTTTGATTCGCTGGGAGCACAACGGCAAGCTCGTGCCGCCGAACGATTTCATCCCGCTGGCCGAAGAGACGGGCCTGATCGTGGCCATCGGCGAATGGGTGCTGCGGCGCGCTTGCGCGCAAGCACAACATTGGCGCGAGCTCAGCGGCTGGCCACTGCGCGTGGCCGTGAACCTGTCGGCTGTGCAACTGGACCGCCCCGACATCGCCGAGACGGTCGCCAATGCCCTGCGCGACACGGGCCTGCCGCCGACCGCGCTGGAACTGGAGATCACCGAAAGCGTGGTGGTGCGTGAGTCACTGCGCGCAGCCGACGTGCTCAACGACCTGCGCGCGCTGGGCATCACGGTGGCCATCGACGACTTCGGTGTCGGTTATTCGAGCTTTGCCTACCTGCGAGAGTTGCCGGTGGACCGCTTCAAGCTGGACCGCAGCTTCCTGGCCGCCGTGCCGCAGTCCATGGGCGACAGCCGATTGACCGCCGCCTTGATCGCCATGGCGCATCGACTGGAGGTGGGCATCGTGGCCGAAGGGGTGGAGACGGCCGAACAGCACGCCTTCCTGCGGGATCACGGCTGTGACGAGGTGCAGGGCTATCACCTGGGCAGGCCCATGAATGAGGCGGCTTTCGAGGCGCTGATCATGGCGCACAGCCGAGAGCATCTGGACACGATCAAGGCGCTGGCCCCCAGTCAAGCACAGGGACAGATTCCGGCCTGACCACAGCTGGCCAGGACCGCGATCAACGATCGGTCAACTGAACCTGCCGCATGCGCTCGACGTAGGTGTGGGTGGCAGCCCGGGTGGCATCGGGACAGGTGCCCGCTGCCGTCGTGGTGCAGGCCACCGACTCGACGGTGTACAGGCGCACCACCTGGTCCGCCCCGGCCGAAGTCTGGCCCTCGTTGAACGAACTGGAGTTGCAGGTCACGGTCACCATGAAGCCCATGGTGCTGATCATGTTGATGGTCTGGGTGGTGTTCGCGCAGGTCGTCCAGGTGCCCCGCAGGGCCTGGAACATCCCCCACTCCAGGCCAGCACTGGCCGCCTGGGAAGCCCGCGCGCCCTGGATGTCCTGGGCGAAGTTCGATTGCTCGACCCAGCCCATCTTCACCACGCCCGCCGCCAGCGACGACAGGATGACCAGCACCACGATGGCCGCGATGGCACCCAGGCCATGCTGAGCATGGCCCGCACCCGGCTTGAGCATGAAAGGTGGCAAACGATGGTTCATGGTCATGGCACGTTCATCACATGAGCCCCCTGGGCCAGGTAGGCGGTTTCGTTGTTGCGCGCGATGGAAAGCTCCAGCCACAAGAAGCCGCTTTGCTGGGTCGCACCCTGGTTGGGGTTGTAGATGAAGGTACACGACCTGACATTGTTGGCGATGACATCACCGCCGACCGTGGACGGGCAGGCCGCCGGGTAGGCGGCATTGAACCCATAGTTCTTGACACGGTACAGCGTGCCCTTGCCGTTGCCGCTGGAATCGACGGTGCCGTCGGCGCCGGAGCACACGTAGAACACGGCTTTCTGGTTGTTGGGCACCACGCCGAAACGACCACCCGTGTAGCCCGAAGGGAACTGAATGGGCGTGATGACGATGCGCTGCTTGCCTTGCCAGGCGCTTGTCGAGGCCCCGACGGGGGCGGTGATGTCCGATCGGTTGCTGCCGCTGTAGACATCGTTGACGTTCTGGTTGTCGATCACGATCCAGTCACCGACCGCAGGGGTGGTTGAGAGCGTGGTCAAGGTGTCGAACTGGCTGGTGGCCTGCGTCGGGTCGATGAAGGCCGAGCATGCCGAGGTTGGGCAATTGGGCGAGGTGTTGTCCGCCGATGGCGAGGCGTCGCTGTCCATGCGATAGCGCCCGCCAGCCATCGTGGGGACCACCTCGAAGCAGGCCGCGTTGGGCATCCGCAAGGAGTTGGGCACCGCCATGCGCACATCGCGCAGCATGCGTCGCAAGGCGGTGTCGGTCTGATCGACCAGGTCGGAGCGGTTGCGCGTGTCCCTGAACGACTTGAGCGCTGGCGGCAGGAAAATCGACAAGGTGGCGGCCATGACCGCGCCCACCACGATCACCACGATCAACTCGATCAGGGTGAAGCCACGATCGGCACGACGGTTCAGGTGCTGGGTCATCATGGTCCCGCGTAGTTCGTTCGCCATCCCACCATCGTGATGCTCTCCGAGCCCCGCGCCGCGGTGACCGTGATTTTCACGGCCTCGGTGACGGTCTGGAGTGTCGTCACCACCGCCGTGACATTCACCGAATACCCGTTGAGCGAGGCGATGGCCGTGCCGTCAATGTCGTAGATCTTGGCCACCGAGGTGGTGTTGTAGCCGTTGTAGTCCAGCACATCGTTGTAGGTGTTGCGCGCATAGCCCGTGGGCGCGGTGTTGGCCGTCACTCGGTAAGGCTTGAGTTCGATTTCTTCGAGCATTTCCTCGGCAATGGCCAGGAGTTGCTTGCGCACCACCGGATCGGCATTGTTTTTGGAAACCTGGCTGAATGCCATCATCACCCCGGCGATGCCCACGCCGATGACCACGATGGCAATGATCATCTCGATCATGGTGAAGCCGAGGACGCGGCGTTTACTGGACATAGCCGGTCTCCCCATTCACGGTGATGTCGGAGGCGCCGCTCATGGAAATCGTACGCGTCGAGGACGTGCTCCCCGCGCCGTCGCTGGTGATGCGACCATCAGGCTGGAAGTAGATCACGCCCGCTGGCGAGACCGTCGTGCCAGCACTGCTGTTGGTGGTCGATGCCGCCGTGCCGGTGCCATCGCTGCCCTGCAAGGCGGTGCTGCACGAGCTGGCCGGATTGACGGTGGCCACGGTCAAGGTGACGGACGTGGTGGTCACGGTGGCACAGACCAGGCGTCGATGGCCCACGGCACTTTTTTGCGCATACCGCATGCTGGCCAGGACCTGATCGTGCCAGCCCGCATCGCGCATGCTCAACGCACCCTGCAGCTTGGGCAGCACGAAACTGGCCAGCGCGCCCACCAGTACCACGATCACGATCAACTCGATCGCGGTGTAGCCCCGCACACGCCCGCCCACACGCGGGCTCGCGTGGCGGCTGATGCTCAAAAGGTGATCAGAAGAGCTCTCGCACATGGATGGTTCTTTTTGTCTCGGGGGCATAGACCCCAAAGGTGATGCGCGCTGAAGGGTCCCGGTCGAAGGTGACCGCGCAGTTGCCGTTGCGAGCGCGCAGCCAACTCAGGTTAGCACCTGTGGTGGTGGCGTGGCTGCTCAGGCAGGCGTTGTCGGTCGTGGTCGCGCCCAGGTTGAAGGCGATGTCCACGCTGCCCGTGGCGGTGGGGCTGGGCGCGCTCAGGCTCAAGGTACCGTTGCCACCGCCAATGACCACAGACGATGCCGTCGTGCTCCAGGCCGCCGTGCTGGCGCCTTTGTAGTCCAGGTAGTTGGACCGGCCCACGGCAGCCATCGGGACCGTGGTGCAGTTGTCCGCACTGTTGAGGATCCAGGCCTTGCCGCTCCAGTGTTGCGCACTCACCTGCACGCTCAGGTTGCTCTTTTCCGAGCCGAAGGTGTTGGCGAATTTCAATTGTCCGCTTCGCAAGGCCACGCTGCCTTCGGCATAGCCGCTCGACGAGATGCCGTTGGCGTCCACCGCCCGCACAGTCACCGAGGTGGGCGACGTTTGCTTTTGACTGAACACGAAGGACGGGGAGGTGGATGAGGCGGTCACCGTGGCCACACCGGCTGCGAAGTTGCCCTTGAGTACCGAGAAGTTGCTCGAGGTTCCAGTGCCGCCATTGGTGGTGGCAGACAAGGTGATGTCCTGGGCCGGGCTGGACGAGAGGCCCCCGTCGTAGTTCAGCGTGGTGGCGCTGGCTGCATTGCGCGCCGTGACCGTCACGCCAAAGGGTTGCCCGCTGTAGGTGAAGGTGCTGCAGGCATCAGTGACACCGAGGTCCAGGTGGTGCGGCCGAAACGGCCCGGCCGCGCCCGTGACCGTCGTGTCCGCTCCGGAAGTGACGATGTAGGCACAGTTTTTGGTGACCGCAGGGATGGGATCGGTGAACACCGCGTTGGTGCAGGCCACCGACCCGGTTTGCCCCGCCGCATATTTGTACAAGCCGTTGGCACCGTAGGACACCAAGGCCGTGGCACCGGTGGGCAGGGCGCAGGTGCCGCCCTGGACCGCGCACGCCGTCCAGGCCGTGGCGTTGCCGGAGTTGCCGGCCACGTGGAACCCCGAACTCAGGTAACTGCCGCTGCTCAACAGCGCCGTGACGTCCCCCTGGCCCACTTCCGTCCATGCCATGTTGGTGGATGTAGCCACCCCGGCAGTGAAGGCCCCGACCGAGCCCGTGAAGGTGCCATTGACCGCCCCCATGCCGCTGGGCTTGGCCCGCGCGAAACCCAGGGTGACACCTTCCGGCGAGGTTTCGCGACCAAAGTTCGGCGTGGTGGCGTTCAAGGCATTGCGGGCCGTCACGGTGCCGTTGAAGCTGCTGGCTGCCGTGAGGGGGCTCGCGGAGGTAACCGCCACATCGAAGCGGTAGGGCGCTGCCACGAATGTGGCGCTGCCGGCGACGCTCAAGCCAGCCTCGGTGCCGGTGCCGGTATAGGCGGCGGTCATGCCCACCTGCCCCACGTCGGCATACTGCACGGTGGTTGATGCCACGCCACTGGCGTCGAAGCTCAGGTTCACTGCCCGTCCCGTGGCATCGCAAACCGCTGCCGCGTTATTGCTTGCATTGAGCGCTGCGCCGCCCACACGCACGGCCTTCGTGCCGGTGGTCGGATTGCCATACGTGCATTTGAACGTCACGTCCCGGTTCACGCTGGCGAAGGCTGGCGTGCACACCAGTCCATTGTCAGACGAGCGAACCGCGCTCACGGTCACCGCCTGAGAGACCTCAGCCACATGGTTGGGCACGCTAAAGAGGATGCCCGATGTGTTGGCGGTGTAGACGCAGCTGCCGCCTGCGCTGGCCGCCGTGCCCATGCCGCAGTACGGGCTGGAGCCGGCAGAAGGCACGGGCGACAAGCTGCTCAAGCCCGCCGTGACAGCACCCGCCGTGGTGATGTGCGCAGCCACCGTGGTCGTGGCACTGGCAGCGGGAATCGTGAACGCCGAGGTGTAGTTGACGGTGGGGGTGCCCGAGAGCACCAGGTTGCCCGACATGCCCGTCGTGTAGGTGCTGCTGCAATCGGCGTTGGCACAGGCTTTGATCGTGTAAGTGAGCGGATTGCAGGTCACGCCGCTCGCGCTGCTGGTGGTCACTTCCAGGTGGTGCGGCCCAGGCGTGCTGCAACTGGGCGATTCGGCATACACGGTCGAGACTTCCGCTGCGGTCAATTCGGCGTCATACAACTTGATCTGGTCGAAATAGCCATAGGCCGAATTCACCTCGGCCGAGCCAGCAACACGGTTATCGCCGAAATAAAGCGTACTGATGGCGCTGGCAATGGCGCCGCTGGCCACCGTGAACAGCTGCTCGTCCTGTTGAACGCCGTCCACATAGAGGCGCATGCGCGTCGCATTGGTGCCCGTCGTGAATTTCCAGGTCACCACGACATGAGTCCAGGTCGCGTCGCTCATGGCATTGAGCTTGTCCACGTTCCGGCTGGTGCCGCCGCCGTCGGTGGTGTAGGCGTTCAAATCCACGCCACTGTTGGCGTCATCACGGTAGAGATAGAACTGGTTCGAGCTTGACGACGAGGCGTCGTACAGCATGCGGTGTTCGACGCCCGTTGTCACGGACTTGTACCAAAACGCCACGGTGCCAGAGTTGCCGATGGCGTTGACGTCGATGCCCGTGTCGAAGGCGTCGATGGCCGTCGTCAGGTTCCTCGGAATCAGCAAGCCGCGGCAGAACTTGCCGCTGGACGTGGACGAGGCCCCGCCAACGATCTTGCCGTGCCGCTTGTTGCCAGAGCTGTCAAGCACCTCGCCGTCGGTACCGTCATAGCTGTTTTGCTCAAAGCTGTATTCAGCAAACAGGCCGCTGCTGGGCCAAGAGCACGTCGCGGGTTTGGGCGTGCCGCTCACGCAGGTGCTGGTGCACGTGCTACCGGCGCCACAGCAGGCGCCAGCCACCGCCGCCGCCGAAGGCACCGTGATGGTCGATGCCCCGGTGGAACGCACGCATTTGGCCGAAGTGCTGCCCGTGCCCATGGCGATCGTCGAATTGGCGGTGATGTTGCCACCCACCGAGCTGTTGGTCGTCATGCTGACATAGGACTGCGCCTTGATGCCACCGCCGATGGTGGCACTGCCATGGATGTCGACATAGGTGCCAAGCGCATTGAGCGAACCACCCACCGTGGTCGCCGCCCCCGTGTCGATGTACGACGTGGCCGAGGTGATCGAACCCGTGATGTTGCTGCTGCCACCTGTGTCCACATAGGTCTGGGAATAGATGGAGCCGTTGACCGTGGCGTTGCCCCCCAGGCTGACATAAGTGGTGGTGGTGGTGATCGAGCCGTTGAACACGTTGTGCCCAGCAGCGGACAGCAGATAAGCCACTGTGTCCCCGTCGATGCGGTTGTACGAGTTGATGGTGAGCGTGCCGCCAGAGCTAACGCCGCCCACCGTCGTGTAGTTGACGGCGGTGCCCGTCAGCAAGGTGATGGCCCCTGTCACGGTGGTCAAGGTGCCGGCCACGTTCGTGCCCGCCCCCAGGGAGATGGCCCCCCCACCGGTCGTGGTGATGCTGCCGCCATAGGTCACGGCGCCGGAACTGACCACGGAGCCTGAATTGACGTTGCCCTTGATGGTGGCGCCACTGGCCGCCGTCAAGGCGCCTGTCATGGTCAATGTCAGGTTGGCGACCCCCGCAGCGTTGATCTGGGCATTGTTGGCGCTCAGCGACGTCAAGGTGATGGTGGTGCTGGGGTTGACCACCGTGACCGTGTCCCCTGAGCTCAGGCTCAGCGCCCCACAGGTGTAAGAGGTGCCGCTGCCGCTGCAGCCGCCAGGCAGGGCACCAGGGAAACTGTAGCTGGCGGCCCAGGCTGACGACGAAACCGACAGCCCCCCCAGCAGCCAACAAGCCAAGGTCAGGCCTGTGGCCATGGCCCGATCGGCAAACTTGCAAATCCAATTGAACATCACGCGCGTCATGGTCAGACTGCCTCTCCAGGTACTGCAGGCATCGATCAGCTTGATCATCACTACTCCAGGCTGTGATGGCAGCAACATTCCAGACCCGCTTTGGGGCGTGGGCGCCGCAACCATTCGATGCAATGGCCAAGGAGCCGCCAATGTCTACATTGTCCTCAGCCTCATTCAGTGATGTGCGTGAAATAAGCCATGAATGTCGGTCGATTCAGAACACATCTCGCAGATGGACGGTTCTCTGGGTCTCGGGCGAATACACACCGAAGCTGATGCGCGCCGACGGATCGCGGTCGTAGGTGGCCGCGCAATTGCCGTTGCGCGAACGCAGCCAACTCAAGCCGGCGCCCGTGGTCACGGCATGCGTGCTCAGGCAGCCGTTGTCCGCAGTGGTGGCGCCCAGGTTGAACGCAATGCCCACGCTGCCGGTGGCAGTCGGCGAAGGGGCGCCCAAGGTCAAGGTGCCATTGCCACCGCTGATGACCACCGCATTGGTCGTCGCCCCCACGGGCGTGACCGTGGTGGTCCAGGCTGCCGTGCTGGCGCCTTTGTTGTCGACATAGCCGGAGCGACTCACCGCCGAGACCGGCACCACCGAGCACACATCGAGGTTGTTGAGGATCCAGGCCTTGCCGCTCCAGTACTGCGCCTGCACAGGGATGTCCAGGCTCGCTTTCTCGGAGGCAAAAGCATTGGAAAAAGTCAGGCGTCCGCTGCGCATCCCCAGGGTGGGCTCGGCATATCCGCTCGACGAAATCGAATCCGCGTCCAGCGCACGCAGGGTGATGGCCGTGGCCCCGGTGAGCTTGCTGGTGAAAGTGAAGACATTGCTGAAAGTCGCGACGCCGGCAACAAAGCTGGCCGGCAGCAAGCTGCCCGTGCCCAAGCTGCCATTGCTGCCATTGACGGCAGACAAGGTGACATTTTTGGCGAAGTTGGGAGCGGTGTCGACCGTGCCGTCGTAGTTGGCTGTCGTGACACCTGCCGCATTGACCGCCGTCACCGTCTGGGTAAAGGGCTGGCCGCTGTATGAAAACGAACCGGCCAGACAGGTTTGTGGGGCGGTGATGTTGAAGTGATGTGGAACGAACGGTCCGAAGGCTCCGGTGTAGAAATAATCCGTCGCCGCACCCGTGATGAGCCAGTAGTCGCAGTGTTTGGCCGCACCCACCGCAGGATCGCCAAATACGGCGTTGCTGCAAGTGACCGTGCCCGACAAATCCGTCCGGGATTTGACAAAGCCGCTGGCGCTGTACCGCACCAGGGCCGTGACGCCCGATGGCAAGTTGCAGGTCCAATTTTCGTTCGCGCAGCTGTACATGCCGGAAGATGAGCCGCCGGTCACGGGCAAACCTGAACCGAGGTAGTTGCCGCTTGTCAAAAGCGCAGAGACGTCCCCTCGCCCCACCTCGCTCCATGTCAGATTGCTGCCTGTCGCCACGCCTGCAGTGAAACTGCCCAAGGTCCCGCTGAACGTGCCATTGACCGCATTGTTGCCTTTGGGCTGAGCGCGTACAAAAGTCAGCGTTGCGCCTTCTGGCGAACTCTCCCTGCCAAAGTTGGGTGTGGCCACGCTGTTGTAGTTCAAGGCGGTGACGGACGCAGAAAACGTACCGCCCGCCACGATGTTGCCTGTTCCAACACGGCTGACTCCGAAGGTATACGGCGCGGCAATGACGCTGTCGCTGCCCGCCATGAGCAGGCCAGCATCCGTGCCGGATCCGGTGTAGCTGGCCGTCAACCCCACCTGTCCGGCATCTGCATACTGGAACGTGGTGGTCGCCACACCGCTGGCGTTGAAGGCCAGGCTCACACTGCGCCCCGTGCCGTCGCAAGCCGATGTTGCGCTGTTGGCGGCATTGAGTGCAGAGCCGCCCACGATCACTGGCTTGGTGCCCGTGGAGGGGTTGGCATAGGTGCATTTGAAAAGGACGGATTTGCTGACACTGGCAAAACCCGGCGTGCAGACCGCACCGTTGTCGGATGCTTTCACCGCCGTGACCGTGACCGATTGCGGAACATCCGAGTAATGGTTGGGCACATCAAACAGCAAGGCGGATGTGCTGGTGGTGAAGTTGCAACTGCCACCACTCGTGGCCGCCACACCCATGCCGCAATAGGTGCCCGGGCTGCCCAGCGGGACGGGCACCACCAGCGACAAGGCCGCCGTCACCGTGCCGGCCGTGGTCGCTTGGGCCGTGGCCGTGGCGGTGCCACTGGCGGGGATGGTGAACAGCTGCGTGCCTGGATTGACCGTCACGCCCGTGCCGCTGACGGTCAGCGTGCCAGCGACGCCGCCAGTGTAGACCGAGGTGCAGGAGGCATCCACGCAGGCCTTGAGCGTGTAGGTGATGGGGTTGCAAGTCACGCCGCTGCTGGCCGATGTGGTCACCTCGATATGGTGCAGGCCCAGGCTGATCGTCATGGCGCAGCTGTTGCCGTTGGCCGCCGCCACCCCCATGCCGCAATACAGAGAGGCTGCGGGCGCGGGGCTGGGCGAGGTGATCGATGCCGTCGCCGTGCCGAAGGTCATGGTTGCAGCCACCGTCGTCGATGAGGTGCCTGCCGTGATGCTGAAGGCCGCCGCAGGCGAGTAACTGGCGACCACGCCACTGATGGCCAAGGTCCCCGTGACGCCCCCGGTGTAGAGCGTGCTGCAGGCGGCATCGGCGCAGGCCTTGATCGTGTAGGTCACGCTGACCCCAGCCGCCGCGCTGCTGGCCGCCGTGGTGAGTTCCAGGTGATGCAGCCCCAGCACCGTCAAGGTACAGGCGTTGCCGCTGGCGGCCGCCACGCCCATGCCGCAATACACCGCCGGCGTGCCGCTGATGGTTCGACTGGGGGCGCTCAGTGCCACCGTGGCGGCGCCACCAGAGCCCATGCTGGCCTGGATGGTGGTGCTGCCGCTGCGGGCGCCGATGGTGTAGGTCGAGGTTCCGGGGTAGCTGACGGTGCCGGCCCCCGTGATGCCCAGGGTGCCGGACAAGCCCGTGGTGTAGAGCGTGCAGGCCGCGTCGGAGCAGGACTTGACCGTGAAGGTCACTGGCGTGCCAGCCGTGACGGTCGCGCCTGGCGTGGTGATCTCGACATGGTGAGGGCCCACCAGCGGGTCCACGTAGCTGAGGTTGTCAATGTCGAAGTTCTGGCTGGCGTTGCTGCCCAGGAAGCCGCAACCACCGCATCGGCTGTTGAAGAACTGCACCTTGGTGATGGTGACGCCTGAGGCCGGCGTATAAGTCAGGTAGGCGCTGTCATAGGAGTTCCCGCCCAGGATGAAAGACAGCAGATTGCTCAGGAAACTCGCCAGCCAGTTGCTGGGAACATACTGGCCCACGCAGGTCGAGGTGGCGGTGCTCTGGCAGTTGTAGAGCGTGACCGTGGTGTTGTCGCTGAAGGTGTAGGTCACGTACTGCGAGTTCTCGTCCTTGAGGGACAAGCCCCACAGGAAGGCCACATAACTGGTCCCGCCATTGGGAAAATTGATGGTCAGGGACGAAGCACTGGCCCCTGTGCCCGAGGCGATCTCCACCGAGTTGCCCGCAAAGCCTGTCAGCCCGGTGCTGGTGTCGTTGTACTTGATGGAGGCGCCACTGGCCAGGGAGGATGAATAGCTCAGCCGTGTCGCAGTCTGCTCGGCGGCCAGGGTCACGGTGCTGAAGTCGACCGTGCGCAGGTTGGCGTACGCCGTCGGGGTGTTGAAACCAGCTTGCCCGGTCGTGGTCATGACCCAGCCTGCCTGCGCGGGCTGCCATGGGCAGGCCAGCAAGGCCCACAGGCCCAGCCACCCCAGCAAACGACGCATCATCTTGTTCACGGTGGATTACCTCGACAAGCAGGCACGCTCGACAGGAGACGCCTTCAGGACATTGTGCGCATCAGGCCTGTTTTTCGCATGCCAAAAACGACCACAAATCCCGTCCTTGTCCTGCTTTCTGCAAAAGCTTGATCAGAATCCAGCACCGATGCCGTCGAAGGTGGCCGTTTGAAGGGTCGAGTTCTGGGTGACGGTGCAAGCCGTTGACACCCCCGAGGTCAAAGCCCCGGCCGCCACGGTGTAGCCAGTAGGAACCTCGCTGTTGTGGAGGAGGGCTTTGACGCCCGTGGCGCTGGTGCCATCGCAGTTGTTCACCAGGACACACTTGCCTGCCGTGGGCACATTGCTGGTGACCAGACAACCACCATAGTTGATGGACATGGCACTGCCCAGCGTGCCAACCACCCCATTGAGCGCCGCGCTTTCCGCATTGGCCTGCACGTTCACAAACTTGGGCAAGGCCGTGGCCGCCAGGACGCCGAGGATCACGATCACCACGATCAGCTCGATCATCGTGAAGCCTGACTGCATTCGCTTCTTGGTCATGGGCACTCCAATGTCTTGATGGCTTGACAAGCGCGCTAATCCAGCACGTGCTGGATTAGCGCATTCGGCGTCAGGGACCCGGCCCAGGCCCGTTGTCAGCCGTTGGCTTAGAAGCCGGCACCGATGCCATCGAAGGTGGCTGTCTGGAGGGTCGACGTCTGCGTCACGGTGCAGGCAGTCGAGACACCCGACGTCAGCGCGGCCGCAGCCACTGTGTAGCCCGTGGGCACCGTATTGCCTTGCAGCAGGGCTTTGATGCCAGTCGCGCTAAGGCCGTCACACGTGTTCACCAGCACGCACCGGCCTGCCTGGGGGGCGTTATTCGTCACCAGGCATCCACCATAGTTGACAGACATGGCACTGGCCATGGCACCGGCCACACCAGCCAAGGCAGCCGCTTCCGCGTTCTGACGCACGTTCACGAATTTGGGCAAGGCCGTCGCGGCCAGAACGCCCAGGATGACGATGACCACGATCAATTCGATCATGGTGAAACCAGTTTGAATGCTGCGGTTGCTGCGTTTCATGGAAGTACCTCTTTCAACAATTAAAGGCCGGGGTTATTGCCGCTCAGCACGGCTTGGTCGTCAATGCACGATGATTCTTTTTCGACATGTCAAATCATTTCTTGAACGACATTTGTCCAAGATTCCACATCGGGAGGAAAACGCCGAGGGCCAGGATCAACACCATGATCCCGAGGAAGACGATGAGGATGGGCTCGATCTGCTGCGAGAGGGTCTTGAGTGCATATTGCACATCGTTTCCATACATCTCGCCGATCTCTTCGAGCAGCTCGTCGATCATCCCGGTCTCTTCGCCAATGGCGATCATCTGCAGCACGACCGGCGTGAACACACCGGCCCAGGCCGCTGCATGCGCCATGCTTTCGCCGCGCATGATGTGGTCTTTCATGCCTTCGACACGCTGGCTGATGTAGGCGTTGTCGGCCGTCATGGCCACGCCGCCCAGGGCTTTTTCGATGGGCACACCGCTGCGCAAAGCCAGTGCGAACGCCCGTGTGAAGCGCGCCAGTGAGGCTTTCGTCACGATGTCGCCCACCAGCGGCATCTTGAGGACCGAGCGGTCCCAGATGAGGCGACCCTCCGGTGTGGTCAACCAATACTTGAACAGCGCGAACGCTGCAAACGCGCCAATCAACATGGACCAGCCATGCTTGACCGTGAACTCCGACGTGGCCAACAAGATCTTGGTTGCCAACGGCAATTCCGTGCCAAAACCCTTGAACACCTCCGCAAAAGCGGGGATGACCATGACATTGATCACACCGATGGCCGCGACCATGGCCATGATCACAAAGCTGGGATAGCGCAACGCCGACTTGACCTGCTGGCGCATGAACTGCTCGAACTCAAGGTGCTGGAACAAGCGCAGGAAGACCTCTTCCATGCGGCCCGAGGCCTCGCCCACCTTCACCATGGACACGAAAAAGTTGTCGAACACCTTGGGGTGGTGCAGCATGGCGGCGGAAAACTCGATGCCGCCCTCCAGGCTGCGGCGCAGGTCCAGCAGCACCGCTTTCATGGTCGGATTGGTCGTTGTTTCCTGCAAGCCAGCCAGCGCCCGCAGGATGGGGACACCGGCCTTGAACAAGGTGTAGATCTGCCGACAAAACAGCATCACATCGGTGGTCAGGATCTTGGGCTGCATCCAGGAGGGCTTGCTCACGGGCTCGCCTGCGCCACCACCGCCCCCGCTGCTGCCGGCCGGCTTGCTGGCGGACTGCATGTTGTTGACCGACTTGACGGTCAGGGGCACCAGGCCACGCATGGTCAACTGGTCAGCGGCGGCCGAGGATGAATCGGCATCCTCGACGCCTTCGACCATGCCATGCGGCCCCCGGGCCTTGTAGACGTATTTGCCCATCAATCCACCTGTGCGCTCACGCGCATGGCCTCATCGACGGTCGTGCGACCCTCCAGGACCAGGCGCGCGGCATCGCGGCGCAAGGTATTGCCCGCCATGTGCTCTTTGGCGGCCTTGCCAAACACATTGGAGCGTTCGTCGGACATGGCCTCGATGAGGTCCTGCGTCATCTCCAGGAACTCGTAGACACCGGTGCGGCCTTTGAAGCCCGTCTTGGCGCACTCGGGGCAGCCCCGGCCGTGGCGCAAAGGCTTGCCCTCCACCTCGTCGCCCCATTCGCGTTTGAGCCAGACGGTCTCCTGGGGCGTGGGCTCGTAAGGCGCGGCGCAGGCCAGGCAGAGCGTTCGCACCAGTCGCTGAGCGACCACCAGTTGCACGGACAAGGCCACCATCCAACGCGGCACCCCCATGTCGATGAGTCGCGCGGGCGTGGTCACCGCGTCATTGGTGTGCAAGGTTGACAAGACCAAGTGGCCCGTCATGGCCGCGCGCATGCCGATCTCGGCCGTGGTGCGGTCGCGCATTTCACCGACCAGGACGACATCGGGATCCTGCCGCAAAGCAGCCCGCAGGATGCGCTCGAAGGTCAGGTCGATCTTGTCCATCACCTGCACCTGGTTCAGGCCGGGCAGGCGGTACTCCACCGGGTCTTCCACCGTGATGATCTTGCGCTCGGTGGTGTTGAGCGCGTTGAGCGCCGCATACAGCGTGGTGGTCTTGCCGCTGCCAGTCGGCCCCGTCACCAGGATGATGCCGCTGGGCTTTTCAATGGCCCGCTTCATCGCCGCCAGCATGGGGCCAGGCATGCGCAGCTTTTCCAGGTCGAGCATGCCGCTGCTCTGGCTGAGCAGGCGCATCACCACCGATTCGCCGTACTGCGCGGGCATGGTCGAGATCCGCACATCCACCGTGCCGTCTTTGAGGCGCACGGCAAAGCGGCCGTCCTGCGGCAGGCGCTTTTCAGAGATGTCCAGGCCGGACATGAGCTTGAGCCGCAAGGCCACGGCGCCGGAAATCTTGGAGTCGGCCTCGGTCTGGATCTGCAACTCGCCGTCGATCCGAAAACGGATGCGCAGGTTTTTTTCCTGCGGCTCGATGTGGATGTCCGACGCACGCGATTTCAAGGCCTGCTCGAACACCGAATACAACAGGCGCACCACCGGCGCATCCTCGTTGCTGGTCGTGTCCATGCCGAGCAGGTCGCCCAGGTCGGTCTCGGTGCCGGCCAACTCGCTGGTCAGCTCGCGCGCCAAGCCTTCGATCTCCTGCGTGCTCGTGTAGACGCGGTCCAGCGCCGCGGCCAGGTGACTCTCGGTAACCACGGCCAGGTCGATGGCGCGCTTGAGGACACGGCCGATCTCGTCGAAGGCGTAGATGTCGGTCGGATCGGCCATGCCGATCATCAGGCCGGACGGTGGATCGTCCAGCACGATGGCATGCATGCGCCGCGCCTGTGCTTCAGGCAGCAACTGGGCCAGCTCGGGCCTCAGCGGGTAATGGGCCAGGTCGATGTAGGGCGCATGGAGTTGACGGGCCACGGCCTTGGCAATCTGCGCTTCCGTGATCCAGCCCATCTCGACCAGCACCTGGCCAAGCTTGCGCCCGCTGCTCTTCTGGGCACCCAGCCCTTGCTCAAGCTGCTCCTGCGTGATGAGTGAATCCTGAACGAGCAGGTCACCCAATCTGAATTTCTGTGGACGCGGCATGGCAGGCTCCGTTCAGCGACTGGGCGTAGGGGGGCTGATCATCGACGTGTTGGGCTCGTTGCTCATCCAGCCGGAGCCGTCTTCGCCGATCACCGTGGGTCGAATCAGCACCACCAGTTCGCGCTTGTTGGTATAGGTCTCTTTCTGTCGAAACAGCCCACCCACACCGGGCACCTCGCTCAGGCCGGGCACGCCATTGCGGTCGGCCGTGGTCGTCACCCGCATCAGTCCGCCGATGGCGACGATGTGGCCGTCCATCACCTTGACGATGCTGTCGGTCTCATTGATGGAGCTGGTCGCCAAGGGCAGCTTGTACAAGCCCAGGTTGCCCAGGTCGATGGTCTTTTGTTTCTCGGTGACCGCGCTGATCGCCGGGTGGATGTGCATCATGACCATGCCCGAATCGTCGATCTGCGGCGTCACATCCAGCGAGATGCCACTGAAGAAGGGCTGCAAGGTCAGGGTGGGCGTGGTCACGGTGTTGTTGCCCGAGCTCGTAGAATCGGTCTTGACGCCCGTCACGAACAATTCGTCGCTGCCCACCTTGAGCACGGCTTTCTGGTTGTTCATGGTCGCGATGCGCGGGCTGGAGAGCACCTGCACATCGCCCTGCGTCTGCAGGAAATTGATCAAGGCCATGAAGTTGGTGGTCTGCACGGCCAGGCCATAAAAGCCCGCCGCGCCAGCTGTGAAAGTCGGCCCCTTGGTGATCGACACATCCGCGCTGGAGATCTGGTCTTGCTTGAGCGTCACGCCCGGCGCCAGGTTGGCAATGCCGCCCCCCCGGGAGCCATGGTTGCCGAACAAGGACCAATTCACGCCGGTGGCGGACGAACTGGTCAGTTGCACCTCGACGATCTTGGCCTCCAGCATCACTTGGCGCTCGATGTTGACCTGCACGGCCTTGAGGAAATCCGTCACATGGCGGTGCTCGGCCGGGGTGGCGCGGATCACGACCACGCCAGCGGCCGGGTTCATCACCACGCCACGGCCATTGGCGGTCCCCACCATCGAGACCAGCGATTCCTGCACCTCTTTCCAGAAATCGCTGTCCGAGGTTGTGCGCACATGCGCGGTGTCATCGCTGCGAGCGCCGCTGTTGCTCGACGAACCACCAGATGAACTGCCGGATGAACCGCCGCTCGACGAATTGGAGGAGCCGCCCGATGACGAGCCACTGTTCGATCCACCCGTGCCCTGGATTGAGCTGGAAGACACATGCAGCTCCGACAGCCCCTGACGGCGTCCGGGCAGGTAGTTGATGCGGTAGATCCGCGTCTGCACCGTGTTGGGATAAACGAAGACGCGGTTGCCGGCGATTCGGTAGTCGTAGCCGAAGAGTTCGCGCAGCACCTCCAGGGCCTCGGGCACGGTGGTGTTCTTCAGGCCGATGGTGATGGCGCCCGACAGCTCGGGCGAGACCAGGATGTTGTAGCCCGTGTTCAAGCCCAATTGCAGGAAGACTTGCGCCGCCGGTGCGTTGTTGACCGACAGTTCGAAGCGGGCATCGAGGTCGCGGGCGCTGCCCGACACCACCACTGCTTTAGGCACAGGATTGGCCAGGCTGGTGCTCATGATGCCGGCCGCCGTCGCAGGGTATTGATCGAAGCTCTGTGCCTGCTGGACGGGCGTAGAAAAGTCCGCGCCTGGATCGGCTGCGGCCTGGTCCGCCGCAGCCAGCGCTGCGTAGTCGGGCTTGGGTGCCTTGTGCTTCTTGCCGGCAGCCTGGGCTTGATCAGCCATGGCCACGGCCAGCACAGTGGTGCACAGCACGATTTGGAAGCGATTCATGGAGACTCCTTTTCACTGCTCGACGCAGCCGAGGCGGCCGAGGCCACCTCTTGATACGTGGCCGACAAGAGCGTCAGCCGTTGTGTTCCTCTGGCACCACGGAGAGTGACCCCCCGGGTGTCGATCGCCGCCACGGTCAGCTCTCCGATCCGATCCCCCACAGACACAGCCTGCCCGTCGATCAGCGCCACGCTCTTCGCGCCGAATGCGCTCACGCGCACCAGGGTCAGTCGCAAAATCGGTTTCTTTCTTGGCGCCGAAGCACCCGAAGCCGGCTCCGACGCCGCCTGAGGCACCGCCTCCGGCAGACCAGGCACCAGCGGCTGAGTAGCTCTGAACACACTGGCCGGCGGCCGCGTGGGATCAGGCAGGGTCGCCATCTGATCGATCGGCCACACCCGGCTGGAGGTGGCGGTCAGCACCAACATCAGGCACCACCATTTGTGACGCGTCATGGTGCAATCTCCAAACTTTCGCGGTCGGGACTGAAGGTGTGGACCATCACGGTCAGGCTCAAGCGAGCCTCGTCGTCCGAGACGAGCTTGATGCTGTCCCACAGCAAGCGATGGGGCAGGTTCTCGGTGCTGCTCAGCCAGCCCAGCATGTCGTGGAAGCTGCCCTCCACTGTGATGTCCATGCCATGTCGATAAAGCTGTACGCTCTCGTTCGGCCCGCCACCCACGCCCAGGTTGACCTCCCGCGGTGCCAGCGTCTTCATGGATTTCACACGCAACTGACCGTGTTGCGCCAGCAGGCCTTCGAGCAACTGACGCATCTCGCGTGCAGGTGCCAGCATCGCCTGCACCTGCTTGAGCGCCACCTGGCCCTCAGCCACGCGCTGACGTGTCTGTTCCAGCTCGGCCTTGGCCTCGCGTTGCTGGGCTTCGATCTCTGCCGCATGGCGGCCCGCCAGCACCTTGAGGGCATCGCGCGCCGACTCGGTCGTCTGTCTGCGCTTGTTGGCCGCATTGAGGGCCTCATAAGCTGGCGTCATCCAGAGCGTGTCCATGATCAGCCAGAGCACGCACACCACGGCCACGATCATGAGCCGGCGCTCGTTCATCAACCGAGCATCGAAGGCACGGCGGCCGCGCTGCCAGCGGGTCTGCAGCAGGGGGATCAGCTGTTGAAGGCGGGCGTTCATGGTCAACGTCGCTCCGCCAGCTGTTTGAGCGCCGGGTCCATGGGGACTTCGATCACCGCCTTGGCGCTCATGCTCGATTCCTTGGCGCGCAAAGTGAACTCGGTGATGGCGGGGCCGGCCCCGACTTCGCTGAGGTTGATCGCCTTGAGTTCGATCTGCGCGAAACGCCGTCCACGGAAGCGATCTTCCTGTTGCAGGCGGGCCAAGTAGTTGGGCAAGGCCGCGTTGTCGGTCATGCGGCCGGTCAGCTCCAAGTCACGGCCATCGTCGTGCAGGCTCATGCCGGTGATCCACAGGTTGGGCACGGTCTGATGGCCCAGGGCCACCAGGTACCCGGAGTAGCCGGGCGTGGCCGACATCACCGTGTTGCGCAGCGCTTCGTGCATCTGGCGCTGGCGAACCTCGGTCTTGCGCAGCAAGGCCAACTCCTTCACATCGGCCATGGGCGGCATGGTGGAGGCGGCCTGGCGCAACTCGACCATGTCGTGCTCCAGGTTTTCAGTCTGCGTCTTCACGTACTTGGTGGCCACGGTGAGCCCGAGCCCAGCCAGCACGGTCACGGCGAACACGCCCCCGGCCGCCGCCACGCCCCACATCGCGCCCCAGGTCAAGGTTTGCGATTTGAGGGTCTCGGGGTCGAGCAGGTTGACGCTCTGGCGCCCGGCGGCCTCGCTGTAGGCTCGCAAGGCCGAGCCAATGACGCACAGCTCGCCCAGGCTAGGGCCCTTGGCCAGTTCCTCGGCACGCGCCTCCCCCAGGGCCGACAGGTCAACGCAATCGGCCAGCGAGAAATACTTGATGGGCACATAGACCAAGTCGGCCAACACTTCCAGCACATCGGCATCGCCGCCCTGCGGCGGCACCACCGACAAGCCAGCCAAGGTGGCCTGGCTGTGCATGCGCTCAAAGGTGTCCAGGGTCCGCAGTACCTCGAGGGCGGCACGCCCCAGGGCGGCGCCACGCGCCTCGTTGGTGCCGGTCACGGCCGACACCGCCACCTCGATGTTGCGGGTCATCAGCAACTCACCCTGGTAGGTGATCACCAGCATGCCGTGCGACTCGCCGAACACCAGCAGCGCGTGGGCCTGACCTTCGGTCTCGGCCATGGCCGAAAGGTTGCGCAAGGCAGTCTCGGCCGTGTCCATTGCAGACCAGCGCAGGCCCACGTCATCCGCGGCCAGCGACACGCGGTCATAGTCGGCCCGCTGAACCACCAGGGCAATCGCCGGGAACATCTGCCGCAACTGGGTGTCCTGCGGCACGGCCAGGACCTCCAGCAGGGCATCTTCCATGGAGAAATCGACCTGCTCCTTGATCCGCCACCGCATGGCATCACGCCATTCCTCGCGGGGCACATCGGGCACCTCGGTGGACAGCAGCCGGTATTGGGTGCGTTCCAGCTGGTTGACCAGCGACAGGCCTTTGAGCGGGTGGGCACGCTTGAGCGAGGTCAATGCCTCCGACAGGCTGGCCGTCTCCTGCGTCCACAGCCAGAGCAGGCGCGGGCGTTGGCCCTCGATGTGCGCCACCTGCGCGGCGTGCACACTCGAGCCCTCCTGAGCCACTGCGACCCATTGACTACCTGCTACGACACGCCGCCTCAAGAACATGGCAACCCCTCAATTCACACAATGGTGATCTTGGCGAAATGCCGTTCCGTCAGGTGGAAAGAATAAAAGCCTTTAGCCCGTGCTTATTTCACATGACCGAATCGGGGACACACGAAACTGTGGAGCAGGGGCCACGCCGCCCCTCTACAGCAAGGTTAATTCAGCAGGCGATCCGGGTCAGCGTCCAGCTTGGCCAGCGCATCCCGCGTGGCCCGGACGGTGAGGGATTCTTCCTCCAGCGGCACCAGCAGGCCCGCTTGAAGGAATGCCGCCAGGCGATGCACCTGGAACAGCACGCCGCGCCCCTGGGGCGTGACGAACAGCAGCAAATGCCGCTGCATGCCCCGCCAGGCCAGTTGGACGTGCTCGTGGCGATGGCGGTAGTCCAGGTCGAACCAGGCACCCAGTTTGAGTTCGGCTGCCCAGGCCAGCATCGCCGGGGTGGGCATGGTGCCGCCCTCGGCCACAACTTCCAGGTCCTCGCTCTCGTGGCCCGACAGGTCGCGCAGGGTGTCGGCGTCCAGGTCGATCTCGCCCAGTTCGGGCAGGACACCGTCGATGGCCTCCAGCCGCTGGGTGACTTCCAGCATGCGTTCGGCCGAAATCGCCGCCGCCTTGGCGGAGAACGCCGCCGCGAACACCTGGTTGAGCGCCTGGATGTGCTGCTCCTGCTGCTCGCTGTTCATGCCGGTGCGGCCCATGCCTTCGCGCAGGGCCTTGAGCAGAGGCGGCAGGCGCTGAAGCACCTCGTGGCGCTCTTCCCGCGAGGACTTGGCACCAGCCGACCAGATCAGATCACCCGCCAGGCGTTTGAGCGCCTTGGTGTCCTCGCTGCCCGGGCCGCCATGCACCGCGCTGTGCGCCAGCACATCGGCCCAGACTTTGAACACGAACTCGCGCACGCCCTCGTGCACGGGCACGCTGGCCAGCATCTTGCGCAACTCGATGGTGTACTGGATGGCATAGGCCTCGCGCTGCTCCACCTGCTGGGCCAGCGAGACGCCCTTGCGGCTCGCCTCATTGCCCTCGCGGAAATAGCGCTCCAGGAAGTGCTCGAACTCGATCATCACGGTCTGGAAGACCCGCCGGCCCGTGTCCGGATAAGCCTCGATGGTCTGCACCACCCGCTTGATTTCCTTGTGCAGATTGTCCTGAGCCGAGGCATCACCCGCCTCGCCACCCCCCGAGAAACCCATGACACAGGCCCCCATGCGGTCGATCAGCAGGCGCGCGGGATGGTCCAGCGTCGCGAAAAAGTCCGGTTCGGTGACGGCCACGCGCAGCACGGGCATTTGCAGGCGCGCGAACCACACCCGCACAGCGGCGGGCAAGCGCTCTTCCATGAGGATGCTCTGGAACAAGAGCGCCACCACCTCGATCACGGCCCGCTCGACCGGCGTACTGGCCGCAGCCTTGAGCTCGCGTTTCTGGGCTTGCAGGTCGCGCACCAGGGTGCCGGGACTGACTGGCAGCGATTCGGAGACAGTGTCGGCCTGCCCTTGCACCACCCGTTGGGTGCTCAGGATGGCCTGGCCGAGTTGCGACGGCATGGCTAAGCCGGCCTGATCGCCTGATGCGTTGGCGCCACTCGTTTGTGGCATGAACTCCGGCACCTGGCGGGCCACCAGTTGATTGAGCTTGCCCAAGGTGGCTTGGTTTTGAGCCACCGACCTCAGGCCCGGCGTCTGGGTCAACTGGCGGGTTTCTTCAAAGCTCCCATGGGCGTCGGATTCCGAACTCGGCCCGGTCCGAAAAGCACCCGCCCCGGTACTGCCACCGCTGGCACCAAACCGCGCGCCGCGATCGGCCACACCGGGCGATGGTGTCAAGGTCCGCAACACGCCCGCATCCTTGGTGCGCCGGATGAAGGCCCGCAAATCGATTTCAGGGCGCACGCCACGCTCGAGCAGGACGCGGTTGGCTTCGTGATAGGCCGCTTCGGCCCAGTGGGCTGCCTCGTCATGCAGCACCGTTTGCAAGGTGCCCCAATGGGTCTGACCCAGGCCGGCGGTCATCCAGGCGTCCAGCACCCAGTGGGCCGGTTTTTGAGGGCGCAGCACCTCGGCTTGGTCCAGGTTGCCATCACCCTGGACGCCTTCCAGCGTGCTCAGACGGGCATTGAGGTCGGTGTATTCCCAACCGGCCCGGTCCACCAGTGTCTGCGCCAAGCGCGACTCCAGCATCGACAACTCCACCGCCGAATCGGCCACCAGGCTGAGGGTCTCGGAGGCCGGGCCGTGGCCGGTCACATGCTCGGCGCGCAAGACAGCCGCCAAGTCGCCGCCCCGCTCCAGGGTGATCATCAAGGCCTCGATGTGCCGCAGCAGGGCCTGGCACCAGCTCGCTTCGTAGCTGGGCAGGTCCAGCACAAGGTCACGCCGGCGGGCGTAAAGCGCCGGTTCGGCCGCCTGGGTCGCCAGCGCGCGCGCGCCGTCGGTGCACGCCGCGATCAGCTCAGGCGTGCCGGCTCGGAGCGCCTCCAGGAAAGTGCGGCGGGCCAGGCTGGCCAGGTCTTTGGTCGAACCCAGTGTCATGGAGCCAAACAGATGTCAAGTCGGGATGACTCTACACCACGGCGCCAGCGTTTGGATCGTTGGGATCGATGTCTTTGGCCACGCCCTTGACGAGATCTTCGCGCTTGACACCCAGCCACATGGCGATGGCCGCGGCCACGAACACGGAGGAGTAGATGCCAAACAGGATGCCGATGGTCAGGGCCGCCGCGAAGTAGTGCAACGTGGGGCCGCCGAACAGCAGCATGCCCAGCACCATCATCTGGGTCGAGCCGTGGGTGATGATCGTCCGGCTGGTGGTGCTCGTGATCGCATGGTCGATGACCTCAGCGCTCGTGAGCTTGCGGTGTTTGCGGAAGGTCTCGCGGATCCGGTCGAAAATCACCACCGACTCGTTCACCGAATAACCGAGCACCGCCAGCACCGCCGCCAGCACCGAGAGCGAGAACTCCCACTGAAAGAAGGCGAAAAAGCCCAGGATGATGACCACGTCGTGCAGGTTGGCCACGATGCCGGCCACGGCGAACTTCCACTCGAAGCGGAAGGCCAAGTAAAGCATGATACCGATGACGGTGACGCCCAGCGCCTTGGCACCGTCAGTGGCCAGTTCTTCGCCCACTTGCGGGCCGACGAACTCGCTGCGCTGCAGGGTGACAGGCTCGCTCGCGCCAGCCTGGCAGACGTCGCGCGTCTCACCCTTGTCGTTGGTCTTTTTGACGATCTGGCCGCTCTCGGCCTTGCACAGCGCGCCAAAGACTTGGCCAACCACTTCGGTCTGCTTCATTTTGCCGTGCAAGGGCAGGCGGATCAGCACGTCACGCGCAGTGCCGAAGTTCTGCACCTGCACATCGCCGTAGTTGAGCGATTCGACCGCCTGACGCGAGCGGTTGATGTCGGCATTCTGGGCGTACTGCACCTCGATGACCGAGCCCCCCGTGAACTCGATCGAGAAGTGCAGACCGCGGTGGACCAGGAAAAACACCGCTGCCGCAAACGTGATGAACGAGATCACATTGAAGATCAGCGCATGCCGCATGAACGGGATGTCGCGCTTGATTCGGAAAAATTCCATGATTGATTACTCCTGTGCCTTCCAGATCTGACCGATCGAGACACTCTTGAGCTTTTTCTGACGGCCGTACCAGAGGTTGACCAGGCCGCGCGAGAAGAACACCGCCGAGAACATCGAGGTGATGATGCCCAGGCAATGCACCACCGCGAAACCGCGCACGGGGCCGGAGCCAAAGGCCAACAGCGACAGGCCGGCGATCAGGGTGGTCACGTTCGAGTCCAGGATGGTGGCCCAGGCGTGTTCATAACCCGCGTTGATGGCCGTTTGCGGCGCCGAGCCATTGCGCAGCTCTTCGCGCACACGCTCGTTGATCAGCACGTTCGAGTCGATGGCCATGCCCAGGGTCAAGGCGATGGCCGCGATGCCAGGCAGCGTCAGCGTGGCTTGCAGCATGGACAGCACGGCCACCAGCAGCAGCAGGTTGACCGACAGCGCGATGGTCGAGAACACGCCAAACAGCATGTAGTACAGCATCATGAACACGGCGATCGCCAGGAAGCCGTACATCAGGCTGTGAAAGCCCATGGTGATGTTCTCGGCGCCCAGGCTGGGGCCGACGGTGCGCTCTTCGATGATTTCCATGGGCGCGGCCAGGGAGCCGGCGCGCAGCAGCAGGGCCGTGTCGGCGGCTTCTTCGGAGCTCATGCGGCCCGAGATCTGCACCCGGCCACCGCTGATTTCGCCGCGGATCACGGGTGCGGTCACGACCTCGCCCTTGCCTTTTTCGAACAGCAGGATGGCCATGCGCTTGCCAATGCTCTCACGCGTGACATCGCGGAAAATGCGGGCACCGCGGGCGTCCAGCGTCAGGTGCACGGCCGCTTCGTGGTTCTCGTCGAAGCCAGGCTGGGCATCGGTCAGGTTGTCGCCGGTCAACACCACTTGGCGCTTGACGATGACGGCCAAGCCGCCGCGCTCCTGATAACGCTCGGTCCCGAAGGGCACGTTGCCACCAGCCGCCGCGGCCTGGGCCTCGGTGCTGTCATCGACCATGCGCACTTCCAGCGTGGCCGTGCGGCCGATGATGTCCTTGGCCTTGGCCGTGTCTTGCACGCCAGGCAACTGCACCACCACGCGATCCAGGCCCTGTTGCTGGATCACAGGCTCGGCCACACCCAGCTCGTTGATCCGGTTGTGCAAGGTGGTGATGTTCTGCTTGAGCGCTTGCTCCTGCACCTTGCGGGTCGACTCGGGCTTGAGCGTGCCGACCAGCGTCAGCTCGCCAGAGCCGCCGGTGTCGGTGCCTGGCGTCCAGACCAGGTCAGGCAGGGGATCGGCCAGCACGGCCTGGGCGGCCTTGCGGGTGGCTTCATCGCGAAAATGGATCTGCACCGAATTGCCATCGCGGCGGATGCCGGCGTGGCGAATGTCCTTGTCGCGCAGCAGCGAGCGGATGTCGCCAGTCATGCTCTCGACCTTTTGCGTCAGGGCCGCCTTCATGTCCACCTGCATCAGGAAGTGCACGCCGCCGCGCAAGTCCAGGCCCAAGTACATGGGCTGGGCGTGCAGGCTGCGCAGCCATTGCGGCGAGCGCGACAGCAGGTTCAGCGCCACGATGTAGTGCGGATCGGCCTGATCGGGGTTGAAGGCGCGGTTGATCGCATCCTTGGCCTTGAGCTGGGTGTCCGTGTCCTTGAACCGGGCCTTGATCGAGCCGTTGTCGAACTCGACGAAATCGGCGGTGATGCCGCCCTCGCCCAGCACGGATTCGACCTTGCCGACCGCCTCAGCGGTGAGCTTGACGGTGGCCTTGCCGCTGGAGAGCTGCACGGCCGGCGCCTCGCCAAAGACATTGGGCAAGGAATAGATCACCCCGACCAGCAGGGCCACGGCGATGATGAGGTATTTCCACCAGGCGTAACGGTTCATACGTGTCTTTCAGGCCAGCGGCCAGATCACTTGAGGCTGCCCTTGGGCAGGACCTGGATGATGGCCGAGCGCTGGACCTGCACTTCGGTGCCGGTGGCGATCTCCAAGCCGACGAAGGTATCGCCCAGCTTGCTGATCTTGCCCAGCAGGCCACCTTGCGTGACGACTTCGTCGCCCTTGGCCAAGGCCGACAGCATGTTGGTGACTTCTTTCTGGCGCTTCATCTGAGGGCGCACCATCACGAAGTACAGCACCACGATCATGAGCACGGGTAAAGCGAACTGAGACAGGTTCGCCATGGGGGAGGCGGCCGCACCGGCGGCCTGAGCGTAAGCGTTGGAAATGAACACAGTGATCCTTCTGCCCGCACATGGGGCAACCGCCGATTGTATGCGGCGCCCGTGGTGGCGCCAGCGTGGGCTTTACAGCACGTACTTGACCAGGGGGTGGCTGGTCAAAGCGCGGTAGATGGTGTCGAGCTGTTCGCGGCTGATGGCCGTGACGGTGACGGTCAGGCCCAGGTACTTGCCGGCACTGCTGGGGCGCTTTTCGAGGTGCCGGTCGGCATCGAAGAGCGGGTCGTGGGTCTGCGCGATGGTCACCACGGCCGCCACGAACTCATCGGCGTGCACGCCCATCACCTTGATCGGGAAGGCGCTGGGGTACTCGATGAGCGATTGCTCGGGCGGGATGGCGGGGTTGACGGGTTGGTCGGTCATGTCGGTTTGAACTCCATCGACGGTCACTTGATGGCCAAGCGCAGGGCATCCCAGACGCGGCCGAAAAAACCGGCGCTGGGCACGGGCTCCAGCACCTGCAAGGGCAACTCCTGCCAGGGCTGGGTGCCCAGGCTGATCCGGAGCGTGCCCACCACCTGGCCCTTGGTCAAGGGGGCGAGCAAAGGGTCGGTGCGCACCACATTGGACTTGATCGAGGCGGCCTGGCCACGCGGTACGACAACCACCAGCGGATCAAGCCGGCCCAGCCGGACCGTGTTGGCCGCGCCCTTGAAGACCGGGGCCGTGGTGGCCACCTGGCCGGCATCGAACAGCTTGATGACATCAAACGCGCTGAAGCCCCAGTTGAGCAGCTTCTGGCTCTCGTTGGCGCGGGATTCGGGCGAGGCCGCGCCCACCACCACGCTGATCAATCGGCGCGGCGCGCCACCCACGCTGCGTTTGGCGGTGGCGATCATGCAGTAGCCGGCCGCTTCGGTGTAACCCGTCTTGAGGCCATCGACCGTCGGGTCACGCCACAGCAGCAGGTTGCGGTTGGCCTGCTTGATGCCGTTGTACGTGAACTCCTTGGTCGAGTAATACGGCAAGGCATCCGGGAAATCGGTGACCAAGCGCATGGCGATCACCGACAGCTCGCGCGCCGTGCTGACGTGGCCCGGCGCGGTCAGCCCGTCGGGGTTGCGAAAGGAGGTGGCCTTCAGGCCAAAGGCCTGGGCCTGGCGGTTCATCATCGCCACGAAGTTCTCGACCGAGCCGCCCACGCCCTCGGCCAGGGCCACGGTGGCGTCGTTGCCGCTCTGCACGACCATGCCCTTGATCAGGTCATCGACCCTCACCCGGCTGTTGATCTTGATGAAGCTGCGCGAGGCGCCCGTCATGCCGGTGCGCCAGGCCCGCTCGGACACGGGCAGCTCCTGCGTCAGTTGCAGCTTGCCGCTTTGCAGCGCCTGGAAGACCAGGTAGCTGGACATCAGCTTGGTCAGGGACGCCGGCTCGACCGACAGGTCCGCCTGACGGGCCGCCAGGGTCTGCGCCGTGGTGATGTCCTGCAGGATGAAGGCGCGCGCAGCCACCTCGGGCGGCTGAGGCATGTTGGTGGCGGCTGCCGCCTGCGCGGCCTTCAACGCAGACGGCGCCAGCAATGCCATAGACAGCCCGGCGGCCAGTAGCCAGGCGCGGCGATCAGCAAAAAACACATTCATGGGAGCAATGGCATCCAAATGGGTCGACGGGGACAAGCATGACATGGCCAGGTGGCCCACCCGATCAGGCCGCGGGCATCACGCCGTGTGGATGCTCAAGGCGTCCAGGCCTGAAGGTGTGCCTGCACCAGTTGCTTGAGCGTGCCCAACTGGCCGTGGAAAAAATGGCCGGCGCCCGGCACCACGGTGACGGGCAGGCTTTGGGGGCGGGCCCAGTTCAGGATGTCGGCCAGGGGCACGACGTCATCGAGCTCGCCTTCGACCACCAAGGTGTCGGCAGGTACCTCCGGCACGCTGTAGCGCCCCGTGGCCGGGCTGATCAGCACCAGCGGCTTGACCGCCTGGCCCTGATCGATCAGCCGGCGGGCGGCGTTGGCGGCCACATACCCGCCAAATGAGAAGCCAGCCAGCGCCAAAGGCGCCTGACTTAACACGGGATCTGCCCGGTGGTGGGCCACCACGGCCAGCATGTCCTCGATCTCGCCCGGCCCTTCGGCCCAGGTGGACGCCGACCCGCCCACGCCCCGGAAATTGAAGCGCACCGTCTGCCAGCCCTGGCTGGCAAAAGCGCGCACCAGGGTGTGAACCACCTTGTTGTCCATGGTGCCACCCATCAGGGGATGCGGGTGGGCCACCACGGCCAGGCCAATCGGCGCACCCTGCGCGGGCGGCTCGACGACCACCTCCAGCACGCCAGCTGGCCCGTCGATCAAGTTAGACGATGGACGGCCAATCATTCGCTCAGCGCCCCACGTTCGGCGGCAACTCCAACCGGGCGACGACCTCGCCACCGATCAGGTGCTTGTGCACGATCTCTTCGATGTCGGCGTTGTCCAGGAAGGTGTACCACGTGCCTTCGGGGTACACCACCGCCACCGGGCCGCCAGCGCAGCGGTCCAGGCAACCAGCCTTGTTGACCCGAACCTTGCCGACGCCATTGGCGCCGGCGGTGGCCACCAGCTTCTTGCAGTGGTCGAAACCTTCCTTGGCGCCATGGTTGGCACAACAGTCCTCACCCTCCACGCGCTGGTTGAGGCAGAAAAAGATGTGGCGCTCGTAATAGCTCATGGCCCGATTTTAGGCGTTGCGGCCCACCAGGCGGCTGACCAGCCACAGGAAAGCCGCATAAGGCCAAAGGAGACCGAACCAGCGGGCCAGCCCGTGGAAGCGGATGAAGCGCCCGTTCTCCCAGGCTTGCAGGGTCTGCGCGTAATAGGGGTCGGACGGCACTTGGTGCACCAGCCAGACCATCGCAGCCAACACCACCAGGCCCACGATGGTGGCGGTCACCCGGCTGCGGTAGACCAGCAGCGCGCCGCCCATCGCACCCACGGACAAGCCGACCAGCACCGGCAAGCTGAGCCAGGTCAAGGCATGCTCAGGGCCGTAATTCATGGCCATGGACAAGGTCGTCCCTGCAACGGCAATCAACCACGCACCCACCAGCAAGACCAGGCGCAAGGCCGGCGGGCGGGCCAGCGCGCAGGCAACGGCCATGGGCGCCAGCAGGCCCAGCGCCACGATCGCCGAATCACGCATCGGGAACCACCACACCTGGGTCGCATCGGCCATCGCGAGGCCGGGCCATTGGCTGTTCAGGAAGACGCCCAGCAAGTCGTCATCGGGCATCAGGAAGGCCTGCAAGGGCGTGCCCTCCGACCAATCGAGCAGCATCCAGTGCAAGGTGGGCCACAACTGCCCCTCGGCCAGGGGCAGCGGCGGCGGGAACAGCAAACCCAGCGGCCACAGCCACAGCAGCGTCAGCCCCACGCTGGCCTGCGGGATGAACCAGCGCTCGCGCCAGCGGTGCCACCAATCCAGCAGCCCCAGCGCCTGGGCGGTCAGGGCCGCCAGCACGCCCCAGGCCGCGCCCAAGGTGTTGAGCGTCCAGTCCGAGATCGAGGGCACCCGGCCGGGCAAGGTGAACTGGATCAGCTCCAGGGTGTAGGACAGGGCCGAGCAGCACAGCAGTGTGATCAACGCGCTGGCGGCCGGCGGGGTGTCGCTGCGCAACCAGGCCACGCAGAACACGGCGCCCAGGGGGATGTAGCCCAGCAGATTGCCGATCAGGTCGGAGGTGTACTCCATCCGCAGTCGGGGCAGCACCCAACTGAAGTTGCCGGTGGCCGGCCAGTGCCAGCCCGTCCAGGGGTGCAGCGTCGCGTAGACGACGAGCGTCATGGCCACCCACGTCAGTGGCCAGGCGGTGGTGCGGTGAAGGCTCATGGCAAGGCCAGATCAAGGCCTTTAGAAAGGCTTGACCACGACCAGTATGACGGCGACGGCGAACAGGATGACAGAGACCTCGTTGAAGATCCGATAGAACACGTGGGTACGTCGGTTCTTGAGTTGCTCGAACTCATACAGGAAGCGGCGGCACAGGTATTGGTAACCCAGCGCCAGGGCGACAACACCCAGCTTGGCGTGAAGCCAGCCATTGCCCGGGCCCTCTTTGCCCACACCGAACTTCAGCCACATCAGGATGCCGAACGCCAAGGCGGGCACCATCAGCAGATTGGTGAATTGGTAGAGCTTGCGGGCCATGAGCAGCAGGCGTTCGCGTTCGACATGGCTGTCCGGGCCCACCTGAGCCAGGTTGACATACAGACGTGGCAGATAGAACAAGCCGGCGAACCAGCTGGCCACGAAGATGATATGCAACGCCTTGATCCAGAGCATGCGCTGCATTATGAGCCCCGCCCACTGACCCGCTGTGTTGTCTGTCCGATACGTGACAAAAATGCGGCGGGACAAAAAAAAGAGCCCCGGCGTTGGCCGGGGCTTTGAAGCCTTAACGCTGTCATCACGGTAAGGCACCTGCTCAGGGAGGAAAAGCAGGGAATGAAGGCCCGAAGGCGTATCATCCGAGGTCGATTATAGACTGGTTCTTAAACCATGCCCAGCGCTTATGTCCGAAATCAATAATATGGGCTTGTTTTTCCGCTGTGCTTTGCATTCCTTCACATCTTTGACATAGTTTCTCGATGCCATTGCCCACGCCGTTTCCACTCCAGCGTCCCCGTCGCCTGCGCCGCGATGTGTTCACCCGGGACTTAGTGAGAGAGCACTCACTGACTTGCAAAGATTTGATCTACCCGGTATTTGTGTTGGATCAAGACGACGGTGCGCAGGATGTCGCATCCATGCCGGGCGTTCAACGCCTGGGCAGAAACGCTTTGTGGGCCGCCGCCGAGCAATGCGTCAGTTTGGGCATTCCGGTGATGGCGCTGTTCCCGATCATCGACACGGCGCTCAAGACGCCCGATGGGCAGGAGGCCTTCAACCCCGAGGGACTGGTGCCACGCACCGTGCGCGAGCTCAAAAAACGCTTCCCCGAGCTGGGCGTGATGACCGACGTGGCGTTGGACCCCTTCACCACCCACGGCCAAGACGGCCTGCTGGACGAGCACGATTACATCCTCAACGACGAGACCGTGGCCGTGCTGGCCCGCCAGGCACTGGTGCAGGCTGAGGCCGGTGTCGACATCGTGGCGCCCAGCGACATGATGGACGGCCGCATCGGTGCCATCCGACACGCCCTCGAATCCCAAGGCCAGGTCCACACGCGGATCATGGCCTACAGCGCCAAGTACGCCAGCGCTTTCTACGGCCCGTTCCGCGACGCCGTCGGCTCCAAAGCCAACCTGGGCAAGGCCAACAAGAAGGTCTACCAGATGGACCCGGGCAACAGCGACGAGGCCCTGCGCGAAGTGGCCATGGACATCGCCGAAGGCGCGGACATGGTCATGGTCAAACCGGGCATGCCCTACCTGGACATCGTGAGACGCGTCAAGGACGAGTTCCGCGTGCCGACGTTTGCCTACCAGGTCAGCGGCGAGTACGCCATGATCAAGGCCGCCGCGCAGAACGGCTGGCTGGACCACGACGCCACCATGATGGAAGCCTTGCTGGCCTTCAAACGTGCTGGCGCCGATGGTGTGCTGACATACTTCGCCCTGGACGCGGCGCGTTTGCTGCGGGCGTGACAAGCCAGGCCTGAGGGCTGGGGGGTGGTGTGCGGTTTTTTCTGATTCAAGACGGCTTTACCGAGCTCGATGCCTGGCCCACCAGCCTGCCCGCCCATGGCTTTTTATGGGTCACCAGCGGGCGGCGGGAATTCGAGGTGCAGCTCGGCGACATCCAGGCACACCTGCAAAGCCTGGCGGGTGGCACGCTGGTCGATCTGCACGTCACCGACCTGCTGAACCCACAGCTGCCCTCGCAGTACGACTACACCTCCTGGTACGACCTGATGGTCTTCCGACGCTTGGCGGCGGGCACCGGTACCGAGCGCCTGTTCCTGGACGACGCTCAGGGCACGGCGTCCTCCGCGCGCCAGGCACTGGCCAGCATCGACACCAGCCCGGTGGGCTTCGCGTTGTTTGACCGTGTGCTGCTGACGGTGCACCCGGCCGATTGCTCGGTGCGGGATTTCTTCGTCAACCGACTCAGCCAGATCGGCGCGGCCGTCATGCGCGGCGAGACCGGCGCCGGCCACAGCGCCTCGCCACGCATGGAGCCGTCCATGCGCGACCCGGATGACGATGCCGACGAGCACCTTCACCTGGGGCAACTGAGCAGCGGCCTGGCCGAGCTGAACCCCACCCCGCGTGGCGTGGCCAGCCGCATGCCCACCGGCCCGGCCGACCTGATGCTGCGCGTGATCAACCACATGGTCGACAGTTACCTGGATTTGCGCCGCCTGCTGACGCGCCAGTTCGGCTACCTGCAGCACGAGCTGCTGGCCAGCAACAGCCGGTTCACCAGTTGGCAGGCCCTGCTCGAATCGCGCAATGCCCTGCACCTGCTGGAAGACACCTGCGAGGACCAGCGGAGCGCCGTGCAGGAATGGATCGACGCACTGGACGAGTGGCCCATCCCGGCCGAGCCTGCTGCCGCGCGCGAACGAGAACTGCTGCGCGTGCGCTCCAAGGACGTCCACGAACACATCGACCGGGTGCTCACGCATGTGCGGCGCCTGGAGAGCTCGGCCGAGAGCGCGGTGCAGATGCATTTTTCGGCGCAGGGCAGCCGCACCAACGAGATCATGCGCACGCTCACGGTGCTGACCGCCGTGTTCCTGCCCTTGAACCTGATCACCGGCATTTTCGGCATGAACTTCGATGCGCTGCCGCTGATCCACTCGGCCAAAGGCTTCGTGCTGGCCATGATGCTGATGCTGCTGGTGGGCATCGGCCTGGTGACGCTGTTCTGGCGAAAACGCTACCTGGGCGAGGACCGCTGAGCGGCGGCCCCTGACCCGGCCACCCAGGCTCAGCCCTGGCGGGCCAGCACCTCGCGGGCCAGGCACAGATCGTCCCAGCTCAAGGCCTTGTCGGCCGGGTTGCGCAGCAAATAAGCCGGGTGGTAGGTGACGACCACCGGCACGCCCTGGTACTCGTGCACGCGGCCCCGCAGCTTGCCGATGGGCTCGCTGGAGCGCAAGAGCGATTGCACGGCAAAACGCCCCATGGCCAAGATCAGGCGCGGCTGCACCAGTTGCACCTGGCGGATCAGGTAGGGCTCGCACTGGGCGACCTCTTCGGGCAAGGGGTTGCGGTTGCCCGGGGGACGGCACTTGATCACGTTGGCGATGTAGACCTGGCGCTCGGCGTCGGCCTCGCTGCGGGTCAGCCCGACCGCGGTGAGCATGCGGTCAAGCAACTGCCCGGCACGGCCCACGAAGGGCTCGCCGAGCCGATCCTCTTGCTCGCCCGGGGCTTCGCCCACGATCATCCAGCGGGCCTGCTCGTGGCCCACGCCGAACACCGTCTGGCGGCGGCCCTTGCACAAGCCGCAGGCCTCGCAGCCGGCCACCGTCTGGCGCAGCTCAGGCCAGTCCATGGTGGCGATGCCTTCGGGGTCCTTGCCCAGGCGCTGCGGGGCGGCCGAAGCCAGCACCGTTGAGACGGACTGGAACGACTCGCGGGCGGTTGGGGGGCGCGAAGGGGGCGCAGGGGCTGGCGGCGCAGCTTCGGTTTGAGCGGGGGCAACAGGGGCAGCCGTGACGGCTTCAGGCGCGGGCGGCCAGAAATGCTGCACGCCCATCTCACGCAACATGCCCACCTGGCGGTCAGTCCAGCGTGGCATCGGGCACCTCCTGCTTCATCACCAGGGCGTCTTCGCGGCCGCCGACATCGGGGTAATAGTGCTTGCGAAGGCTGATGTCCTGGTAGCCCTGCGCTGTGTAGAGCGCCCGCGCGCCCGTGTTGCTGGGCCGCACCTCCAGCCAGATGGCCTGGAGGTGGTGAGCCTGGCACAGCTCGACCAGGCGGTCGAGCATCCAGCGTGCGACCCCCTGCCGGTGCCAACGGCTGGCCACGGCGATGTTGAGCAGGTGCAGCTCGTCGACGCCGAACATGCAGACGCATACTCCGGCGATCTCCTGATCGGGCGTGCACAGCACCCGCATCCAGTAACCGCTGCCCAGCGACGAGGCGTAGTTGTCCGCGTTCCAGGCGTGGATGGGGTGGCGGCAGGCGGCCTGCTCCAACTCGCAAACGGTGGTGATGTCGGCGCGTGTCATGGGGCGCCAGGTCCAGCCGGCCTTCATGTCAGGGCGCCCTGTCGCCGCTCGGCGGTGGTCTGGGCGACTTTGTCGCGCACGTACAAAGGCAAGGCCAGGGCGGCGTCGATCTGCTCACCTTGCCGCCAGGCCGCCACGGCCAGTGTGGCCAAGGCTTCGCCGGCGGGCGCGGCCTGAGTCACGCCCACGCCCTGCAAGGCTTGAAAACAATCCGGATACGCCAGGAGCGCACTGCCGGCGGCCAAGCGCACCTGGCCGGCCAGCACTTGTTCGCTCAGGTGCGCCAGAGGCCATAACTGGGGGGCCGCGTCGGCATGCCAACGTTGCGCGGCCTCATCCCAGGTGTAGGCCGCGGCGTAGACCTCGCTCATGCGGGCATCTTGCAAGACCCACAGGCGCGCGGTGGGCTCGGCGATCAAGGCCTGGGCCAGCCCGGGCGATTGCACGCGGGCCGATTCGGCCACCGCCATGAGGGTGTCGAGCGCCAGCACGGGCTTGTCCAGGCCCAAGGCCAGCCCCTGGGTGATGGCGCAGGCTGTGCGCAGGCCGGTGAAAGCGCCAGGCCCGCGGCCAAAGGCCAGCGCGTCCAGGTCGGCCCAAGTCACCCCGGCTTCCGCCATCAAGGCCTGTACACCGGGCAAGGTGCTGCTGGATGCCTGTGCACCACCGGCCAGCGCACGCACGTGACAGCGCCCACGCACCCAAAGGGCCAGGTGAACCACTTCGGTGGCGGTGTCCATGGCCAGCAGGCAGGTGGGATCGGTCGGGAACATAGGGCGCCAGTGTAGCGAGTCGCCCGGCAGTGGCCGCCCCTATGATGCGGGGCATGCCCCTCCTGTGTTGTCTTGTGCGCTCCACCTTCGCCGCTCGCATGGCCATCTCCCTGGTGATGCTGGCCAGCGTCCCCCAGGCCCAGGCACTCAGCCTGGATGGGACGGCCTCCCTGCCCTCGGCCAGCCCGGCCCCCTGGCCACCCGCCATCAACCAGGCCCTCAAGGCTGCCGGGTTGCCGCAGTCGTCCTTGTCGGCGTGGGTGCAGCCGGTGGACCAGCGCACGCCCCGCCTGGCCATCGCCCCGGACACGCCCCGGCAGATGGCCTCGGTGATGAAGCTGCTGACCACCGGGGTGGCGCTGCGCACGCTGGGCCCGGCCTTCAGCTGGGAAACCTGGACAGCGCTGTCGGGCCCGCTTGATGCGAATGGCGTGCTGCACGGCGATGTGCTGATCAAAGCCAGCGGTGACCCCAGCCTGGACGGCATGCGCCTGAACGCCGCCTTGCAGCAGTGGCGTGAGGCGGGCTTGCGCGAGATCCAGGGCGATGTCCGGGTGGACCGGTCCGTGATGAGCCTGGCACCGCACGACCCGGCGGCCTTCGACCATCAGGCGCTCAAGCCCTACAACGCCGGGGCCGATGCCTTCTTGCTGGCGCACGGTGCCGTCAGCCTGATGTGGCGCATCGACACCAGCCGACCAGGCTGGGCGCAACTGAGCTTGAATCCGCCCTTGGCGGGCGTCCAGCTTGATGCCCAGGTCAAGCTGGCCCCGGCGTCAGTGCCCTGCGGCGCCTGGCGCGAGGCCTTGTCGCTCCAGGTCAGCGGCGCCCCCGCCGTGGCCGAGGGGCAGGCCCTGCCGCCGCGTACCCTCCAGGTCCGCGGCACCTACCCCAGCGCCTGCGGCAATCAGGGCTGGCCCATCCTCTGGCCGCAGGCTCAAGCCCTGGAGCACAGCGCCCGCACTTGGCAAGCCGCTTGGCAGCAACTGGGTGGCAGCCTCAAAGGCGTGGTACGTGACGGCGTCTGGCCAGCCGGCACCGTGCCCTGGGTCAAATGGACATCGCCACCGCTGGCCGAGGTCATCCGCGACATCAACAAGTACAGCAACAACGTGATGGCGCGCCAGCTCTTCCTGACGCTGGGGCGCGGCGACGATGGCGCACCCGCCACCATTGAGCGCGCGCGTTCGGTCGTGACCAGTCATGTGCGCGATGCCACACGGCGGCCCGGCGAGCACAACAGCCCCTGCGATGGCCGCGATGCGCTGGTGCTGGACAACGGTGCGGGCCTCTCACGCACCGAGGCCACCACGACGCGTTGTCTGGCGCGCTGGATCGAGCTCATGTGGGCTGACCCGCTCATGCCGGAATGGCTGGCATCGCTGCCGGTGGCGGGCGTCGATGGCACGGCCAAACGCATGGTCAACGCGGTGGGCCGCGCCCACCTCAAGACCGGCTCGCTTGATGACGCCACCGCCTTGGCGGGTGTGGTGCAGGACGAGGCGGGCCAGCGTTTGATCGTGATCGCCGTGGTCAACGATCCGAAGGCCGAGGCCGCCCGCCCGGTGCTGCAGGCCGTGCTGGGCTGGGCCGCTGCCAGCCAGAGCACCGCTGCTCCAGGGAGCGCGCCATGATGAGCTTGTCTGTGACATGGATCAACGCGCTAGACGCCCGCGTGATCGAGGGCATCGGTAGCCTGGCCGCCACGCTCACCACGGTGTCCTTCTTGCCGCAGGCCTGGCTGACCTTTCGCACGCGCGATGTCAGCGGGATCTCGCTGGGCATGTACAGCGCCTTCACGGTAGGCGTGGCGATGTGGCTGATCTACGGCCTGGCCAAAGGCTCCTGGCCGATGACGGTGGCCAATGGGATCACCTTGAGCCTGGCCATCGCGATCCTGGGGATGAAGCTGCGCTTTGGCTGAAGCCAAGCGTAGCGGGCTGCCTGAGCAGCCCTAGAACCATCACAGCGGATTGGCAGTGATCTGGTTGTAGACCACCGAACCAATGATCGCGTGTCCGGCTGGCCCCAGATGGGTGTCGTCGGCCCAAAGATAGGTCGATTGGTCTGCCGTCGACGCCACGCCAGTCAAGCTGGAGCAAAAGAGCACCACGTCTGGATCGCTGGCACTCACCAAGGTGCCGTCGGGTCGGCGGGCCTTGGTGCTGTCGCACCAAGCGGCGTTGGTCACACTATAGAGACTGGGATTGTCAAATCGCGGGTTGAACTCAGAGGGGATCTGGACCCCTGCAGCCACTTTGTGGCCGTCGTCCACCGCGCCGTTGGAGCCCGTCAATCCGCTGTTAAAGGCCTCGACCAGCGCTTGCAGGAAAGCGCCGTCCTGGCCAGTTCCTGCCGTGATCAAAGGGGCGCGACTCAGATCGGGCAAGATGGCATAGGCCACACGAGCACCCGTGCGGGTGATTTCGTTGATGATCTGACCCAACTCCTGGCCCTTGGCCTTCATGTCGCTCTTGGCGGTTGCAATGATTTGGGCTGCGCTGGCAGGTGTTGGCGCGGCCGCAGCACCGGCCAGTGCTGATTTGTATTTCGCCACCACATCGTTCTGGCCGGCCAACATGGTCACCAAGGTGTTCCGGTCCAGGTCACCGATGTGCTCGGTGACCTGATCTCGCACGCTCTTGACGGTCATGCCCACGGGTGAGCTCGAGACCAGTGCATGGGGCTGGGCGTAGGTCACCGCGCCAGTCAGGAGGTCGGCCGGACAGCCGGCCTTGGGCTCGGAGGCCGCCGTGCCTGGGTTGTAGCCCTTGCCGAACCCTGCAGCCACGATCTGGATCCAGAGCTTGTTGGCCACGTAGCAATCGTGACTGTAGGCAAAATCGACCGTGCCATTGGACAGTTGTTGCGTGGTCGGCGTGGCCGTGGGGTCAGTATAGAAAATGGACAGCACCGCCTGGAACGTCCGGCCCACGATGTCGGGCAAGCCGGAGAGGCTGCTAACGGTGGAGGAAGAAATCGACGATGCCGGCACCGACGCCGGCCCATATGGGCCCCACGCTGCCGCATTGGACGCCGCATTGGCCACCGACACCGATGCTGCGCCAGAAGCGGGCAGCCGCGAATCGTTGGGAACCGCCGTCCAAGTGACGTAATTGACGCCGTACTTCTGCCCATGGATGTACTGAGGCGCACTGGCGGCCGAGGCCACTTCCACGGTCACCAAGGCACTGCTTTCGTCACCGAAAGACACGATCTTGGACGGCACGAACTTTTCGGCCTGGGTGCCGCCACCACAGGCGCTCAACACGCCCGAGGCCACGGCCGTGGCCACACACAGGGCCAGGGGGCTCCTGGGCACCCAGCGGCTCAGGCGGTCAAAGAGGGTGGAAGCGGCAAAAATCGTCATGAAAGCTCCATCGGTCAGCCCGCTAGCATACAGGCTGGGTTTGGTCGTTTTGTAAAGCGCCGCCCCGCGTTCAGGCGGCGGCCGCGCGGGCCAGGCGGTCGCGCACGCCGTCCCAGGCTGGGTCCGGCGGCGGGTTCTCCACCCAGATTTGTTCCACACCTTGCGCATCCATCTCGCGCAGAGCGGCGAACAGTTCATGGGCGGCCAGCGCGGGCTGCGCGGGCATGACGCGCATCAACACGCCGGGCTGCACCGGGCGGTGGGCCCAGGCGCTGCGCGAGTAGACCGCCACCTTCGCCGGGTTCTTGGCCGGCCAACCCACCAGCACGGGCACCAGGTCATCGAGGGCGCGCATGAGCAGGCTTTCCTCCATCAAGCGCAGCTTGGCCCGCGGTGCGTAGTGCGCCAGCAAGGTGCCCGAGGCGCGCGGCGCCTGTGGGTCGGGCGCTTCGGGCCGGGACAAGGCCAGGGGCTGACCCGCCACGGCTTCGAGCTCGTCCCGCGTGAGCAGGCCGGGCCGCAGCAGCACCGGGTGATCGCGCGAGCAGTCGACGATGGCCGATTCGATGCCGACTTCACAGGCGCCGCCATCGAGCACCCAGAGGTCGTCGTTGGCAAACTCATCAACCACGTGGTCGGCGCGGGTCGGGCTGATGCGGCCAAAGCGGTTGGCACTCGGCGCGGCCACGCCCGGCACGCCCAAATGCGCCGCCTGGCGCAACAAGGCCAGGGCGATGGGATGGGCCGGGCAGCGCAGGCCGATGGTGTCCTGGCCGCCGGCAGAGGCCAGCCCCACGCCGGGGCGGCGCGGCACGATCACGGTGAGCGGACCGGGCCAGTAGCGTGCCATGAGGCGACGGGCCACGGGTGGGATCTCGGCCGCGAAAGCCATGGCCTCGGCCGCGTCGTGCACATGCACGATCAAGGGGTGGTCGCTGGGCCGGCCCTTGGCCGCGAAGATGCGCGCCACCGCCGCGTCGTCATCGGCGCGGGCACCCAGGCCGTAGACGGTCTCGGTCGGGAAGGCCACCAGCAGGCCCTGGGCCAGGCGCTGCGCCGCTTGCACGATGGCATCGTGCTGCACGGCGGGGTCAAGCACCGTGGGGCGGGCAGGCGGCGAAGGCTGGGTCATGCGGGCTCGGGCTGCATCAGGCGGCGTGGGTCAGAACGCCTCGATGCCAAGGATGGCCGCGGCCTTCAAGGCCACCGCATGGGCAGCCTCAGGCGTCGCGCCGGTGACAGTCAGGTGGCCCATCTTGCGGCCGGCGCGCGCTTCCTGCTTGCCGTAGAGGTGCAGGTGGGTGCCACTCATGGCCAGGATGGCCGCCCAATCGGGCTCGCCCTGCTCCATGTCGCCGGCGGTGAACCACAGGTCGCCCAGCAGGTTGAGCATCAGGCACGGGCTGTGCAGCACCGGCTCGACCAGCGGCAGGCCGGTCATGGCGCGCACCTGCATCTCGAACTGCGAGACATCGCAGGCATCGATGGTGTGGTGCCCCGAGTTGTGCGGGCGCGGTGCCATCTCGTTGGCCACCAGGGTGCCATCCTGCAGCATGAAGAACTCGACGCACAACACGCCGACGTAATCCAGCGAGGCGGCGATCTGGCGGGCGTGCCGCACGGCGTCTTGCGAGACCTCATCGGGCACGCCGGGCGCAGGCACGGTGGTCACGGCCAGGATGCCGTCGCGGTGCAGGTTGCGCTGCACGGGGAAGTTGACGACCTGGCCGTCACGGGCGCGGGCCACGATCACGCTGACCTCGAAGTCCAGCGGCAGCATCTTCTCAAGCACGCAAGGCACGCGCTTGAGCTCGTCCCAGGCGGCGGCCAGCTCGGCGCGCGTCTTGATGCGCACCTGGCCCTTGCCGTCGTAACCCATGCGGGCGGTCTTGAGGATGCCAGGGAGCAGGTTGTCGGCAATGGCGGTGAGCTGCTCGGGCGTCTCGATCAGGGCGTGAGGCGCGCAGGGCACGCCGCAGGCGGTGAAATGGGCCTTCTCGCGGGCACGGTCCTGGCAGACGGACACGGCCGCGCCCGAGGGCGCGACGGGGCGGGTGCGGGCCAGCAGGTCCAGCGCCTGCGCGGGCACGTTCTCGAACTCGGTGGTGACGGCGGCGCACAGCTCGGCCATGCGTTTGAGCGCCTCGGCATCGAGGTAGTCGGCCAGCAGGTGCTCGTGTGAGATCAGACCGGCAGGGCTGTGGGGATCGGGGTCCAGCACCACGGTGGCATAACCCATGGCCTGGGCTGCGTGCATGAACATGCGGCCGAGCTGGCCGCCGCCCATGACGCCCAGGGTGGCGCCGGGCAGGATCACGTCGTCGCCGACATCGGATGCCGTCATTTGGGATCCAGCGTGAGGTCGGCGCTCATGGCTTGGGCCGCTTGCGTCTGCCGTGTGCGGAAAGCATCGAGCTTGTCGCGCAGCACCGGATCGCCGCTGGCCAGCATCGCCACGGCGAACAGGGCCGCGTTGGCCGCGCCAGCCGCGCCGATGGCGAAGGTGGCCACGGGCACACCCTTGGGCATCTGCACGATGGAGTGCAGGGAATCGACGCCTTGCAGGTGGCGCGAAGGCACGGGCACGCCCAGGACAGGCACGGGCGTCTTGGCCGCGAGCATGCCTGGCAGGTGGGCGGCACCGCCCGCGCCGGCGATGATGGCGCGCAGACCGCGTGCACGGGCCTGCTCGGCGTAGGCGAACAATTCGTCGGGCATGCGGTGGGCGGAGACCACCTTGGCCTCGAAAGGCACCCCGAACTCGGTCAGAATCTCGGCAGAAAGGCGCATGATGTCCCAGTCACTGCTGGAGCCCATCACCACGCCAATCAGGGGCGTTGTGCTGTTCACAGCGCTCTCCTCAGGTCAGAAAACCTCGATTTTAGGCGCTCGCGTTACCAGCGGGCCTGCCACGACAAAGAACATGATCGACATCACCATCGAAAACTTCGAAACCGACCTGCTGGCGGTGTCCGCCCAGGTCCCCGTCCTGCTGGACATCTGGGCCCCCTGGTGCGGCCCCTGCAAGCAGCTCGGCCCCGTGCTGGAGCGCCTGGAGGAGGCCTACGGCGGCCGCTTCATCCTGGCCAAGGTCAATGCCGACGAGCAGCCCGAAATCTCGGGCCAACTCTCGCAGATGTTCGGCGTGCGCTCCATCCCTTTTTGCGTGATGTTCACGGGCGGCCAGCCGGTCGATGGCTTCGTCGGCGCCCTGCCCGAGGACAAGATCCGCGAGTTCCTGGACAAGCACGTGCCGCCAGGCGACGATGAGCTGGATTCGCCAGATGCCTTGGCCCAGGAAGAGGCCGATGCGGCTGACCAGGAGGAAAGCGGCGATGACATCTTGAACAAGCTGCAAGAGGCCTTGCTTCGTGATCCGGGCAATGACGAAGCGCGCTTCGAGTTCATCAAGCTGATGCTCGAGCGTGGTGACGTGGCTCAGGCGCAGGAAGCTTTCCAGCCCATCGCCGGCCGCGCCGCTGGCCCCATTCCGGAGATGCGTGTGCTGGCCTTTGGCCTGTATGTGGCCGCCGCGCAGGCCGCGCCAGGCGCACGGTCCATCGAGGCGCTGGCGGCGGCCATTGCCACCAACAAGCGCGATTTCGAGGCCCGCTTCGAGCTGGCCCAGGTGCACTTTGCCGCCGGTCGATTCCTCGACGCCATGGAAGCGCTGCTGGAGATCATCATGCGCGACAAGGCCTGGTCGGACGAAAAGGCCCGCAAGACCTACGTCGCCATTTTGGAGGTGATGACCAAGCCGCTGCCCAAGCCCAAAGCGGGCGGCAAACCCGCGGCGGCGCCGGGCGACCAACCCAAGCTGGAGGTGGCCGGCAAGATCGACGTCACGCCGGCCGATCCAGTGATCGATCAATATCGGCGCAAGCTCAGCATGGCGCTGTTTTGAATCAAGCCGCTTGATTTGCGCGTTGGGACAATGTGTTTTCGCAAGCAAACACAGGCTTGAAAAATCCCCAGGGTAAACCTGCCGCCTGAGTTGGGGGCGGCCTGGTGAAAACCCGCGCATCACCCAAGCAGCGTCATTCTTACGCTCGATCCATGGCCGGATCTCGGGGCATCTCGAGCATCCACACACGCTTAACTCAACAGCCAAGGTTCGACACCATGATGAACACCTCCAGCGCACTGCGCTCGCCCCTGAACCGCCTGAGCCTGGGCGTCGCCGCCTTCGTGGTCTCCATGGCCGCCGTTCTGCCCGCCCACGCCGTCGAAAACGGCCCCGCGCCCACCAAGACCTACGTCGAAAGCGAGAAGGGTGGCTACACCGTCGGCACAGTCAAGATCTCCAAGGCCGATGCCAAGACCTACGGCGGCGCCACCGTGTACTACCCCACGGGCACCGGCCAGACCTTCGGCGTGGTCTCGCTGACCCCGGGCTTCACGGGCTTTCAGGCGGTCTACGCCTGGCTGGCCACACGCCTGGCCTCCTTCGGTTTCGTCGTGATCAACCTGGACACCACCACCGTGCTGGACCAGCCACCGGCCCGCGCCAAGCAGATGGTCGATGCCATCAACCAGGTCATCGCCCTGAGCAAGACCGCCGGCTCGCCGCTCAATGGCGTGGTTGACGCCGAACGCCGCGCCGTGATCGGTCACTCCATGGGTGGCGGCGGCACGCTGCTGGCCGCCACGGCTGATCCATCGCTCAAGGCCGCTGTGGCCCTGACGCCCTGGAGCCTGCTGACCAAAAATTTCCCCACACTCGCAGTGCCCACCATGATCGTTGGCGCCGAAAAGGACATCATCGCCCCCAACAGCGGCCACTCCGACCGCTTCTGGGCCAGCTTTGACGACCAACTGGTGCGTGGCTACGTGATGATCGCCGGCGCCGACCACCTGGTCGCCACCAGCTTGTCCAACGCCAAGTACCGCACCACACTGGCCAAGTCCACCGTCTCCTGGCTCAAGCTCTTCCTCGACGAAGACAGCCGCTACACCGACCTGGTCAAGACGGGCAACAACGGCGCCGACTACAAGAGCTACCAGATCGAAGGTTTCTGATCTCTGGGGCACAACCCCGGCGCCTCACGGCGCTTGCACGGCATCAGCCCCTGCGCCACAAGCCCAGGGGCTTTTTTCATGCGATGGCTTGCGACACAATGGCCAGATGCCAACACCGACGACCACCCCTGATTCGCCTCTGATCAGCGCGCCCGCCCTGCTGGCCATTCATCAGGCCGCTGCCCGCGATGGCGCCCCAGATCTGCTGGTCCTGGATTGCCGCTTCCAACTGGCCGCCCCGGATGCCGGCCAGCAGGCCTACGCACAAGGCCACATCGATGGCGCCGCTTATGCGCACCTGGATCACGACCTGTCCGGCCCGAAAACCGGGCTGAACGGCCGCCACCCGCTGCCCACGCCCGAAGCCCTCGCCGCCACACTGGGCCGCTGGGGCGTGACACCCCAGACGCAGGTCGTGGCCTATGACGATGCCGGCGGCATCTTCGCGGCCCGCGCCTGGTGGTTGCTGCAGTGGTTGGGCCATGCGCGCGTGCAGGTGCTCGATGGCGGCTGGGCGGCGTGGGAGGCCACCGGTGGCCCGATCAGCGCAGCGCAGCCGTCGCGCACGCGAACTCAGGTGCCTGCGCACGCGCACCAAGGCTGGGTGGTCACCACGCCCGAGGTGCTGGCGCACGTTCAGGCCGGCGACCACGACGCCCAGTCGACCGCCATGCGCCTGCTGGACGCCCGCACCGCCGAGCGCTTTCACGGCATCGGCGAGACCATGGACCCCGTCGGTGGCCACATCCCCGGCGCGCGCAACCGCTGGTTCGGGCTCAACCTGCAAGAAGGTGGCCGCTTCAAGGCCCCAAGCCAGTTGCAGGCTGAATTCACCGAGCTGCTAGCCGGCCAAAGCGCCACCACCCTCGTGCACCAGTGCGGCTCCGGCGTCACCGCCTGCCACAACCTGCTGGCCATGGCCCAGGCTGGGCTGGGCATGGGTCGCTTGTATGCGGGCTCGTGGAGCGAATGGTGCGCCAACCCGACCAGACCCGTGGTGAGCTGAACCTTCGGGCTTGCGATTAAACTCCAGGCTTCCAGCCAGGACCACATCAAACCTCCCATGATTCCTGCACTTGAAGCGCTAGAGCGTCTCCGCGAAGGCAACCGCCGTTTCGTGGCCAGCCTTGACCAGGGCGGCCTGCACGTTACCCCGCCACAGCGTTTCGAGCTGTCGCAGGAGCAGGAGCCTTTTGCCATCATCCTGGGCTGCTCCGATGCCCGCGTGCCGGCCGAGATCGTCTTCGATCAGGGCCTGGGCGATCTGTTCGTGATCCGCGTGGCCGGCAACATCGTCGCGCCGTCGCAAGTGGGCAGCGTGGAGTTCGCCGCTTCACGCTTCAACACGCGCCTGGTGGTGGTGCTGGGGCACTCCAACTGTGGCGCGATCACGGCCACCATCGAGCAGTTGCAGCAACCGGTCGAGACCCAGTCGCGCAACCTCAGCTCCATCGTGGACCGCGTGCGCCCGTCCGTCGAAGGCCTGCTCAAGACAGAGCTGCGCCATGACCTGCCCGCCCTGGTTCATCACGCCGTGCGCTCGAACGTGCACGTCTCGGTCAACCACCTGCGCTACGGCTCGCCCGTGCTGGAGCAACTGATCCGCAGCGAGGGCCTCATGATCGTGGGCGCCGAGTACTCGCTGGAAACCGGCGAAGTCGAGTTCCTCTGAAACCATCCGATTTGTTACCCCCCGATACACGGGGCTGGGCGCTGGCGTAAACACGGGTGGCTTGATCGTTATACGAGCCCTAGCATGCGTGGCGCACTCGCTCATTGGCGAACGCCCCCTACACAAGGACTCTTTCAAACATGACGACGATCATCGCCAAGCTGGCCATCGCGGCCAGTGCCGCCGTTCTGGCCACTGCCGCTTTTGCCCAACAGCAAGGCCCTGAACAAACCGCTGCACAGCTGGAAGCGGGTAAAGGCCCCTTCACAGTGGCCACGGCCAAGATCGCCACGCCTTCGGGCTACGGCGGCGGCACGGTGTACTACCCCACCAATGCCAGCGGCAAGGTCGGCCTGATCGTGGTCGCGCCCGGCTTCACGGAAACGCAATCGGCCATGAACATGTGGGGCCCCATCCTGGCCTCCAACGGCTTTGCCGTGATCAACATCGACACCAAGTCCACGCTGGACCAGCCCCCTGCACGCGCCACGCAAATGATGGCGGCGCTCAAGCAGGTCTCTGACCTGAGCAAGACCACAGCCTCGCCTTACTACAACAAGATCGACGTGACCCGCCAGGCCGTGATGGGCCACTCCATGGGCGGCGGCGGTACCCTGGTCGCCGCCACGGCCAACCCTGCGCTCAAGGCCGCCATCCCGGCAGCCCCTTGGAGCCTGGCCACCAAGAACTTCCCCACACTGGCCGTGCCCACGATGATCTTTGCTTGCCAGTCCGACGTGATCGCGCCGGTCTCGGGTCATGCAGACCGTTTCTGGGCCAGCTTCAACAAGCAGCTGCCCAGCGCCTTTGCCGAGTATGCCGGTGCGGGCCATCAGTGCCCCACTTCGCAAGGCGGCGCCGACCGCAAGCTGGTCTTCAGCAAGCTCGGCATCGCTTGGTTCAAGCGCTTCGTGGACGGCGACACCCGCTACACGCAGTTCATCACCAACGACAGCCGCCTGTCACGCTTCCTGACCAACGGCTCGTTCTGATCGAGCGCCATCATCCGGCACATCGACAAGGGACCTTCGGGTCCCTTTTTTCATGGCGGGTCCACAGACAAAGTGCACATCAAACCAACACAAATGACGCTCTGCCAGAGACCCCTCATTCAAGGGTGCCTGGCATCTGCATGATCGGGCAAACACGAATGTCTGTTTTGAGCACGGTTCTCTAGGATCACCACATCCGCAGATCGTGCAACGTTACGACATGCGTAGTTGCTCCCATGACCTCACCAAAGGAATCCACATGACCTCGACCACCGTGCGCTTTGCCAAGCGCCTGATCGGCGCTGCAGCCCTGCTGGCCACCGCTTCCGTGTTCGCGCAAAGCCTGCCCTCCGATGCAGCCTTGCAAGCCACCAGCGGCCCGCTGAAGATCGCTCAGGCCAACATCGCCACGCCCAACGGCTATGGCAGCGGCACCGTGTACTACCCCACTACCGGCACCAACATGGGCCTGGTCGTGATCGCCCCAGGCTTCACCGAAGGCCCTAGCTTCAACGCTTTCTGGGGTGAAAAGCTGGCGTCGTGGGGCTTCGTCGCCGTCAACATCGGCACCAAGACCACGCTGGACCTGCCTGGCCCTCGCGCCACGCAAATGTGGGCAGCCCTGCAGCAAGTCGCCGCCCTGAGCAAGACCTCGGGTTCGCCCTTCGCTGGCAAGGTCGATGCCAACCGTCTGGCCGCCATGGGTCACTCCATGGGCGGTGGCGGCACGCTGCTGATCTCGCAGGACCACCCCACGCTGAAGGCCGCCATCCCCATGGCACCGTGGAACCTGACGCAGAAGAATTTCCCCAAGATCACCGTGCCTCAGTTGATGTTCGCCTGCCAGAACGACATCATCGCGCCAGTGTCCGGCCACGCTGACCGCTTCTGGACGAGCTTCAACACGACCTTGCCCCGCGTCTTTGCTGAAAGCAAGGGCCAGGATCACTTCTGCCCAACCAACCTGACCAGCGCCGCCGAGAAGGCCGCCTTCGGCCGCATCGCCATCGCCTGGTACAAGATCTACCTGGACGGCGATACCCAGTACAAGCAAGTGATCACCAACGGCAACAGCCCTGTGTTCTCGCGCTACCTGACCGGCGGCCTGTGAGTTTGACTCACCAGGTTTGAATGGCACGCCAAAAAGGACCTTCGGGTCCTTTTTTCATGGGCGTGAACTTGCGGGCCGAGGCGCCTGGAGGGGCTTCAGCGTGCCGCGGCCAGCGCGTCGTCCAGCACTTCGATCCAGTGCCTGACCGGCACGTCCAGCCCCGATTGCAAGTGGGTGATGCAACCGATGTTGGCGCTGGCCACCACGGGTGCGCCCGTGGCTTGCAGTGCCGCCACCTTGGCCTGCTTCAAAGGCTGAGCCAGATCGGGCTGGAGCATGCTGTAAGCGCCCCCCGCGCCGCAGCACTGATGGCTGTCGGTGGCTGCCAGCTTGACGTCGAAGCCCAGGGCGAGCAAGCCCATCTCGACCGGGCCGGGCCGGCCGGCTGCGCTGAGCTTGAGCACATGGCTGAGGCTGCACGGCGGGTGGAAAGCGATGGCCTGGCCACGCTGCCCGGCCAGCACCGGCTGCAAGGCCGGCACCCATTGAGGCAGCAGATCGCCCGGGTCCTTGAGCAAGGCGACCACTTGACGGGCCTTGTCGGCATAGCGCGGCTCGTCGGCCAGCAGGCGGGCGTAGTCCTTGACCCAGGCGCCACAACCTGAGGCATTGACCAGGATGGCCTCGACCGCGCGCGGGCCTTGCACATGCGGCCACCAGGCATCGATGTTGATGCGGGCCTGCGCCTTGGCGCCGGACTCGTCACCCAGGTGACCTTTGAGGGCGCCGCAACAGCCCGCCCCCGCCACGGTCACCACGCCCATGCCGACGGCATCGAGCACACGCGTCGTGGCCGCATCGATGTTGGGCCGCAGGTGGGGCTGCACACAGCCTTGAGGCATCAGCACCTGACGGGCATGGCTGGGCCTGCCCGCGATGGGGTGGCGGCCAGGCGGCAAGGGCACGGCGGGCGGCACATGCTGCGCCAAGGCGGCCGGCAACATGGGCCGCATGACCCGGCCCAGCATGAGCAAAGGCCCAAAGGCCTTGGACGGCACCACGGTGCGCAAGGCCCAGCGGCGCAGGCGCTCGGGCAGAGGCCGGCTCACCTGCTCGTCCACCACCTGCTGGCCAACCTCCAGCAGCTTGTGGTACTGAACGCCTGAAGGACAGGTGCTTTCGCAATGGCGGCAGCCGATGCAGCGGTCCAGGTGGGTTTGGGTGGTGCGCGTGGGCGCCTGGCCTTCGAAGACCTGCTTCATCAGGTAAATGCGGCCGCGCGGGCCGTCCAGCTCGTCGCCGGTCAGCTTATAGGTGGGGCAGGTGGCATTGCAGAAGCCGCAGTGCACACAACTGCGCAGCACGCCCTGGGCCTGTTCGCCTCGGGCCGTGCCTTCATGGACGGGCGCCAGGTGAGTCTGCATCTCAGCGGGCCGCCCTGGGCCACAGGCGGCCCGTGTCGAACACGCCATCGGGGTCGAAGGCCTGCTGCACTTGACGATGCAGACGGCGCAGCACATCGGGCAGCACCACTTCGTGAGGCTGGCGACTCAGCCAGGCCAGGGCGTGGCCCGAGGCTCGCGAGGCCGCTTCATGGATGACAGAAGGCGCCGCCGTGGTGCACAGCCAACGCTGGGCGCCGAACCACTCCACCAAGGTCTCGCCCGGCAGGGGCAAGGGCCCGGTCGTGGCGGGTACCGACAGGCGCCACAGTGTCGCGCCTTTGGAGGCCTCAACCAGGGTGTTGGCGTGCACGAAAAACTCATCCTGCTGATCGCGCAGGCCGGTCCAGAACGAAGCGGCCAGTGGGGCTTCGATCAGCTCGCCGCCTGACTGCTGGCGCAAGGTCTGGACCGCCGTGCGCACCGCCGCCTGGGCGCCACTCAGGCGCAGCACCAGCATGCCATCCCACCAGGCACTGGCATCCAGCGGCAAGGGCTGGCCGGCCCATTGGTTGACCTGGGTGATGGCCTGGGCCTGGCTCATCTCGAAGCGCAAGGTCGCCGTGACCACGGGCTGGGGCAGCACCTTGAGCGAAACCTCGGTCAAGACGCCCAGCGTGCCCATGGAGCCGGCCATCAGACGCGAGAGGTCAAAGCCCGCCACGTTCTTCATCACCGTGCCACCAAAGCGCAGGGCCTGCGCACGGCCATTGATCATGCGCACGCCCAGGGTGTGGTCGCGCACGGCGCCACGCATGGCCCGCGAGGGACCGCTCAGGCCAGCGGCCACCACACCGCCGATGGTCGAGACACTGGCCGCACCACCCCACCGCGGCGGCTCGAAGGCCAGGTATTGGCCACATTCAGCCAGGGCCGCTTCGATGTCGCGCAGCGGCGTGCCGGCGCGGACCGTGATCACCAACTCGCTGGGCTCGTAGGCCACGATGCCAGACCACTCGCGGGTGTCAAGCACCTCGCCCAGCGAGGCATCGCCCAGGCGGTCCTTGCTGCCACCGCCGCGCACCCTCAGGCGCACCTGGCGCTCACGCGCATCGCGGATCTGCTCGAGCCAGGCCGCCGGCACCAAGGCCGCCGGGCTGATGCCGGCGGACATCGGGGCTGGCGACACAAAAGGGGCGGCAAGGCTCGTCATGGGTGCAAGCATAGCCGCTGCGCGCTACCATTTGCCCCATGAAAG
>CANBUA010000002.1 GCA_947372535.1 Burkholderiales bacterium
TATGTGGAATCCATCCGCAATGTGCCGCTGCTGGTGCAGTTGCTGCTGCTGTATTTTTTGCTGATCGAATGGCTGCCCGATTCAGGCCATGCCTTGACCTTGGCCCCAGGCGTGCTGCTGAGCAAGGGCGGCCTGGCCTTTCCGTGGCCATGGGTGGTCAATGACACGGGGGCCGGACATTGGCAATGGAGCCTGCCTCTGCAGGACACTTTCAATGTTTCAGGCGGTGCTGCGGTCACGCCGGAATACTTGGCCGTGGCTTTGGCGCTGAGCCTGTACACCGCGGCATTTTTCTCCGAGGTGGTGCGCGGCGGGCTGGAATCGGTCTCGCCCTCGTTGGCCGAAGCCGCGCAGACCTTGGGTGCCAGGCCCTGGCAGGTCACCTTCAAGGTGGTGCTGCCTCAGGCTTTGCGCGCCATCGTGCCGGCAGCCACCAACCAATACCTCAACCTGATCAAGAACTCGTCCCTGGCCGTGGCGGTCGGCTACCCGGATCTGGTCTCGGTGGGCAACACGGCGCTCAACCAAACGGGCAAGGCGGTGGAATGCATCCTGGTCATGATGTCGGTGTACTTGACGCTGTCGCTCATCACCTCGGCTTTGATGAATGCATACAACCGCCGCCACGCCTTACAGGAGGGCCGCTGAGATGAGCGCCCGGTTGTTCACCGCTGACGCCAAGCGCCCTGCCCGCCTGGCTACCATGTCTTGGTGGCGCACCGGCTTGTCCTTCATGGCGGGCTTGTTGATCCTGTGGTTGCTGGCTCAGTTGATCGATTGGGGCGTGATCAAGGCCATCTTTCGGCCGGATCTGGCCGCCTGCCAGGCTTTGGCGCACCACGGCGCGTGCTGGGGCGTGATCGCTGAGAAATTTCGCCCCTTGCTGCTGGGGCGCTATCCGCTGGACGAGCAATGGCGCCCCTGGCTGGCGCTGGCCCTGAGTGCGGTGATGGCCCTGATCGTGGCCGCATGGGCCTGGGGCCGCTGGCGCATGCCTCGGCACTTCATGGCGGCGTCGGCCGGTGTGTGGGCCATCACCAGCTTGACGCTGTTGCACGGTGGCATCCTGGGCATGGCTAGCGTGCCGGTTGATGAATGGGGTGGCCTGCCTTTGACCTTGGTGCTGGCCTGCCTGAGTCTCGGGCTGTCACTGCCACTGGCCATCCTGTTGGCCCTGGGGCGGCGCAGCACATGGCGCCCGATCAGCTTGGTGTGCACGGCCGCCATCGAGTTGGTGCGGGGGGTGCCCTTCGTCACGCTGCTCTTCATGGGCGCCTTCATGCTCCCTGCCCTGTTCCCGGCGCAATTCCAGCCCAGCCTTTTCGTTCGGGTGAGCCTGGCCTTGACGTTGTTCTCCTCGGCCTACCTGGCGGAAATCATCCGTGCGGGCCTGCAAACCGTGCCCAAGGAACAAATCGAGGCAGCTCAGGTGCTGGGCCTCAAAACTTGGCGCATTCACCAGCTGGTGGTGTTGCCGCAGGCGCTGAGGGCCGTGTTGCCGGCCTTGGTGAGTCATGCCATTGGCCTGCTCAAGGACACGTCGCTGGCGATGGTGGTGAGCTTGCACGAATTGACAGGCTCGCTGGGTTTGACCCTGGGCGGTGACCCGGACTGGCGGCCGTTCTACCTGGAAGGCTACCTGTTCGTGGCCGCCATCTATGCCGTGATGTGCCTTGGCTTGGGCTGGGTGGGCCGGCGGCTGGAGTCCCGCTGGCAGGGCGCTGTGCGCTGAAGCCCTTGGCGATTCAGGATGAGACCATGCTGAGGTCCTGGCGCTCCACGCGATTGCGACCACGCCGCTTGGCCCCATAGAGCGCCGAATCAGCCCGCGCGACCAGGTTGTCGATGGGTTCACGGATCAGCCTGGGCTCCAGTGTGGCCAAGCCGATGCTCACCGTCACGGTGGAGGCCGAGGTTGATGTTTCGTGGCGCAGGCCCAGGTTTTGAACGCCTTCCGCCATGGCCTGGGCGATGGGGTAAGCATGCTGCGAATCCACGCCCGGCAGCACCACGGCGAACTCCTCACCTCCCCAACGCGCGACCAGCCCCTGGCCATTGGGCAAATGGCGTGACAGTTCCTTGGCCACATAACGCAGGCATTCGTCGCCGGCGGGGTGACCGTAGCGGTCGTTGTAGGCCTTGAAGTGGTCGACATCGACCAGCAGCATGGAGACCACGCCGCCGTCCAGATGGCGCTCGGTCCAGAGCGACTGCATGTATTCGTCGAAACGCCTGCGGTTGGCTGCACCAGTCAGGGTGTCGCGGCGGGCGGCCTCGGCCAGTTGCTCCTGGGTGGATTGGAGTTGCTCCCGCAGCGCCTGGGTGCGCTTGCCCTGAAGGTAGCGCTGCCGATCATCCAGCTCCAGCCTGAAGTTGGAGAACAGGGTGTAGACCGCGATGGACATCAGCATCAGGCTCATGGGCAGCAGCACCGGCTGATACGCGTGGTGCCCGATCACGACCGAGCCCATGTGAATGATCAGGATGCCGACCGAATAGAAGGCCGCATAACGGAAACGCACGCGCTGAACCAAGTTGCCGTAGAGCAGCAAAGGCAGGAAACCGCCCTGGTACATGGTGGCATAGGGGCTGGTGGTCATGATGGCCAGGTAACCCATGATGACGCCAGCCAACAGGCCGGTGATCACCACGGTGGCATCGTAGAAGGACGCCGGCAAGGACAAGATCCAGCGCTGATGACGCTTGACCAGCCACAAAAGCCCGATGCAAGCCGGCGCAAATACCAGCACACGCAGCAGCACTGCCATGTGAAAGACATCGGGCACGAAGAACCAATCCACCGGCAGAAAGCCCACGTACAGCAACAGCGACAGCTTGCCGCTGAAGGTGAAGTGCAGCAGCCGCTCCGGCGCGGTTTCGCGCAGGTATTGCGCCTCTAGGCGATCGCTGAAACCCAGCTGAGGAAACGGCGTCATGAAGGGGCTCCGTTGCCAACAGCACGTTGAGCAGGCCGGGTCTCGCCATGGAAGGCCACCTGGTTGCGCCCCCGCTCCTTGGCCCGATACAGGGCCAGGTCGACATCGCGCACGAAATCGGCCAGGGCCGTGTCACGGTTGGGCAGGATGGCCGAGACGCCGATGCTGACGGTGAGCACCGAAGCCGACGTCGAGCCCATGTGCACGATGCCGCTCTCGGCCACGGCCTGGCGCACACGCTCGGCCGCCGCACGCGCCGCATCCAGTGTCGTGCCGGACATCACCACGGCGAACTCCTCACCGCCCCAGCGCGCCACCAGGTCGCCCGACTTGCGCAAGCAGGCGCCAATGGCCTGTGCCACGGTGCACAGGCAGCGGTCGCCAGCTTGGTGGCCGTATCGGTCGTTGTAGGCCTTGAAGTGGTCGATGTCCAGCAACAGCAAGGCCACCGAGGCGCCGCTTTGCTTTGCCTCCTGCCAGACCTGCGCCAGGAACTCGTCGAAATGGCGGCGATTGGCCACTTCTGTGAGGGCATCGGTGCGCGCAGTGCGGGCCAGGGCCAAATTGGCGCTTTTCAGATCGGCCTGCAGCGCCTGCTCCTGCAAATCCAAGAGATAAGCCAAACGCTCACGATGTTCCAGCCGGTAGTTGCAGTAGAGCGAGTAACCGATGGAGGTGCCCAACAACAAACTGCTGGGCAGCGCAACATGTCCCCAGGGGCCGTGGACCATGGCCATGGCCTGAAAATGTATCAAGGCCGCGCACATGCAAACGGCCGTTGAAGGCCAGAAGCGCCCTGCTGTCACGCAGTAGATCACCACCACATTAAGAATCACCAGGTAGGGCTCGGCCCAGGCGCTGTGGCTGGTCAGGATCAGGATCAGGCAGATGATCAATGCCGTGATGCCGCCGACGGCCACGCCCCATTCGCGGTAGTCCGGGTCGGGCAGGCGTGGTGCCAGCCAGATGCAGAACAGACAAAATGGCACGAAGACCACGATGCGCAGGATCAGGGCCAGGTCCAGCACGTCGGGCAGCATGAAGTAATCGGGGATCATCATGCCGACGGAGGCCACCAATGCACCGACAGCGCACAGCCTCAGCAGCTTCATGCGCCGATCTGCCACGTCGTGGCTGAACTTCTGCTCTAACTCTTCCGGAAACCGCAGCAGCGTGAAGCCACCCTGCAGCGTCTGAGTCACCAACGAGCGCGTGTCCAAGTGTTGATCTGTTTCGGAAAGACCGTCCATGCCCTAACCATAATGGCTTGGTGTCAGATCCACACCATGCAATGCACCAAGGTTACCCTTAACAATATGAGTAAAGCGCTCATATCCGTCAATCAGTCACACCGGAAAACCTTTAGTTTTTCGGGCTGCAGTGACTGTTAGGCGCCATTCTTGACTCAAATGGGGACGAGCAAACAAAAAAAGCCCATCACAAGGATGGGCTGTCAAAATCAACACACGCTATCGCACACACCAGAAAACTCATCAACAGGGGCCTGGGCCCCTTAGGGAAAATTGGGTGATCAGGCTTGGAGCTCGGCGAGATCGGTCTCGGGCTCGACATCAATGTCCTGGTCGAAACGGGCGGTTTCTTCAGGCACCAGCGGGATCAGGGGCTTGTCCAGAGGACGGCAAACACGGCTTTGCAGGCGGTTCAGGCGCTCGGAGCGTTCCATGGCCTCCACCACAGCCTGAGGGTCCATCATCAGGGCGAAGGGATTGGCGTAGATGCTCTGCTTTTGCATGGTGAACTCCGTTTGAAGGTTGCCGTTTCGATGGATTCACTGTAGGCGTCGAGCCTTGTTACCACCAGTCACCGGTACGCCAAACCTTCTGTCGGAAATTGCCTTACAGGGTTATCCCGCAAGGCCAAAATACGCTTCAATGCGTGTTCACGCCAGGGAATAAAGTCTCGAAATTGCGGCTTGTGGCCTCGGCAATGGCCTCAATGGGCAGGCCTTTGAGTTCAGCCAGTTGTTTGGCCACGAAGGGCACGTAGGCCGGCGTGTTGGTCTTGCCGCGATGAGGGGCCGGCGCCAGGTAGGGGCTGTCGGTCTCGATCAGGCATCGGTCCAAGGGCACGAAGCTGGCCACTTCACGGATGTCCGAGGCATTCTTGAAGGTCAGGATGCCTGAAAACGAGATGTAGAAGCCCAGGTCCAGGGCCGCTCTGGCCACAGCCATCGATTCGGTGAAGCAATGAAAGACGCCTGTGACCTGGCGAGCACCTTCCTCCGTCAGGATGGCGATGGTGTCATCGCTGGCTTGGCGGGTGTGGATCACCAGGGGCAAGCTGGTCTGGCGGGCGGCCCGGATGTGGATGCGAAATCGCTCGCGCTGCCAGACCATGTCTTTATCGACATCGCGCTCGCCCAGGCGGTAGTAGTCCAGGCCCGTCTCCCCGATGCCCACCACGCGGGGCAAGGCGGCGCGGGTGAGCAGGTCCTCCAGCGTGGGCTCCTGGATGCCTTCGTTGTCAGGGTGCACGCCCACTGTGGCCCAGAGGTTAGGGTGCGAGATCGCAAGGGCATGGACCTGCGGGAACTCCTCCAAGGTGGTGCTGATGCACAGGGCACGGTCGACCTGGGCTTGCGCCATGGCGTCCAGGACCTCAGTGAAGTTGTCCGCGTATTGGGGGAAATTGAGGTGGCAGTGAGAATCGACAAACATGCAAAAAACCAATGGCAGGGGATCACCCTGCCATTGTTGCTGCAAACGCCTGATTCACAAGGTCTGCGTGGGTTTGGAAGATGAAATGGCCGTGCCCAGGATCTGCTCGATCTTGGCTCGCAACTGACGGGTCTTTTCGTCATTGGGGAACTTGACGCCCACCCCTTGCGTGCGACCGCCCGAGGCATTGGTGGGCGTGATCCAGGCGATCTTGCCGGCCACGGGATGACGCTGCGCATCGTCAGGCAGGGACAGCAGCAGATAGATGTCATCGCCCAGTCGATATTCACGGGTGGTGGGCACGAACAGGCCGCCTTCGTTGAAGGCAGGGATGTAGGCGGCGTAAAGCGCGCCCTTTTCGCGGAACACCAGCTGGATCACGCTGGGCCGAGCAGGCGATGGCGCGACAGGTGCAGTGATCGGGCCACCAAGGCGCCCAGGCCCAGTGGGGGCAAACGCGGAAGGGACGGCAGAGGCCATGGCTGTGGGAGTGAGGGTGCTCTGGAAATCTCGCATCGTGGTTACGAGTTTAGCCAGTAGCAAGCGCCTGGTGGGTAGATTTCACAAAGGATTACCCCAAATGAGTGTGCCGTCTTGCCTGAAACAGCAAGGACTCGATCTTCAAAGGGGCATTCCAAGGGTGATTGGCTTGCCGTTGCGTCTGTCGCAATTCCTGGGCCCAGGTGGTCAGCCGGGTCAGGTCGCCGCCCTGCCCCAGCGCATCGGCCGGGAAAAACCGCGGTGTGGCGCCCACGGCCACGCAGCTGAGGTCGTGACAAAGTTTTTGCAAAGTCTCGGTCAAGCGCGGCAAGGGCCAGGATGACCAAGCGCCGACCTGACCCTGCCGGATCTGTTGGCACAGGCCGCGCCACAGTGCAGCGGTCCAACCAAGCTGGAGCAGTTCCAGGGCCGCTTGAGGGCGGCCACCTGCAGCTGCCAACAGCAATGGCGCATCAGCACCTGGCAGCGAGACGGCCTGCTCCTGCAGCCAAGCCAATACCTGGGGGCCTTGAGGCAAAGGCAGGTGCCAGGCCTGGCATCGGCTGCGCACGGTGGGCAACAACTCGTCCAACGCGCCGCAACCCAGCACGAACCGCACGTGGCCGGGCGGCTCTTCGAGCGTCTTGAGCAAGGTGTTGGCGGCCACGGTGTTGAGCCGCTCGGCCGGGTGGATCAGCACGACCTTGGCCTGCCCACGTGAGACGGTGCTTTGGGAAAAAGTGACCACCTCACGGATGGCCTCGACCTTGATCTCGGTGCTCGGCTTGCGTTTTTTCGCCTCGCTTTTGCCCTCGCCGCCCTCACCTTCGCCGCCCGGCACCAAGTGGTCCCAACCCATCAAAGGCAGCATGACCTCGGGCAAGACGACTTTCAAATCCGGGTGATAGCCGGCTTCGACGAGGTGGCAACTGCCGCAATGGCCGCAGGCCGCTTGCCTGGGTAAGCTGCCTGTGCTGGCTCGGTCGGGCCGTTCGCACAACCAGGCTTTGGCGGCCGCGAAAGCCAATTCCAACTGGCCGCAACCGGGCTCGCCATGCACGACCACGGCCGAAGAGCGCCATTGCCTCAAGGCGTCGTTCAGCAAATCGCCTTGCCAGGGCAGCAGGCCGAGTGCGCTCACCACCACCCTCGCTGACTCAAGGCTTCGGTGACTTGCTGGGCAACGACTTCAGGGGTCTGGGCGGCATCGATCACTGAATAGCGCTCAGGCGCCTGGTCGATGCGGGCCCGGTAGCCGGCGCGCACGCGCTCGAAGAAAGCTTCGTCCTGCGCCTCGAATCTGTCCGGCGACCGGGCCGCGCTCAGGCGTTTGGCGGCAATGGCCGGGTCGACATCGAACACCAGCGTCAGATCAGGTTGGCGTCCTTGTTGCACCCAGCCTTCAAGCGCGCTCAACACGCCCAGGTCGAAGCCACGCCCAGCGCCCTGGTAGGCAAAAGTGGCGTCGGTGAAGCGGTCGCACATGACCCAGGCACCGCGGGCCAGGGCCGGCTCGATCACGTTGACGAGGTGGTCGCGGCGGGCGGCAAAGGCAATCAGGGATTCGGTGAGCGCGTCCATGCTCTGGTGCAGCAGTAGCTCGCGCAATTGCTCGGCCAGGGGTGTGCCGCCGGGTTCGCGTGTGCGCACCACGTCGCGAGCGGCTTCGCGCCAGCGCTGCTCCAGCGCATGCAGGTGGCTGGTCTTGCCGGCGCCGTCGATGCCCTCGAAGGTGATGAACACGCCGCGGGCATGCGGTTTGGTCGTGCCATCCAAGGGCGAGCTGGGTGAGGTCATGGTCGATTGCGCTGGAAGCGGTTGACGGCCCGATTGTGCTCGGTCAGGGTCTCGCTGAAGGCACTGTGCCCGTCGCCCTGGGCCACGAAGTAGAGCGCCTTGGTGGGCGAAGGTTGTACGGCGGCCATGAGCGATGCCCTGCCCGGCATGGCGATCGGCGTGGGTGGCAGGCCACCCCGGGTGTAGGTGTTAAAGGGCGTGTCGGTGGTCAGGTCGCTCTTGCGCAGGTTGCCATCGAAGGCATCGCCCAGGCCGTAGATCACGGACGGATCGGTCTGCAAGGGCATTTTCAGCCGCAACCGGTTGGAGAAGACGCCCGCGATGTCGGGCCGGTCGGCCTCGTGGCCAGTTTCTTTCTCGACGATGGAAGCCAGGATCAGCGCCTCCTGTGGACTGCTCAAGGGCGTGCTCGCCGAGCGACGGGCCCAGGCCAGGTTCAGGTGCTTGACCATGGCCTTGTGGGCGCGGCGCATCACGGCCAGGTCGTCACTGCCTTTGGCATAGGCATAGGTGTCGGGAAAGAACTGCCCCTCGGCCGGCACACCGGGCGAACCCAGGGCCTGCATGATCTGCTCGTCGCTCATGGCCTGGGTGGCGGGCTTGAGGCCTTCGGCGCGGGCCATTTCCTGGCGCCAGTGTTTGAAGGTCCAGCCTTCGATCAGCTTGACGTTGGACAGGCTTTCATCGCCCCGCACCATCATGCTGAGCAAGCGCGCCGGGGTGATGCCGGTGGTGATCTCGTAACTGCCTGCTCGGATGTTGCGGGCCTGGCCCGACCAGCGGAACCACTCGAATAACAGCCTGGGCGATGTCTGCACGCCGGCCAGCACCCAGGATTGGGCCACCAAGCGGGGTGTCTGCCCTTGCTCGACGGACAGCTCCAGCGAAGGCTCGGTCAATGACAAGGGCTGATGGGCCCACCAGCGCAAACCGAGCACGGCTCCGCCCGCCGTCACGGCGGCCAGCAGCAGAAGGGTGGCAATGAGCTTGAGCAGGAAGGCGCCGTGTTGAGCTTGGCGGCTGGCAGGATGGTTCAAGGCAATGTCCGACGATGCGCAGGGTGGTCACGGGCGTGATCATAATCACCCCATGAATCCTCCTGCATTTTCCGAAGTCGCCACATGGTCTGGCGCGACGCTGATCCCCGATCTGGCTGGCGTGGTGGCTCATGGGCCTGATGCCGCGACCTTCCTCCACGGCCAGTTGAGCCAGGATGTGCAATCGCTCGATGCCGGCCATGCGCGCCTGGCGGGCTATTGCTCGGTCAAGGGCCGCTTGCTGGCCTCGGCCGTGATGGTGCGGCCAGCACCCGAGACCGTCTGGTTGTGGATGGATGCCAGCGTTCAGGCGACCACACTCAAGCGTTTGAGCATATTCGTGATGCGTTCCAAGTTGACGCTGCGCGATCTGTCGGCTGATTTTTGTGCGGTGGGGCTGGTCGGTGCCGACGCCGCTCGATCCATCGCGCCTGACTTGGCGTCAAGCCTGATCGCGCCTTGGCAATCGGGCTTGATCGCCGCCGGCAAAGCGGCAGTTCCTGATGAAGAAGCAGTGCCCGCCACGCTGGTCAGGCTGCCCGATGTGCTGGGTGCGGTCAGGTATTTGTGGCTGGGCCCCAGGGCCCTGGGGGCATCCGTGATCGATCAGGCCGGCGTCTTGCCTGAAAGCGCCTGGGCATGGCTGGATGTGATGAGCGGCGTGCCACGCATCCAGGCCGCCACGGCGGACCAGTTCGTCCCGCAGATGATCAACTTCGAACTGGTGGGCGGCATCAACTTCAAGAAGGGTTGCTACCCCGGTCAGGAGATCGTGGCGCGTAGCCAGTACCGCGGCACGATCAAGCGGCGGGCCTTCGTGTTGCAGGCCGATGCGGCAGTGATGCCGGGACAAGAGGTGTTTTCGACGCAGGACCCGGACCAGCCTTGCGGCATGGTGGTCAATGCGGCGCCACATCCCCTGCAAGGCTGGGCAGTCCTGGCCGAAGTCAAGCTCCAGTACGCGGACGGTGCTTTGGCTGCGGGCCCGGGTATCGGCGCCGTGCCATTGGCTTTGGGCGCCCTGCCCTACGAGCTCACACAAGACGATGCCTGATGTCAAGGGCGTCACGCCCGTGGCGCCTGTGTGATCGATGGGCGGCGGATCCACGCTCGTTTTGCCGCAAGATGTCGGGCAATGACATCATCGCTCTACATCTACTACAAGGTCCGGCCTGAGCTGGCGGTACCGCTGCGGGAAGCCATCCACACCATGCAAGCCCGCTTGCGCTCGGCCATGCCGGGGCTCGCGGCGGCGTTGTGGACACGCTCGGACCAGGCTGATGGCGCAACACCAGCGACGTGGATGGAGGTCTACCAATTCAACGGCCATGCCGATGCGCGCGCCTGGACCGCCCTGGATGAGGCCTTGGCGCCCCTGCTGGCCCAATTGCCCGAAGGCATCGACGGCCCCAGGCACCGTGAGCGTTTCAGCCTGATGGCGCCCTCCATTGGCACCGGCTATGGGGGCCTGCCATGTGCCTGATGTCTTTGGCACTGGACCTCAACAGCCGGTTTCCCTTCGTGCTGGCCGCCAACCGCGACGAGTACATGAACCGCGAGGCCGCACGGCTGGCCTGGTGGGAGTTGCCGGGGCAGCCGCCCATCCTGGGTGGCCGCGACCTGCAGGCCGGTGGCACCTGGTTGGGATTGACAGCAATGGGACGCCTGGGACTGGTCACAAACTACCGCGCCCCTGACAACGTCGATCCTCAAGCGCCGTCACGCGGCGACATCGTGCCTCGCTGGCTCAAGGGCGACAAAGCCATGCAGACCCTCTGGCCGCAATTGGCCATGGGCGGCTACAACGGCTTCAACATGGTGGCGCTGGATTTTGCCGAGGGCGATTGCTTCTGGCTGTCCAACACCGCGCGCCACCCACAACGGCTGGAGCGCGGTGTCCACGGCCTGTCCAATGGACACCTCAATGAGCCCTGGCCCAAGGTCGCGCAACTCAAGGCGCGTACCAAAGTGGCGGTCAGTCAGGCCAGCTCGCTCGATGACCTGAGCATGCGCCTGTTTGAAGCGCTGGCCGACCCCTCCATGGCGCCCGACGATGAATTGCCCTACACAGGCGTGCCTCAGGACCTGGAGCGGCTGCTGTCGGCCGCTTTCATCCGCACGGGCGATGGCAAATACGGCACCCGGTGTTCGACCCTGGTCATCACCGAGCGCGTCAACAAGCGCCTGGTGACCCATGTGCTGGAGCGCACTTACACGGCCGGCACGCGCATGGCCCTGCTGCGCCGGGTCACCTTGAAGAACTGGCCGCCTCGCCACACGGCATCCAGCGAGCAACTGGCACGGCTGGACCACAGCCTCACGCCAGCGGCCATGCGCCACGAGGAGAATTTCGAGAGCAGCGACGTGCAGGAGCAGGACGACCATGCGCTGGAGCCGGTGGTGGCCCGCAAGACCCGCGCACGCAGCCTCATCAAACCGGCAGGCACCAAGCGACCGCCGTCGGCCTGACGTACAAAATCATCAAACCGACTTGATCATGGTGATGTGCGGGATGCCGACTTCATCGAACACCTCGCCGCTGGGGGCGAAGCCCAGCCTCGCATAGAAAGCCTGGGCCGCGGTCTGCGCATGCAAGGTGATGCGGTGGCAGCCCTGTTCGAGGGCTTTTTCCAGCAAGGCTTGGAGAACGGCCTGCCCCAGGCCGGCACCGCGCATAGACCGCAACACGGCCATGCGCCCGATCCTGGCTTCGCCGGTCGGCATGCCGGCGGTGATGAGCCGTCCTGTGGCCAATGGCAGCCCGGCGTGATTGCAGACCAGGGCATGGCAGGCCTGCTCGTCATCGGCATCCCACTCCTCATCCGCCGGCACGGCCTGCTCGACGATGAAAACTTCGCTGCGGACCTGCCGAGAGCCGTGGGCTAGCGATGTCCAACTGCCCAGAGACAGCGTGGTGACAGGATCGCCCGCGGCATGGGCCTGGATCTGCTGACGAAACGCTGGCGGCACGGGGTGTGGTCGGCCATGGGCCATTGCGATGTACACATAAACCACCTCGCCCGTGACCAACAAGCGATGGTCCGACCACACGGCCCAACTCATCTTGATGGACGAGGTGCCGATGCTCTCACAGCGCAGGCCGATGTCCAGCCAGTCGTCCAGCCTGGCAGGCGCGTGGTACGACAAGGCCTGATGACGCACATAGACATCGCCACCCAGGTGCTTGAAACCATCTGGATAAGGCAGGCCGACGGCGCGCCAGTATTCGGAGATGGCGACATCGAGGTAGCTCAGGTAATGGCCGTTGAAGACCACTTGCTGGGCATCGACCTCTTGCCAGCGCACGCGCAAACGGTGGATGAAAGGGAACTGTGTGCGTTGGGCCATGCCGCTATTGTGGCTGCCATCGGACGCGAAAAAGCCCGTCGGTGTCAACCAGACGGGCTGTTCTTCAGGGCGTCCGCAGCGATGGCGGCTGGCTTACTTCGCGTCGCGCAGCTCGCGGCGCAAGATCTTGCCCACGGGCGACTTCGGCAGCTCAGTGCTGCGGAACTCGACGATGCGGGGGATCTTGTAGCCGGTCAGGCTCTTGCGGCAATGCTCGATCACGCTTTCCTTGGTCAGGCTGTCGTTGCGCGGCACGATGATGACCTTGACGCGTTCGCCAGCGACCGGGTCGGGCACGCCGATGGCGGCCACTTCCTTGACATCGGGGTGAGAGGCCAGCACGTCTTCGATCTCGTTGGGATAGACGTTGAAGCCCGAGACCAGGATCATGTCCTTCTTGCGGTCAACGATCTTGATGAAGCCCTTGTCGTCCATCACGGCGACATCGCCCGTGGCCAGCCAGCCGTCGGCATCCAGCACTTCAGCGGTGGCATCGGGGCGCTTCCAATAGCCCTTCATGACCTGCGGGCCGCGCACGCACAGCTCGCCCGGCTCACCGATGTTGGCCCAGGTGCCGTCATCGCGGCGCATGCGCACTTCGGTCGAGGGCACGGGCACGCCGATGGAGCCAGTAAAGACCGGGCCGGGCTTGCTGATGTCCACCGGGGCTTGCGTCACGATGGGCGAGCACTCGGTCAGGCCATAACCTTCGACCACGGCGTTGTTGGTGACTTCCTTCCAACGCTCGGCCACGTTGCGCTGCAGGGCCATGCCGCCAGCGATCGACAGCTTGAGCTTGGAGAAATCGAGCTTACGGAAAGCGGGATCATCCAGGAAGGAGGCGAACAAGGTGTTCACACCCGTGATGCCCGAGAACTTCTCGTTCTTGAGGATCATCATCACGCGCTTGGTGTCGCGCGGGTTGGCGATCAGGATGTTGCGACCACCCAGGGCCATGAAGATCAGGCCGTTCACCGTGAGCGAGAAGATGTGGTACATCGGGATCAGTGTGACCACGGTCTCGGTGTCGTCGGTCAATTGACCTTCGGCAAAGGCCAGGGCCTGCTGGCAGTTGGCCAGCACGTTGCGGTGCGTCAGCATGGCGCCCTTGGCCACGCCGGTGGTGCCGCCGGTGTATTGCAGGAAGGCCAGGTCATCAGGCTTGACGACCGGTTTCTTGACCTGCACCTTGGCACCGATCTTGAGCGCGTCACGCATCCAGATGGCGGTGGGCAGGTTGTAGGCCGGCACCATTTTCTGGACCTTGCGCAGGATGAAGTTCAGTGCCCAACCCTTGGGGTTGAAGAAGCCGTCGGCCAGCAGGTCACCGATCTGCGTCAGGACGATGTTCTTGACGTTGGTGCCGGCTTGCGCCTCTTGCATCGTCTTGGCGAATGTTTCCATCACGATGATGGTCTCTGCGCCGGAATCCTTGAGCTGATGGTTCAACTCGCGTGCGGTGTACAGCGGGTTGACGTTGACCACCACCGCACCGATGCGCAGCACGGCAAACAGCACCACCGGATACTGGAAGATGTTGGGCAGCATGATCGCCACGCGATCGCCCTGCTTGATGCCCTTGCTTTGTAGGTAGCCGGCGAACTGAAGGACCAGCCGCTCGAGGCGGTCATTGGTCATCTCGGTGCCGATGCTCACGAAACCAGGGCGGTGACGGAACTTGTTGATGCACTCATCGAAATAATCGTTGAGCGACTGATACTTGTTCAGGTCGACGTCATGCGGCACACCCTTGACGTAGGCGTCCAACCAGATGCGGTTGGTGGTGCCGTCAGGGTTGACGATGGACTGCTGGTGGGGCACTGCGGCCGCGCTGGCTTGCGTCATCATGTGTCTCCTCGGGTGCCTCGAAAGGCCCCTTGTTGTTCCTACGCTGTCATCTGACGGAATTTTTTGACAAGAATTGTTGTCAGACGGCAGTAAAGTCAGGGATTGTAAGCTTGAGACAAGGGTTTCCGCTTAGGTAGAACCCTTGTGCAAGCCCCCTCGAATCAGCGCTCCAGGATGGCGACGACGCCTTGGCCGCCAGCGGCGCAGATGGAAATCAGGCCACGGCCCGAACCCTTCTGCGCGAGCATCTTGGCCAGCGAGGCCACGATGCGGCCACCCGTGGCAGCGAATGGGTGACCGGCTGCCAGCGACGAGCCATTGACGTTGAGCTTGCTGCGGTCGATCGAGCCCAGCGGCTTGTCCAGGCCCAGCTTTTCCTTGCAGTACTTGGGATCTTCCCAGGCCTTGAGTGTGCACAGCACCTGCGCGGCAAAGGCTTCATGGATTTCATAGAAATCGAAGTCTTGCAGCGTCAAGCCAGCGCGGGCCAGCATGCGGGGCACGGCGTAGGCCGGGGCCATCAGCAGGCCTTCTTTTTCGGGGCCGAAGAAGTCCACGGCGGCCACTTCACTGTGCGTGATGTAGGCCTGCACCGGCAGGTTGTGCGCGGCTGCCCACTCTTCGCTGGCCAGCAGCACGGCCGAGGCGCCATCGGTCAGGGGCGTGGAGTTGGCAGGCGTCAGGGTGCCTTGGCCGGGGGCGATCTTCTTGTCGAAGCAAGGCTTGAGCGAGCGCAGCTTCTCGATGGTGATGCCTTCGCGCAGATTGTTGTCCTTGGCCACGCCCTTGTAAGGCGTCATCAGATCGGCGAAGAAGCCTTCCTTGTAGGCGCGGGCCAGGTTGGTGTGCGAGGCCAGGGCCAGTTGGTCCTGCTCTTCACGGGGGATGGCCCATTCGCGCGCCATCAACTCGGCATGCTCGCCCATGGAGAAACCGGTGCGAGGCTCGCCGTTCTTGGGCACGTTGGGCTTGACCAGCATCGAGGGGCGGATCTTGGTCAGGACCTTGAGTTGGGCGCTGGTGGTCTTGCCACGGTTGGCTTCCAGCAGGATCTTGCGCATCTTCTCGTTCACGCCGATGGGCGCGTCCGAGGTCGTGTCCACGCCGCCGCCGATGCCGGACTCGATGTAGCCCAAGGCAATCTTGTTGGCCACCAGCATGATGGCTTCCAGGCCGGTGCCGCAAGCCTGTTGCAGGTCATAGGCTGGCGTCTGTGGCGACAGGGTCGTCGACAGCACGGTTTCGCGGACCAGGTTGAAGTCACGCGAGTGCTTCATCACGGCGCCGGCGGCGACATCGCCCAGGCGTTCGCCGTGCAGGTTGAAACGGTCCACCAGGCCTTGCAGCGTGGCCGTCAGCATGTCCTGGTTGGACTCGTGCGAGTAGACGGTGTTGGAGCGGGCGAAAGGAATGCGGTTGCCCCCGATGATGGCGGCGCGGCGAACAGTGGTCATGGACGATCCTGGACGGGAAAAAGGGTTGAAATCAAACGATCAGATCAAGTCAGATCAGTAGGTGACGCGGCCGCGCAAGTGAGGCTTCTCACCCTTGGCATTGCGCACCTCGAACAGGGCACCGTTTTCCTGGCGGTTGGCCCACAGGGAAACACGCGCCGGCAGGAACAGCGGCGTCTTGAACTCGACGAAGACCTCGGCCTTGTCGAGGTCCTCGCGTGGCATCAGGATGGCCAGCGCACGCGCCTTGGTCCACATGCCGTGAGCGATTGCTTTCTTGAAGCCCAGCAGCTTGGCCGTCACGTTCGAGAGGTGAATTGGGTTCACGTCACGCGAGATGGCGGCATAACGACGACCGATGCCGGCAGCGGCGAAGAAATCGGCCTGGTGCGACAGCGGGGTGTCGTCGACCAATTCGCTCTTGTAAGGCGCGCCCTTGGGGTTGCGCACGCCCAGGCGCAGCAAGTACCAGGCGCTTTCCCAGACCACCACGTCACCGCGGATGGCCTTGGCGTGAAGCACCACGACCTGGCCTTTTTCATGGGCCTGCATCTCGCCAGTGCGCATTTCGTAGCGGAGCTCGTCACCAATGTTGATGCGGTGGTGCAGCGTGGCGCGGTTGGCCAGGTGAACCAGGCCAATCGCCGACCACGGAAAGCGGCGCGAAATGAAGAACTGCATCGCCAGCGGGAAGGCCTGCATGTGCGGGTACAGCATGGGCACGCCGTGCGCCTTGGTGAAGCCGCACACCTTGGCGTAGGCCGCCACGTGCCGGGCCTCGACCACCACCTTGGGGCGTACATAGGTCACCTCTGGCAGGGACTCGACCGACTTCGGGCGACGGTTCAGCGCACGCAGATGACCGATGTTCTCGGTGATCGGGTGCAGCAGCTTTTTGACTTCGATGATTTTCATGAACTGCTACTTGAGGCGATCACGCACCAATGAGGCTCTGGCCGCAGACACGGATGACGTTCGACGTGATGCCACTGGAGGCCGGGCTGGCGAACCAGCCGATGGCTTCAGCCACGTCCACGGGCTGACCGCCCTGGCTCATGGAGTTCATGCGGCGGCCAGCTTCGCGGATGGCGAAGGGCACGGCGGCGGTCATCTGGGTTTCGATGAAACCAGGCGCCACGGCATTGATGGTGATGCCCTTTTGCGCGTAGATCGGGGCGTGGCTCTGGACCATGCCGATCACGCCGGCCTTGGAGACCGCGTAGTTGGTCTGGCCCATGTTGCCCGAGATGCCCGAGATGGAGGACACGCAGACGATGCGGCCACCGGCCTTCAGGGCACCCGACTCGACCAGGGCGTCGTTGATGCGCTCCTGCGTCGACAGGTTCACGTTGACCACCAGTTGCCAGATGTTTTCCTTCATGTTGGCGATGGTCTTGTCGCGGGTGATGCCAGCGTTGTGCACGATCACATCCCAGCCGCCTTGGGCTTTGGCGGCGTCCACGAGCTTTTGCGGGGCGTCGGCCGCGCCGATGTCCAGGGCGATGGCGGTGCCGCCGATCTTCTTGGCGACTTCCTCGGCGCCGGCCTGGGCCTGGGGCACGTCCAGCACGATGACCTGGGCACCGTCACGGGCCATGGCTTCGGCGATGGCCGCACCGATGCCGCGCGATGCGCCGGTGACCAGCACCTTCTTGCCGGCCAGCGGCTTGTTCCAGTCGGCAGGCAGGTTGATCTCGCCCACGGGCTTGCCGATGCGGATGACCTGGGCCGACACATACGTGGAGCGGGCCGACAGCAGGAAGCGCAGGGTCGACTCCATGTTGCCTTCGGCGCCTTCGGAGACGTAGACCAGTTGGGCGTTGCTGCCCTTCTTGAGTTCCTTGCCCAGCGAGCGGGTCAGGCCTTCCAGGGAGCGCTGGACCGTGGCCTTGCGGGGCGAATTGCACTCTTCAGGCGGGCGGCCGATGATGACCACGCGGCCGCAAGGCAGCAGCGAGCGGGCGGCATCGTGGAAGAACCAGTAGAGCGCATCGCTCTGGGTGCTGTCTGACAGGCCGGTGGCGTCGAACACCAGGGCCTTGACCTTCTCGCCAGGCTGGCCGTTGGTGCCCCAGCGGCCCGTGGTCAGGCCGGCCTTGTTGGCGGTGGCGATCCATTGGGGCAGTCGCTCGTGCGCCACGGTTTGGGCACCGATGGAGCGCAGCACGGCGGCCAAGGGCTCCAGCACCTGCGCATCGGCGCTGCCGCCGACCAGGACCGAGCCCTTGATGACCGGGTCACCTGCTTTGTAGCGCTCCAGCGGCAGGGGCTTGGGCAGGCCCAGTGCGTTGACGAGCTTGGCGCCCATGGCGGAGTTGGCAAAGTCGAGGTAACCGTCGTTCATGGCAATGTCTCTTGATGGTGATGGGTCGGATGCGTGAACAGTGCCCACCTCATGGTGAGCCAAGGGGGAAATCAGGAAGCGGCCTGCTGCTCCAGGGCAGCGGCATCGAAGGATCGGATGATGTCGCCGAACTCGGTGGCCTGGCCACCTTCGGGCAGCGGGGCCTTGAGGGCGGCGACCATCAAGGCCGACAGGCGCGAGAGCAGGAAAATCTCGTCCGTGTGGCCTTGCGTGAAATCCTTGATCAGGCGTTGCGTGTTGCCACCGGCCAGGATGCCGGACAGGGCGCCCAGCGCGAAATTGAGTCGAAAGCCAAGATCCTGGCGCGGCAGCTCGGGCAGCGTCTTTTGGAAGGCGGTGAAAAAGCGCCCCAGGGTCAGGATGTAATGGGTGTTGATGAAGTCGCGCACCACAGGCGACGGGTCGGTATAGGCGCGGCCCAGGAACTGCAGGAAGCGGCTGGACTGCACCGAATCGCCCTTGAACATGCGCACGGCCGGCAGGAACATGGCGGCCAGCACATGCTCGCAGCTCATGCTGCCGGCGAATTGCTTTTCCAGGCGCTCCAGCGTGTCCACACGAAGCGCATTGAGCGGATCCAGGTGGCGGGCGAGCACGGCCTGGATGAGCGCATCCTTGCTGCCGAAGTGATAGTTCACCGCTGCCAGGTTGACGCCAGCGGCGCTCGTGATCTGCCGCATCGACAGCGAATCGAAGCCGCCCTGCACGAACAGGGATTCCGCCGCATCGAGGATGCGGGACTTCGTGGCTTGCGGCGATAATTTCGCGGTGACGGGCGGCATGTCCGGACTGGGTCCTTCAAACGTTTCAAACACTCGTTTCACGAGCGATGCGTATGGTAGGGCAAACACGCAAGCCCACGCACCTCATTTTTAGATCAATTAGTCTAATCTCTGCAGCATGGCGCGTATTCGTTCTCACCCTATCGGGCGACTGGCGAACGGTCAGATTTCTGACATTTCGCTTGCGATAGAGTGGCTGCCCGACGGCGTCTTCATTTCAAACACCCCTCACACGAGCACCTCATGTCCACCATCCTGTACTTGACTCAGATCCAGCTGGACTTCGGCGCGGTCAAACTGCTGGCCGCTGAATGTCAGCGCATCGGCATCCAGCGTCCGCTGGTGATCACTGATGCGGGCGTCAAGGCAGCGGGCGTGCTTCAGAAGGCGCTCGAGGCCTTGGCTGATTTGCCTGTGACTGTCTTCGATCAGACACCACCCAACCCCACGGAAGCATCGGTGCGGGCTGCGCATGAAGTCTGGAAAACCAGCGGCGCCGATGGATTGATCGCGGTGGGCGGTGGCTCCAGCATCGACCTGGCCAAGGGTTTGGCCATCATGGCCACTCATCCCGGGCCTCTGAAGACTTACGCCACGATCGAGGGCGGCTCGCCATTGATCACGGCACAAGCCGCGCCCCTGATCGCCGTACCGACCACCGCAGGCACCGGCAGCGAAGTCGCACGCGGCGCCATCATCATCGTGGACGACGGACGCAAGCTGGGCTTCCACTCCTGGAACCTGATGCCCAAGGCTGCCATCTGCGACCCTGAACTCACGCTGGGCCTGCCCCCTGCCCTGACGGCTGCCACCGGCATGGACGCCATCGCGCACTGCATGGAAACCTTCATGTCGGCCGCCTTCAACCCGCCCGCCGATGGCATCGCGCTGGACGGCCTGGAGCGCGCCTGGGGCCACATCGAACGTGCCACCAAGGACGGCAGTGACCGCGAGGCCCGAATGAACATGATGAGCGCCTCCATGCAGGGCGCCATGGCCTTCCAGAAAGGCCTGGGCGCCGTGCACAGCCTCAGCCACAGCCTGGGTGGCGTGAACCCCAAACTGCACCACGGCACCTTGAACGCCATGTTCCTGCCGGCCGTGATCCGCTTCAATGCCCAGGCAGAATCGATCAAGAAGGATCGCCGGCTGGAACGCATGGCCCACGCCATGGGCCTGAGCAGCGCTGGCGACATCCCTGAAGCGATCAAGGCCCTCAATGCCCGGCTGGGTCTGGCCAAGGGCCTGGGTGAACTCGGGGTTCAGACCGAATGGTTCGACAAGGTGATTGCAGGCGCCATGGTGGACCACTGCCACAAGACCAATCCGCGCATCGCCACCCCAGAGGAATACCGCGAGCTGCTGAATCAGTCGATGTGAGAATGATCGGATGACAGGACCAGGGCCGGCTGCAGGCGGCTGACCATCACCTGGTCGATCTTGCAGCTGTCCACGTCCATCACCTCGAAGCGAAAGCCGCCGCACTCCACGAAATCAGTGCGCCTTGGGATGCGGCGCAGCACCACCATCAAAAAGCCCGCCAGCGTGTCGTACTCGCCCAGGTGCGGCAGGTCGTACATGTCCAGCGCGCGCATGACGTCCTCGACCGGCGTCATGCCGTCGATCAGCCAGGACTGGTCATCGCGCCGCACGATCTGCTCTTCATCCAGCGGCGAGACCAGCTCCCCCATCACCGTGCTCATCACGTCGTTGATGGTGATCATGCCGACCACGAAGCTGTACTCGTTGACGATGATGGCGAAGTCTTCGTGGGCCAGTCGGAACTGCGTCAACACCTCGGACAGGGTGATGCGGTCAGGCACCATCAAGACCTTCTGAATCAGGCCCTCGGCGCGCAGCGAGATTGGCTGGGCATTGAGCAGCAAACGCAGCAGGTGCTTGGAATCGACATAGCCCAGCACGTGGTCGATGCTGCCGTCGCAGACCAGGTAAGTGGAGTGAGGATATTGATCGATGCGGGCGCGGATCAGGGCCTCGCTGTCATCGGCCAGGAAATGCACGATGCGTTCACGCCCGGTCATGGCGCTGGTCACCATGCGGGTGTCCATCTCGATCACGTTTTCAATCACTTGATGCTCCCGCGGGGCCAGGATGCCGGCTTGCGCGCCCGCCTCCGCCACGGCCAGGATGTCGTCGGGCGTGACCGTGTCGTCGCGGCGCGCCGGCAAGCCCAGCAGGCGTGAGATCAAATCGGTCATGCGTTTGAACACCCAGACCACGGGCATGAACACGGTGACGAAGTACTGCACCGGCCCGACCACGCGCACGGCCACCTGCTCAGGCACGACGATGCCCAGCCGCTTGGGCAGCAGATCCGACAGGAGGATGAACAGGCTGGTGGTCAGCAGGAAGGACAGCACGCTTGACAAGGTGTGGATCTGTGCGAAGGAGATCGCCGACCAGCCGAGCATGGATTCGATGCCCGGTGCAAAAGCGCCCTCACCCACCAGGCCGGCCAGGATGGCCACGGTGTTCTGTCCGATTTGGATCACGGTGAAGTAATCGCCCGGCTCTTCCTGCACCTTCAAGACTTGGCGGGCTCTGGCATCGCCGTGATCAAGCAACTGCTTGAGCCGAAGCCGCCGCGAGGCAGCCACCGACATCTCGGCCATGGAGAACAAGGCGCTGAGCGCGATCAGCAAGGCGATGACAAACAAACTGCTGGCAGCATCCATGTTCCTAGTGTAGCGACGGCCGGGATGCCTCAGTCGATGCGACGCAGCCGAGCGGTCAAGTGCCTCAGCAAAGCTGTTGCTTGCACACGATGGCTATGGCCCTCATTTGATGAAGGGATTTACATTGAATAACATCAGCCTGTGCGCTCAGGGGTCAATGGGGCGCCCACACAAACTCTCTCGGGAGAAGTGCTCATGCCCTTCAACAAAGCGCGGCCCGCCTCTGCTGGAACCGCCAAGCGTGATGGTTTGCCCCTCGATGCACACCTTGGGGCCCAAGCACTGGTCACCATGACCCAGTTGCTTGGCACCGACCAGCCAGACCAGCGATGGCGCCCTCAGGCCCAGTCTTCGTCCCTCAAACAAGATAAAGCGGTTGACCAGATCAGCCAGCAAGGGAACGACTCAAGCCAGGCATTGCGGGAGGTGCAACACCACCTGACCGTGCTGCTGGACAACACCACCGCGCCCATGGGCCATTGGGGCATCGACCAGCGCAATCGTTTCGGCAACCCGGCCCATGAGACATGGTTCGGCATCAAGGCCGGTGCCCTCCCCGGCGCTCATTTGCGCGACGTCATTGGCGAGCAGGCTTATGAGATTTGCCTGCCGCATCTTCAATCGGCATTGGGTGGGCACCCCAGTGCCATCGACTGGTCCATCGATCGACGCCCGGCAGACGCCTCCCCCAGATTGGTGCGAAGCCGTTTCCTGCCCGATGTGGACGACCAAGGTCTCGTGCAGGGCTTTTACACGGTCATGGCGGAGTTGACGCCTGACCATGCGGCCCTTGCCTTGCAAACTGGCCATTTGCTCGCCGCGCTGGACGAGGCACGGTCAGTGATCCTGGCCAAAAGCGCTTTCCTGGCCAGCATGAGCCACGAAATCCGAACGCCCATGAATGCCATCATGGGTTTGTCCCGTCTTGCCCTTCAGGATCACTTGCCCGACAAGGCCAAGACGTACATCGACAAGGTTCACGACTCGTCGGTGGCGCTGATGGGCATCCTCGACGATGTGCTGGATTTCTCAAAGATCGAAGCCGGCCAGATGCGCGTGGAACATGTCCCAATGCACCTGGAAGACGTGCTGGAGCACGTCAGCGATTTATTTTGCGCCCGCCTGGAGCAGCAAGGTCTGAGCATGACGATACAGCTGGCGCCCGATGTGCCCAGGCATGTGCTGGGCGATCCTTTGCGCCTCTCGCAGGTGATCAACAACCTGGTGGGTAATGCGGTGAAGTTCACGCCTCAGGGCGGCATCACCGTCACAGTGGCCCGTGTGTCTCCGGGTGATGACACCGATGATCGGGTTCGGTTTGCCATCCACGATACCGGCATCGGCATGACGCGTGAGGCACTCGCGCACCTGTTCGAGGCCTTTGTGCAGGCCGATGACTCCATGACGCGTCGCTTTGGCGGGTCAGGCTTGGGCCTGGCCATCTGCAAGCAACTGGTGGCCTTGATGGATGGTGAGATTGGCGTGCGCAGCGAAGCGGGCCAAGGTTGCGAGTTCTGGTTCGTGCTGCCCTTGCCCCGCGTCCGGGTCGATGCCGAAGAAATCAGGCCCGATATGGAGGCGGCTCACCGCGACAGGGCGCATGCCTCGCGGCTGGATCAAAACCTGTTGTTGCGTGCGGCGCCATTGCAAGGCACGCGGATTTTGCTGGCCGAAGACAACCGTCTCAACCAAATCGTGGCGGCACATCTGCTGGAGCGCCTCGGCCTTGAGGTGGCAGTGGTCGAGACCGGGCAAGAGGCCGTTCAGGCCTTGCAGACACACGCCCCAGATCATTTCACCGCGGTGCTGATGGACCTGCACATGCCTGAGATGGACGGCCTGGAGGCCACCCGCCGCGTCAGAGCCCTGCCAGCCTTGAGTCGGTTGCCCGTGATCGCCATGACGGCTGCAGCCATGCACGAAGACCGGGCCAATTGTTTGGCTGCAGGCATGACTGATCACATTGCCAAGCCCATCATGCCCGGGCAATTGGTCGATGCCTTGCTCAAATGCCTGGGTCATGCCCCAAGCATGTCGCACCCGTTGGCTAACCACACCCCTGAGCCCCCGATGCCACGTGAAGAGAGCTACCTGGGGCTGGACCTGCGGGCCCTCTTGCTTCGGCTGCACGGCAATGAGCGGCTGGCGTGGGCCCTGCTTCAGGATTTCAGCGAGAACACGTTGACCTGCGGCGAACAGATGGCGCAGTTGATGGCGACCGGGGATCTGCAAGGGGCCATGAGAGTGGCCCACGACATCAAGGGCTGTTCCGCCAACCTGGGCATCATGGCCTTGTCGGCCGCCGCCAGTTTGCTGGAGGCGTCCCTGCGCACCGGCCATCGGGACATGGAGGCGCTGTCGGCGTTCCAGTTGGCCCATCAGCACAGCCTGGGCCTGATCGGCCGATTGCTTCTCGATCGAGATGAGATGGCATCGCCACCTCATCTCCACTGACAGTCAATCCAGGCGCCAATCAAATCAGCGCTTGTTGGATTGCAGCTTGGCAAAGGCCGCGGCCATGGCCGACTGACCATGGCTGCTGCCCTGCGATGCCGACGCCGGTGATGCGCTGCGGCTTGGGCGCTCGTTGCGTGCGGCGGGCCGGAAGCTGTTGTCCTTGGACGTGCCCGCTGGACTGCGTGGCCCGGTGGCGGCGTCCAGCTTCATGGTCAGTGAAATGCGCTTGCGGGCCAAGTCCACCTCCAGCACCTTGACCTTGACGATGTCACCCGTCTTGACCACCTCGCGCGCATCGGTGACGAACTTGTTGGACAGCTGGCTCACGTGCACCAGGCCGTCCTGATGCACGCCCAGGTCAATGAAGGCGCCGAATTGCGCCACATTGCTGACCGTGCCTTCGAGGATCATGCCTTCGGCCAGGTCTTTGAGGTCCTCCACGCCATCGTTGAAGCGAGCCACCTTGAAGTCCGGGCGCGGATCTCGGCCGGGTTTTTCCAGCTCGCTGATGATGTCACGGATGGTGATCACGCCGTGCTTGTCATCGGTCAGCAGCTCGGGCTTGAGCGTGCGCAGCACGTCGCTGCGGCCCAGCAGCTCGCCGAGGGGTTTGCCGCTCAGCGTCATCATCTTCTCGACGATGGAATAGGTTTCGGGGTGCACACCCGAGACATCCAGTGGGTTGTCGCCATCGCGGATGCGCAAGAAGCCCGCCGCCTGCTCAAACGTCTTGGCCCCCAAACCGGCCACGTCCATCAACTGTTTGCGGTTCTTGAAGGCGCCGTTGGCATCGCGCCAGCGCACGATGCTGCTTGCCACCGCCGCGCTCAGGCCCGACACGCGTGAGAGCAAAGGCGCCGAAGCGGTGTTGAGGTCCACACCGACGGAGTTCACGCAATCTTCCACCACGGTGCCCAGAGTGCGGGCCAGCTCGCTCTGGTTGACATCATGCTGATACTGGCCCACGCCGATGCTCTTGGGATCGATCTTGACCAACTCGGCCAGCGGATCTTGCAAGCGCCGGGCGATGGAGACGGCACCGCGCAGGCTCACGTCCAAGTCAGGCAATTCCTTGCTGGCGAACTCCGAGGCTGAATACACCGAGGCGCCCGCCTCGGACACCACCACCTTTTCAATGGGTGTGCCCGGCGCCAATTGCTGGATGCGCTTGATCAGGTCGGCGGCCAGCTTGTCAGTCTCGCGGCTGGCCGTGCCGTTGCCGATGGCGATCAGGTTCACGCCATGGGCGGCGCACAGGCGGCCCAGGGTGTGGATCGAGCCTTCCCAATCCTTGCGCGGCTCGTGCGGGTACACGGTGGAGGTGTCCAGCACCTTGCCCGTGTCGCTGACCACGGCCACTTTCACGCCGGTGCGGATGCCGGGGTCCAGGCCCATCACCACGCGCTTGCCGGCGGGCGCGGCCAGCAGCAGGTCGCGCAGGTTCTCGGCGAAGACCTTGATGGCCACGGCCTCGGCACTTTCGCGCAGCTTGCTGAACAGGTCGCGCTCCAGGCTCAGGGAGAGCTTGACCTTCCAGGTCCAGGCGATGGACTTGCGGATCAAATCATCGGCCGGGCGCTTGCCGTGGCTCCAGCCCAGGTGGATGGCGATGCGGCCCTCGGCCATGCTGGGTTGGCCCGGCACGGGGGTCTCGTCCAGCACCAGCTTGACGTCCAGGAACTCTTGCGTGCGCCCCCGGAAGACGGCCAGCGCGCGGTGCGAGGGCACCGTGCGGATGGGCTCGTCGTAGTCGAAATAATCGCGAAATTTGGAGATGTCGGGGTTGTTCTCGTCCTTGCCATCCATCAGTTTGGATTTGAACAAGCCTTCCTGCCAGAGCCAATCGCGCATCTTGCCGATCAGCGCGGCGTCTTCGGCCCAGCGCTCGGACAGGATGTCGCGCACGCCATCGAGCACGGCCAAGGCATCGGCGAAACCACCTTCGGCATTGATGAAGGCCGAGGCTTCGGTTTGCGGGTTCAGCGTCGGATCAGCAAACAGCTTGTCGGCCAGTGGCTCCAGGCCAGCCTCACGGGCGATCATGCCCTTGGTGCGGCGCTTGACCTTGAAGGGCAGGTAGAGGTCTTCCAGCTCTTGCTTGGTGGGCACGGCCTCGATGGCCGCGCGCAGCTCGGGCGTGAGCTTGCCCTGCTCGTCGATGCTTTTGAGCACCGCGGTGCGGCGGTCCTCCAGTTCGCGCAGGTAGGCCAGGCGCACTTCGAGCTCGCGCAGCTGAATGTCGTCCAGGTTGTCGGTGGCTTCCTTGCGGTAGCGGGCGATGAAGGGCACGGTGGCGCCGCCATCGAGCAGCGACACAGCAGCATTGACCTGCGCGGGCCGAACCTTCAGTTCAGCCGCCAGTTGCATCAAGATCTTGTCCAAGCGATGACTCCGAAAAGACACATGCGGATTGGATGGCGCCGGGCAATGCGATGGAGCGCTCGCCGGGCGGGATGAGGGGGCGCAGTTTGCCACAGGCCCGGGCCGCTTTGAACGGTCGCGCGCCAGTCACAGCCGTGCGCGTGATCGGCGACAATACGGCCCCAGGGCCGCCTGGTCTCGGCTGGCCAGTCGCCGGCGCAGGTGCCGGCCCCTTTCACACTCCGTCATGGCCCTGATCCCGTATTTCCTCCCGCGCGCCGCGCTGTTCAGCCTCGATCCCGAGACCGCGCACGACCTCACCATCGCCGCCCTGGCCCGCCTGCAAAACACACCGCTGGCTTGCGCCTGGAGCACAGAGCGAATCAGCGACCCGGTGAAGCTGGCGGGTTTGTCCTTTCCAAACCGCATTGGCATGGCCGCCGGGCTGGACAAGAATGGCCGCGTGATCGACGGGCTGGGCGCCATGGGATTTGGTTTCGTGGAGGTGGGCACGGTCACGCCCAAGGCGCAAGCCGGCAACCCGCGCCCCCGCATGTTCCGCCTGCCCCAGGCCGAGGCGCTCATTAACCGCATGGGCTTCAACAACGATGGGCTCGATGCCTTCGTGGCCAACGTCAAGCGCGCCAAGTTCCGTCAGCAAGGCGGCATCCTGGGCTTGAACATCGGCAAGAACGCCGCCACCCCGATCGAGAACGCGGTGGACGATTACCTGATCGGCCTGGAAGGCGTCTACGCCCACGCCGACTACATCGTGGTCAACATTTCATCGCCCAACACCAAGAACCTGCGCGCGCTGCAAACCGACGAAGCGCTGGATGGCTTGCTGGGCCAGTTGCAGGCGCGGCGCCAATCCCTGATCGTGCGCAACCAGCGCAGCGTGCCCATGTTCGTCAAGATCGCGCCTGACCTGGACGAGACGCAAGTAGGCGTCATCGCTGCCACCTTGCAAAAAAACGGCATCGACGGCGTCATCGCGACCAACACGACCATCTCCCGCGATGCGGTCCAGGGCCTGCAACATGCGCAAGAGGCCGGGGGCCTGAGCGGCAGGCCGGTGTTCGAGGCCAGCAACCAGGTGATCCGCCAGTTGCGCGCCGCCCTGGGGCCGCGTTATCCCATCATCGGTGTGGGCGGCGTGATGAGCGGTGCGGATGCGCGCGCCAAACTTGAAGCTGGCGCCGACCTGGTGCAGATCTATTCCGGCCTGATCTACAAGGGCCCGGAGCTGGTCACCGAATGCGCCCGCGCGCTCAAGGCTTGATGTAGAGGTTGAAGGTGTGGCGGTTGGGGCTGTCGGTGAGCAACTTGCTTACCCCCAGCGGTTCGATCACCTGAGGCCTCAGGGCCTTCAAGGCCTCAATGCTGTCCGGCGGGATGGGGCGATGGTCAGGGACATCGTTCCAGCCCAGCAGGAACAAGCCGCCCGGCTTGAGCGCCCGCTGCACGGCGGAGAACGCGGATTCGACGTCTTCTCTGGCATCCAGGCCCCAGCCGAACACGCCGTTGCAGATGATCAGGTCCAGGCTGGCGGCCTCGAAATGCCGGGCCAGGTTCGCCATCGAATCGGTGATGTGCCGCCGGGGTGAGCCGTAGAGCTGCTTGGCCGGATCGTAATCAAGCGTCCAGTAGGTCTCGGATTTGAACCACTTGCGGTAGCCGTGGGTATACCAGTCGCATCCTACGAACAAGACCCGGTCCATGGTGGGCCGTGAAGACAACCACGGCAGGATCTGGTGCTCCAGCACCTGGCGGTCGGGGGTCTTGAGGTAGAAATCGATGCCCAGGCGGACAAGGAGCTTCTTGAGGGTCTGCTTGATCAAGGTCATGGTGATGACGTCAGCGCCTCAAGGACGCGTATTGCAGGTGATCGGACACGGTCCATCGGCCGTTGCTGGAGAGGTGATGAGCACCCAATTCTGGGCTGTCTGCGGGCGGTACATACCGCGCCACCTGAGTTTCATGGAAATCATCGGGCGAAAGACGTTCGATGCGGTTGACCTGAAAGCCCGCCCCATAGATGCCGTAGCCCTGCAATTGGTTCACCCGGTAGAGATCGCGGCCCTGACGGATCAGGCCGCCGTTGCGGGCTTGGGAGGCATCCGTGCACAAAGGGTTGCCCTGATGCGGCGTCCAGTGCGTACTCAAGGGTGAATCGGCCCAGAAGGCATGCAGCTCGGTGCAGTGCTCGTTGCCGCCTGCCGAGTCGATGTTGGTCAGCATCCACCAGCGGCCATCGCGCTCGAACAGCACCGTGTCGGCGGCGGACACATCGTTCATCAAGACTGCGTGCAATCGCCATTTCAAGGGGAATTGCTCGCAACGGTAGACGCGGATCTGGCGCGCGCTGTGTGTCTCAGGGCACATGTAGAGCTGACCTTGCCATTCGAATGGAAAGGGATAGGACAGGTGGAAATCTTCCTGCAGGCAGATGCCCAGGTCGTGGACTCGCCCCTGCTCGTCGATCTCCAAGGCAGAGAGGTGGGCCAGGTTGGTGTCGAAACGATAGTCTTCGACGAACAGGACATCGCGGCCGTCCTGGTGCCACAGGAAGGGATCGGCCCAGAAGCGTCCTGGCGGGTTGTCAATGACTCGGCCCTGATCCGCCAGGTGATCGCGCCAGTTGCCGGCACTGAGTCGCAGCTGCCAAGTCTGCTTTCGACGACTCAGTTTGTGCGCCATTTTGTCGGCGAACCTGAAGGCCATCCGGCTGGTGTAGTCCAGCAGGGCCAGCGGCGCATGACGTTCCCGTGCCAAGTGGGCTGGGGGCGCGTTGTTGTCGACACGTGGCCAGGTTTCGCCATCCAGCAGTCGGTTCACGCACAGCCCGGCCACGGCCGCAACCTTGTTCAGCACCAGGTCATGCGTCCAGGCAAAGGTGAACTGGGTAGGCACGCGGATCAGTTGGGTGCTGAGCAATTGATGTTCACCATCGAACACTCGGATCAACACCTCGGTCGTGACGGCGCGATCACGCACAGCGTTCAGCCCGACGGTGGTCGATTCGTGACGGCCAGGCCAGGTCACGAGCACCTGCGGGCACCGGGTGGCGGTCTTTGCAGCAGGATGATCCTCGGCCTGAAAGGTCACGATGACTTTGGGCGTCTCTGCAAGCGCATTGCTGTTTTCAGGGCGGCCATCAAGGTTGCGAACTGGCGGCACCTGAGCCGGCCTTTTGCTGAAACTTCTCTCCAGCGATGCGAACCAATGAGCAATCGGTTCGGCCAGCCTGGCACCGTCAGACACCGCCACACGCCAAGTCACGTCCACCTTGGCGCGCGCCACCACCGCCTTCAATGCAGACAGGGGCCCATCGCCGAAACCTGGGTCGACGCGAACTTCGATCAGACACATGATCCTGGGGGAGACGCTGCTGGCAGTGACCCGCTACCTCGACTGCCGTGAGGGCTGGGTCCATTGGTGAATTGAATGACAGACGCTGAACAGTATCTCATCCAATGAAATGCCAGGCGCTCAACGACTGCCGCGCGGCATGCCGGGGAGTGTCGGCGATGCAGGCGATGCGCCAGCGCTTCCTGCACCTGGGCTCGCAGGCTGAGGGAACATCTGGCGATAGAGGCCGCGGTCCACCACCCGGATGGCGTTCTGCAGGGCCTCCACCAGCTCCTTCTGCGAGGTCAGCGCCGGTCGGCCATAGCGCGACAGCAATTGCGTCATCAGCAAGGCCTGGCGCGAGGCGGGCTGGCCAATCAAGCCACAGACTTCATTGGACAAGCTGGCGATGATGCGCAGCCACTCATCCGCGCTTTCAGGTTTGCGGGGCGAGACCTGCAGGCTCAGCGGATGGGCCGCCTGCACGACCGCATCCGGGAAGCCCCAGTGGCGCAGCACGGCATCGGTGAGCTCCACCGGGCTGATGCCCAGCACCGCGCCCGTGGCGGCCTCCAGCGCCATGCCTGGCGTGGGTTTGCCGCCAGGCTCGGATGGTGGCGCGGCCTGCATCAGGCTGTCGATCTGCGCCGATTCCTCCGGGAAATGGTAGAGGATCAGCAGGCGCCCGAGGTGCTGCGACATGGCCGCCACCATGGCTTCTTCATCACTGATGTTGAAGGGGCGCAACCAGCGTGCGGTCAAGGCCGCGATGCATGCGCGTTTCATGGCCGTCTCCAGGGCGGTGATGGCTTTGTCGCTGCTTTCCTTGTTGCCGGTTGAGGCGGTCACAGCGAGCACGCCTGGCCAGGCCCGCAAGCCGCCACTGACTTTGCGCAAGCCTTGCTCGCCCAACAGCACCACGGCCCGGCTCAGGCTGCACGAGGTGTCGTCGATGCCCGATTGGTAACGCGCCGTGTTAACCACGCGTAGCAATTCCCATGAAAGGGCTGGGTCCTTGATCAGCTGATCGACCATGTCATCGACCCGCAATTGGTCGTTGATTAGCAGCTTCTGAATGGCCCTGACATCGGTGGCCCGGCTGGGCAAGTGGCCCACCGAGTTGATGCGGTCCAGGAAGAGCTCCAGCGGCCCGGCCGACTCCTGACTGTTGGTCTTGACCCATCCTTGCAAGGCGCTGAGCAGGGTGCGTGCATTGAGGTACCGCTGGCGGTGCTGGCGATCCGTCGCGCGGTTCACGATGGCGCGCAGCGTCTCTGGCACGGGCAGAGGCGTGGTCCAGGGCAGGCGCACGATCTCCAGGCCCACGCGCTGGGCGGCGTGGCCCAGATCCGGGTCATCCAATGCGGGGTGGCCTGCGAGCAGGCGGTGCAGCAAGAGGCCGACCATCAGCACATCGCGCTCGGCGGCTGCTCGGCGCTCTTGAAGAGAGGGCATCGAGACCTGACCGCCCGAAGCAGGTGGCGCCGCCAAGCCCACGGCCAGACCAGCCAGTTGGGTGTGCCCATTGCCATCGATCAGGACATTGTGGGTGGCGATGTCCCGGTGGGAGATGCCTGCTTCATGTGCGTAAGCCAGCGCCTCCAGCACGTCGAGCACCCACTGCACGTGCTCCAGCACGGTTGGTTGCTTGCCGTGGGCTTGCAGCCGCTCCGACAGCGTAACTGCGGCGCCACGTTCGTGGACCACAAAAGGCCAACCCTCGTGGATGCCCACGTCCAGCACCAACGGCAGACGGGGATGACGCAGCCGCGAAGCCGCCACCACCTCTTGCGTCCAGTGATCGAGTGCGTCACCGGCGGCGGGCTGGACACGCGGCACGCACAGCAGGACTTCGGTGCCCACATTGGGATCGAAGGCCAACCAAGTGTTCGAGGCTGTGCTTTTGCCCAAGAGTTGCCGCAGCTCGAAGCGCGCAAAGCGCCGAACTGGGGTGCCGGTGGGTGGGGCATCGACGGTGTTCATCGCCAATTCGCTCTGGGAAACTCGCAGTCCAAGGTGATTGAGTCATTGAAGCCCAAACCGTGATCCTGCAAGAAGCGGTCAAACCATGGAAACACCGGGCTTTTTGCCCACTTTGACCGCAAACAGGAACCGGCAGATGGCTTCAAAGTGTGTGGAAGCGCCCATCACCTGCGATGAAGGCGCCATGGACCAGCGACGTTTGCGCCAAGGCCTCGATGGCCTTCATGTAGCCCATGACCTGAGCGCGGTAAGCCGCTTGGGTGTGGGGCGACAAATGCAGCTTGTAATCCAGCACCCACCAGTGCTGCTGGCCATCTTGCGTCAAAGCCACCAATCGGTCGATGCGCAGCAACTGCCCTTCGTGCCACAGGACCACTTCGTTGCCGGCCCAGGCCACCTGCTCGGGGTCCAGCCAGGGCCGGGCCGCTTGGTTGTCCAGGATGAGCGTCGCGGTGCGGATGACATCGTCGATCAGCGCCGCTGTGTCTTGCGGCTGCTCGGCTGCGGCCTCCGACGCCAGCACCGAGGCCGTGGCCTGGCGGGCGAGGTGCGCGATCAGGGTCGGCACCCGCAGGGACACCGCCATGGGCGTGATGAGCTCCATCAGACGATGCAAGGCCTTGCCGTGCCACGCCGACCGGATCACCTCGGGTGAGTCCGGCGGAGCCTCCAGCAGGTCGATCTGGCCGCTGGCGATCACCGGCCTGTGCGCCAGTTCCGGCAAGGCCGGCAGGATGTTGGTCCATTTGGGGCCAGAAAACCCTGCTTCAGGCGACACCTGATTCAACGCATCGGGCGGACACCAGCGCTGAGGCTCGGTCAACGCATCGCTGGCCCACAGGCGCGTCCACCAACTGCCGGCAGCATTGGCCACATGCGGCTCCGTCCGGCTGATCATCAGCTGTTCGCGTGCTCGGGTCAGCGCCACGTAGAGGGCATTGCACTCCTCCGAGTTGTTTGCCTGTGTTTCGTCGTCCATGAAGGCAGCCAGGCTGGGCGCAGGCGAGCTTTCTCGCGCCACGAAGGCACAGCGTGCAGGCGCCGTCGCGCCTTGGGGCCAGTCCACCAGCACGGTGTGGTGATCGCTGCGGGCGGCCTGCCCATCGGTGTCCATCAGGAACACGACCGGCGCCTCCAGGCCCTTGGCGCCATGGATGGTGAGCAACTGCACGGCATCCTTGACCGCCAGGATGGGCAAAGGCTCGCGCAGGCGCTTGAGCTCGCGCAGCCACCGGTAAGGCGTGGCGTGGCGCCCAGCATGCAAGGCCAGGGACTGCGCCAGCAAGGCATCCAGGTGCACCAGGGCCTGGCTGAACATGGCTGGCGGGAGCCGCTCGGCCAAGGCATGGCGCCACTGGGCATCGTCCACGATCTGCTGCATCAGGTCATGTGGCGGCAGCTGCCGGGCCGCAGTCTGCCAGCGTTGTAGCAAAGTGCGCGCTCTGATGAGGCTGGCTTGGTCATCATCCGTCAAGGCCGTGGCCGCAGGCTTGATGCCCAGCAAGGCGTCCCACCACGTGCCGCGATGAGCCTTCACATGAGCGGCCAGGGCCATCAGCACCTCGTCCGGGCAGGCCAGGCCCGGTGTTTTAAGGGCATGCGCCAAGGCCAGATCCTGCCCCGGTGTCACCACCGACTGCATCACAGCGATCAGGTCGCGCGCTTCGGGCGTGTCCACCAGCAAGGTGTTTTCAGGCGCCGCGTGGGCAATGCCGCGCTGGGCCAGCGCCTGGGCGGCCAGCACCAGGCTGGCGCGTTTGCGGGCCAGCACGAAGATGTCCCTGGGCAAGCGCCCTTCCCTGTCGATGAGGTGGGCGATGGCCTGCGCCACATGCTCGGCCTCTTGCTGCTTGAGCACCTCAGCCGGTTCGTGGCGTGGCTCGTTCAAGCTGTCGCGCCAGATGGGCTCGGTCTCCTCGGCATTGGTGGCGGCAGCCTGTGGCTTGGTCGGCCGGAGCACCTCTGGCAGCACCCGCACCAGTGCCTGGGCGTTTGAGCCCGTCGTATGGTGACGGTAGCCTTTGAACAGGCCTTCCGCCGCCGCGGGGGCCATGACCTGGTTGATGAGTTCGATGATGCCCGGGGCATTGCGCCGGGTGTGGTCACAGGCCAGCAGGTCGCCGTCGAGGCCCTCGCGCACAAAGTCCTTGGCGGCCTCGAAAACGCGCGGGTCCGCGCGCCGGAAGCGGTAGATGCTTTGCTTGGGATCGCCCACCACGAAGACCTGAATGGCCGCCCGCCCACTGGCCCCGCCGCCCGCCCCCACATAGGCCGACAGCCAGGCATGCAAGGTGGCCCATTGGAGTGGGCTGGTGTCTTGGAACTCGTCCATCAGCACGTGGCGCAGCTGCACGTCCAGCCGCTCCTGCACCCAACCGGCCAGCGCCGGGTCTTGCAGCAGCCTGGCGGCCGCCAGCTCTAGATCGACAATGTCAGCCAGGCCACGGGCATGTTTGAGCTTGGCGTATTGCTCGAACAAGGCGTCGGACAGCAGCACCATGCTGCGGTGTTTTTCACTGGCCAGTTGCTGCGCCCGCGCCTGTGCCAGCTCGACCAGCCAATCCTGCGCCCAGGCCAGCGTGGGCGCCTCACCCAGTCGCTTTCGCGGCTCGCCTTTGTCGGTCAGCAAGGCTTTTTGCAGCATCTCCGCGCGTTGCGTCAGGTCTGGGCACAACTGGGCGCTGACGATCGCTTGACCGACGGCCTGTGCGGTCTTGCCCTTTTGCTGCCCGAGCTCGCGGCCCAGTTGCTCGAACTGGGCATGCACAGCGCCGCTGGCCAAGGCCATGTCCGGCCGATCAATGCCGTTGAATGCCTCGAACACGTCGCCGGCAGGCGGCACGCTGTCCCACAGCACACCGGCTTGTTTGGCCAAGTGCAACTCCAGGCGATTGGACAGCGCAGAACGCAACCAGCTCTCCAAGTTGCTGCGCCGCTCCTGTGTCAGCAGCCACTCGAAAGCCGCCCGAAGCGGCCCGGGTTCTTGTGCATCCACATGCCGCAGCCATTGCCCCCACAGCTCGGGCCAGAGCTCGTCGTGGTCATCGATCAATTGCCACTGGGGTGCCAAGCCCAACTCAGCCAGCACGTCCAGCGGCATGCCCGCCACCAGCTTGGAGAACCAGCCATGGATGGTGCTGATTTGAACGGCCTCACCCGTGATGAGCCATTGGCCATACAGCCGGGCCAAGGCATCGGCCTGAGCTTGCGCCTCATCCGGCCGCATGCCCCTGGCGATCAGGGCTTCGCAACGCGCTTCATGGCTTTGCTGCGCCATCTCGCGCATCCATTGCTGCAGGCGCTCCCTCATTTCACCGGCGGCCTTGCGGGTGAAGGTGATGGCCAGGATCTGCGAAGGCTCGCAGCCATCGAGCAAGGCCCGCAGGATGCGCGAGACCAGCATCCAGGTCTTGCCCGCGCCGGCGCAGGCTTCGACCACGACGCTGCGACTCGGGTCGCAGGCGATGCGGTAGAAGTGATCGGGTTCAGTCGATTGACTGTTGTGCTGGTAGGCCGCCTGGCTCATGCCACATCTCCGGGATGCACGCCTTCGGCAGGCGTCCAGTGATCTTTGCGGCACAAGCCCCTGACCTCGCAGTGCTCGCACACCGAGCCTTCACCCAAAGCAGGCATGCGGTGGCCCTGCCAGATGCGCGTCATGTCGGCGCGCAGGCCCTGAACCAGGTGATGCGCCGATGATCGAGCTTCAGGATGTGCCACCGCTTTGGTTTGGTCATCGGCCACCCGAAGGTAGAGCGCGGAGAGGCCTCGGTCCGATGACTCAAGCCGCCACGCTGGCAAGGCGGCCTCGGCCAGCGCCGCATAAAAAGCCAATTGGGTGTCTTCGTCAGGTGATTTCACGCGGTCCAGCAAACCCTTGAGCGAGCCGGTCTTGTAGTCCATGACCTGCCAGGCCGTGCCATCTGGGCTCATCTGTCGGTCGATGCGGTCCAGGTGCCCGTGCATGGTCACTTCGGGCGATCCTGGCAGCGCGGTCAGCGGCAGTTGGCGTGTTAGTTTTTCTTCCTGGGCATGCACCACCCAGCCCTCTTGCTCGATGCCGTGCAGCCAAGTCACATAGTGTTCCGCCAGGCTGGGCAAGGTGATCAGCCAGGGGGCGAAATGAGCCTTGCGCTCCACCGACCTCAGGCCCAACTCATCGGCCACTTGCTCGGCCATGGCCACGAACAGCGTCGCGTCTTCATCGACCGCCCGATGGCGGACAGGCACCAGCCCGCGCGCTTCGTGGAAATGCCGCAGCACCTCATGCAGCCAGGTGCCGGTCTCGGAGGCTTCGATGCCTTCATCCAACTCATCCAATGAGGACAGATTCAGCAAGCTCCGAGCGAAGAAGCGGTAGGGGCAGGCCCTCAGTTGCTCGTAAGCTGTGGCTGAAATCCGCCGGGGCACCAGTGGATCGGTCGCCAAACCCTCAACCTCCATGGGCGTCAAAGCGGGCTCAGCGCGGGGCACGCCCCAAGCCTTGATGGATTCAGCGATGCGTGGGTCGGCCAGCGCGCGCCAGCCATCCTGCCCGGGTGTGGCGCCCAACTCATGCATCCACCGATTCAGCCAAGCGCTTGGCGCCACGGGCTCGCCCTCGCGCAACCGGCGGGCCAGGGCCATCATGCGGGGCTGCGTGCACAACACTGCCCACGCGCCCCATTGGCTGGCCTGCTGCTGGTCCATCGTGCCCAGGCCCAGGCTGGCCACTTGTGCCGATGACAACCATTGGCCACTGGGAGTCCGGCCCAGTTGGCGCTCATCGGCGCCCGGCGCGATCACCGCAGAGAACGGCCGCAGCACCGCGCGTGTCAATGGCGTGATGACCAGGTCCGGCTGCCGCGCCGGTGAGGGCGGCATGAAGTTGGCGCCTTCCAGCGTCTGATCCACCCAGCTGATGAACTCTGCATAACTCATGTTGACCTGGGCGCAAACCTGCAACCACGTGGCTTGGGTCTGCACGTCACCCAGGGCATCGACTTCCAGTCGCAAGGCCTTGAGGACGGATTGACCGGCGGCATCGGTTTTCAATGGCTGCAAGGCGCCGCAGGCGGTCAAGGCTTGGCCCAGCGCTTCCAGGCCCGACATCAAACTGAATTGGCTGCGGCTGGCCAGCGTTTTCAAGGGGGCCAGTGACTGAGCGGCCCAGGTCAGCACCAGCGATGCGGGATGGTTGGCGGGCAAGGACTCGATCAAGCCATGCACGTTCAGGCGACCTTGCTTGCGAAGCAAGGTCTCCAGCGCACCGACGGCGGACAAACCACCCGACACGCCATCGCACCAGCCCTCCACCAGCCAGTCCAGCAGGTCGTCGCTGCGTGCCTTCGGCGCGGCGGCGGCCAACAAGCGAGTGACTGACGCCGCAGCGCGCGTGGTCGACAAAGTCCAGCCGCTTTCATCCGCCATCACCAGGGCGCCTGAGCGTTCGTGAGGCGCCAGCAAGGCACGCACTCGCCGCGTCAGCACGCGGTCCTGCGCCAACAGCGCCACCGGATCGGCCGGGCCTGGGCTTGTCCTGGCATGCCTGACCGCCTCCAGCACCAAGGCGGCCGCCACATCGGCCTCATCGGCGCCATGAGCGGCTTCGAACAAGGCTGGCCGTTGCGCCATGTCCGGCACGCCGGCCGCGGTGTCCAGCATGGCCGGCGTCCAGCAAACGGGCAAACCTGCGTCTTGCCCATGCTTCAGCAAAGCCAGCATGAGGGCTGAATCGGTGCCTGGCACGGCCGTCGTGCCCGCCGTGACCGCCACCCAGGCCGAGGCCTGACCATCGAACAAAGCATCGCGCCGAGCCGCCAAGGGCATCAGCGACTCGGCCGCCCAGGCCAGGGCCTGTTCGAGTAGCCATTTTTCTGTCCGACCCGCCTTGAGCGGCGCGCTGGCCTGGGCATCCAAGGGGCTTAACGCCTCAGATTGGCTCAACACCGCCTCCAGCGTAAGCACCGGCCCGGATGAGGCGCTCAGGCAAGATGCGTTCACCCAGGCGGCCCGCTGCTTGGGCGGCTGGCACAAGGCCACTTTGAGCCAGGCATGCGCCACCGACACCATCTGCTCGGCCGCGAAATTGAAGGCCAGGCGGTCATGGGTTCGCCAACGCCGACCGGCGGGCTCTGCCGCCATCCTGGCGCCAGCGAGCAGGCGGTCCAGTGGCTCGTCCAGCGTCAAGGCATGCCGCACCGGGCGGCCTTCCGGCTGGTGCTGCGGCAACCGTTCGAGCAGCGTGCCCACGGTTTCAAAGCGCGGCATCCACCCTTGCGCCACCTCGCGCCAGGCTTGACGCGCATGGCCGAGCAAAGCCACCTGGGGCAGCAGCACGACCGCATCACGGACCAGCACATCCTTGTCATGAAACCACCTGGCGAGTTGCCTGGCCCAGGCTTGCCATGCCAGGCGTGCAGGCATGCCTGGCACCCAGTGCCAGGCGGTCGGCGACAGATCCCGGAAGCTGTCAGGGCCTTTGCCAGAAGGCTCGTCGGTCGGGGCTACATCGTCCAAAACTATGTTCATGATTGATAAATGATGCGGCTTCAAGCCGGCCGTGCCTGACGTTGTGTGTCAGAATTTCTTCCAACAACCTTGTCGAGGTTGAGTAAGGATAGTGTCATGAGCAACGAACTGATCAAACATGTGAGCGATGCGTCGTTCGACGCCGATGTGCTGAATGCTGGCTTGCCAGTGTTGGTCGATTACTGGGCCGAGTGGTGCGGCCCCTGCAAGATGATCGCGCCCATTCTTGATGAAGTCGCCACCGCCTATGACGGTAAGCTGGCCATCGCCAAGATGAACGTGGATCAAAACCGCGCCGTGCCGGCCAAGTTCGGCATCCGTGGCATTCCCACGCTGATGATCTTCAAGTCGGGTCAACTTGCGGCCACCAAGGTCGGCGCCCTGTCCAAGGCTCAATTGGTGGCTTTCATCGACAGCAACCTTTAATTTTTCGATTCGGCGTTGGCAGTCGATATAATCTCGGCACTGTGCGAGCAAAATCGCCGGTGACCGAGACTCGGGAAGCCTCAACAGGCGGTCCGCCGGTTGCAAGATTGCAACAATCTTCATCAAGCCTGTCAGGGCGGTCTCCCTGGCACACCAGTGATGGTCGCTGGCTTGGTAACCCCTCTCAGCCCGTTCCGGGTTGATTCCACTCCCCCAGTTTGCAACGTCGGTCGATCCATCCAGCTTGATTAGCGCATGCGCTTGAAGTTTGTTTGATCGAAGCCGGTTTTGTCAGGGTAAAGATCCATGCATCTGTCCGAACTGAAGGCACTTCACATCACCAAGTTGTTGGAGATGGCTGAAAGCCTCGAAATTGAGAACATCTCTCGCATGCGCAAGCAAGAGCTGATGTTCGCGATCATGAAAAAGCGCGCCAAGGCGGGCGAACAGGTCTTCGGGGACGGCGTCCTCGAAGTGCTGCCCGATGGCTTCGGCTTCCTGCGGGCGCTGGACGCCAGCTTCCTGGCCAGCACGGACGACATCTACCTCTCACCCAGCCAGGTGCGGCGCTTCAACCTGCACACCGGCGACATGATCGAGGGCGAAGTCCGCGTCCCCAAGGACGGCGAGCGCTACTTTGCCCTGGTCAAGGTGGACGTGGTCAATGGCCAGTCGCCCGACGTGAACAAGAACAAGGTGATGTTCGAGAACCTCACGCCCTTGTTCCCGACCGAGCAGTTCAAGCTTGAGCGGGACATCAAGGTCGAGGAAAACATCACCAGCCGCATCGTCGACCTGATCGCGCCCTTGGGCAAAGGCCAGCGCGCCCTGCTCGTGGCCCCGCCCAAGAGCGGCAAGACGGTCATGATGAAGAATCTAGCCCACGCCCTCACCGCCAATTACCCAGACGTGCACCTCATCGTGCTGCTGGTCGATGAGCGCCCCGAGGAAGTGACCGAAATGCAGCGCACCGTGCGCGGCGAAGTCATCAGCTCTACTTTTGATGAGCCGGCCCAGCGCCACGTCCAAGTGGCCGAGATGGTGATCGAGCGCGCCAAGCGCCTGGTCGAGATGAAGAAGGACGTGATCATCCTGCTGGATTCGATCACTCGCCTGGCCCGCGCCTACAACAACGTCCTGCCCTCCTCCGGCAAGGTGTTGTCCGGTGGTGTGGACTCCAACGCCCTGCAGCGCCCCAAGCGCTTCTTTGGCGCGGCCCGCAACATCGAAGAAGGTGGCTCGCTCACCATCATCGGCACCGCCTTGGTCGACACGGGCAGCCGGATGGACGAAGTCATCTACGAAGAATTCAAGGGCACGGGCAACTGCGAAATCCACCTGGATCGCCGCATGTCCGAAAAGCGCGTTTACCCATCGATCTTGCTGAACAAGTCGGGCACACGCCGTGAAGAACTGCTGCTCAAGCCGGACATCCTGCAAAAGAGCTGGATTTTGCGCAAGCTGCTGTACCCGATGGACGAAATCGCGGCGATGGAGTTCATCCTCGACAAGATGAAGTCCACCAAGAACAACCACGACTTCTTCGATTTGATGCGAAGAGGTGGGTAATTGAGGACAAAAACAGTCCCTGTGGACTGTTTTTCGCCTCACGAACCGGATGAGCTCCGCGAATCCGTGGGTGCAGTGGTATATAATCCAAGGTTTTCCGGCTGTCGGAAAGTGCGCGAACATGGTGTTCGCGTGGCTGCCGATGATGCAAACAGCATGAGGTATTCGAGATGGCTAAAGAAGGCATTCACCCTAACTACCGCGACGTCTTGTTCGTCGATTTGTCCAACGGCTTCAAGTTCGTGACGCGCTCGACCGCTAACACGAAGGAAACCGGCAAAGCCGAAGACGGCCGTGAACTGCCGCTGTACAAGCTCGAAACCTCGTCCGAATCGCACCCTTTCTACACCGGTACTCAAAAGAGCATCGATTCGCTGGGTGGCCGCGTCGAGAAGTTCCGCAACAAGTTCGCACACCTCAAGAAGTAATCCGGCCCTGTCGGTTTGTTTCTCCACCCGGTTTTGCCAACAGCAGGCGGGTGACACGAAGGGCAGCTCTGGCTGCCCTTTTGTTTTTTCGAGCGCACAACACCTGCATGAGTCAGCCTCGTCCTCACGTCACACCCGCGCTGGTCACCCAGAAAGCCGTGCAACGGCTGCCTCGCTGGGCCTTGTGGCTCTTTTGCGCGGCCTATGTGTTGCCAGGCCTGTTCGGGCGTGATCCCTGGAAGAACGCCGACATTGCGGCCTTCGGCCAGATGTGGTCTCTGGCGCTGGGGCAAGCCTCCTGGTGGGCGCCCCAGGTCGGTGGCGTGCCGCCCACAGGCGGGGGCATTTTTCCTTATTGGCTAGGTGCCGTTTTCATCCAGGGGCTCACGCCTTGGCTGGACCCTGCCCTGGCCGCGCGTTTGCCTTTTGCGGCTCTCCTGGCTGCCGTGCTGGCACTGACCTGGTACACCACTTACCACCTGGCGCGCACAGATGCCGCCCAGCCGCTGCCGCTGGCTTTTGGCGGCGAGGCGCTGGTCTCCGACTATGCCCGCGCCCTTGCCGATGGCGCCGTGCTGGCCCTGGTGGCCACGCTGGGCCTGCTGCAGCAAGGCCATGAGACCACGCCGGAGTTGCTGCAACTGACCGGCAGCGCACTCTTGCTCTATGGCTTGGCGGCTGCGGCGTATCGCCCCTGGAAGGCCCGAGCGGCCACCGTCTTCAGCCTGCTCCTGCTGGCCGGCAGCGGCAGCCCCAGCGTGGCCATGCTCCTGTCGGTGGTGGGGGCCATGGTTTGTTATTTCTCTGAAGATGAGGTCATGCGACGCCACCTGCCCTGGGTGCTGGCCGGTGGCGTCGCCGCCGCCTTCATCAGCAGTGTGCTGACATCGCTCGGCCTGGCTGGCTGGCATTGGCGGCTCTCAGGCAATGTCTCGGCTGGTCCTTTGCTGCGCCTGTTCATCTGGTTCACTTGGCCGACCCTCCCGCTGGCGGCTTTGACCGTGTGGTCCTGGCGCCGGCAGGTTTTCCGCCGTCACATCGCTGTGCCTTTGTTCTCGGCCGCCATCGGCATGCTGGCTTGTGTGGCCATGGGCGGCAATGACCGGGCGCTGCTGCATTCGCTGCCACCGCTGGCGGTGCTGGCCTCCTTTGCGCTGCCGACGATCAAGCGCGGCCTCAGTGGTGCGATCGATTGGTTCTCGGTGTTTTTCTTCACCAGCGTGGCGGTGTTGATCTGGGTGGTCTACGAGGCCATGCACACCGGCTGGCCAACCAAGACCGCTGCCAATGTAGCCAAGCTGGTGCCGGGCTATGTCCCGCACTATTCTCACTTGGCGCTCGTCACGGCCGTCGTGGCCACGGTGCTCTGGCTGGCCTTGGTGCGCTGGCGCACTGCACGGCAACGACCTGCTCTGTGGAAAAGCCTGGTGCTGCCGGCCGGTGGTGTCGCCTTGGGCTGGTTGCTGCTCACCACGCTGTGGCTGCCCCTGCTTGATCAGGCTTTCAGCTATAGGCTGCTCATGGGCCGGATCGATCGGCATGTGGCCCATGGCGAGTGCATCGTCGCGCCGCGTGCCACGGTCGGCCTGCTGACCGCTCTGGAGTATTTTGGCCGCCATGAGGTCCATGGACTCGATGGCATCGAGAAAAGCCCGCCTCTGGGATGCCACACCCTGGTGCTGTCGGTGCCACCCAGGCAAGCCGTCCCCACGGTGCCTGGCTGGACCTTGATCAGCCGCGAGCACCAGCGCACGCAGAACTCCGAATCCATCGCGATATTCCGGCGCACCAATTGATCGGTGTGATGAGTTGATCCCAAGGCCTGGACCAAGCAGAGCGCTCAGCCATCTTTCGCCAATCAATGCCCAGGTTTGGCTGCAGCGGGATCTTTCTGCGGCGCAAAGCGCTCCAGCACATGGCTGGTCATGCCCTTGGCCAGCTCTTCCTCGCCGAAAAACACCGTCCCCAGATCCTCGTTGCGCAGCATGAGTGATTCATCTTCGCTGTGGGTGCGCAGCACGATCTCGATGTCGGGATTGAGCGTGCGTGCGGTGTCCACCATCTGCCGGACATGCAGGGTATCCGGCGTGGCGACCACCAGCATGGCGGCATCGGCGATGTGGGCCTGAATCAGCACGGCCGGATCGGCGGCATTGCCCGATACGGCCGCCACGCCGTTGTTGCGCAAGTCCTCCACCAGTTCGCGGTTCTGCTCGGCCACCACGTAGGGAATGCCACGCGCATTCAAGGCCTTGGCGATGCGCCGCCCCACCCGCCCGTAGCCGATCAGCACGACCTGCCCCTGCAGGTACTTGCGTTCAGTGCTCATGGGCAGCTCTGCAAAGGGATCCTGCCGTTGCTCCAGCCGGCGCGCCAGTTCCGAATGCGACAGCACCCATTGGCGAACCGGCTCGATGGCTGCGAACAAAAAAGAGTTCAATGCGATCGAGATGATCACGCCGGCCAGCACCAGGCTCATGCCATCGGCCGGCAACAGGCCCAACGAGGCGCCAAGCCCGGCCAGGATGATGGAAAACTCGCCGATTTGACCCAGGCTGGCCGCCACCGTCAAGGCCGTATTCAATGGGTAGCGCAAGGCCAGCACCAGCCCCAGCGATGCCAGCGAGTTGCCCAATACGATCACGGAGACAACGCCCATCACCTTCCAGGGCTGATCCACCAGGACATGCGGGTTGAACGACATGCCCACCGACACGAAGAACAGCACCGAGAACGCGTCACGCAAAGGCAGTGACTCCTGGGCCGCACGGTGGCTGAATTCAGACTCGCGCATCATCGTGCCGGCAAAGAAGGCCCCCAGCGCAAAAGACACACTGAACAAGCCTGCCGCCCCGTAGGCAGTGCCGATGGCAATGGCCACCACCGACAAGGTGAAAAGCTCCCGCGACCCTGTGCGTGCCACCTGCCAGAGCACCCATGGCAAGACGCGCCGGCCCACCACCAGCATCAACCCGATGAAAGCTGCGACTTGTAGCAAGGTCTGGCCCAGCATCAGCCACAAAGGCTTGTCACTGGCATCAACCGGCGCCTGGCCGCCCAGCACCCCGGCCAGCGACGGCAGCAGCACCAGGACCAGCACCGTGGCCAGGTCCTGCACCACCAGCCAGCCGACCGCAATTCGCCCATTCATCGTCTCGAGCAAGTTGCGCGATTCCAGTGATTTGAGCAGCACCACCGTGCTGGCGCAGGACAGCGACAGCCCCAGGATCAGCGCATTGCCCAGGCTCCAGTGCCAGCACCACGCCATGAACATGCCCAAAGCGGTGGAGACGCCCATTTGGATCACCGCCCCAGGGATGGCCACGCGCCTGACCGCCAGCAGGTCACTGAGCGAAAAGTGCAGGCCCACGCCGAACATCAGCAGCATGATGCCGATCTCCGACAGTTGCGAGGCGATGTGCATATCGGCCACGAAGCCTGGCGTGGCCGGACCGATGAGGATGCCGGCGACCAGATAGCCGACGAGGGCAGGCACCTTCAGCCGCTCGGCGATGAATCCGAAGATCAGCGCAAAGCCGAAGCCAAAGGCAATGGTGGTGATCAGAGAAACGTTGTGGATCAAATCATTCAGCCTGGTTGCGGTGCCGCGCACGCACCAGCTGCATGATCGGCCCTTTTATGTGTCTCCGTCCGTGACGGCTTCCTTCAGCCTCACACGCATCACCGGCACGGTCAAGGTGAATGTCGATCCCTTGCCTTTGTCGCTGGTGATGCGCAATTCGCCGCCATGGCGCTGCACCACGTGCTTGACAATGGACAACCCCAGGCCGGTGCCTCCAGTATCTCTGGATCGGCTGCCATCGACACGATAGAAACGCTCGGTCAAACGGGGCAGATGTTCGGCATCAATGCCAATGCCGCTGTCCCGCACGGCGAACTCGCCCTGCCCTTGCCCGTTGCGAACCCAGCTGATGGCGATGGTGCCCCCCTCCGGGGTATAGCGGATGGCGTTGGACACCAGATTGCCCATGGCGCTGAGCCATTCGCTTTCCACCCCAGCGATTTCAGCGCCCAGCTCCGCAGCAGGCAGGCAGACCTCGAAAACGTGGCGCTCCTGCGACAAGCCTCGGGCGTCGTTCTCGATGCGGTCCATCAGGTCGCTGACACGGCTCCAGCTGTCCGAGGCAGGACGCGGGCTGCCTTCGATCTGGGCCAGCATCAAGAGATCGGAGACCAACACCTGCATGCGGTGGGCTTGCTGGGCCATCAAGGTCAGCACGCGCTTGCGTTCGACCTCGGTCAGCGACAGCGAGGCCATGGTTTCGATGAAGCCATTGAGCACGGTCAGAGGCGTGCGGATCTCGTGTGACACATTGGCCACGAAGTCGCGCCGCATGGTGTCGGCCCGCTCGCGCTCGGTCACGTCCTGCGACAAGACAAGCTTGAGCCCGTCGCCGTAATTGCGCACGATCACGGACAAGGTGCCCTCCCCGCCTCGCGGCATGAGGAACTTGACCGGCTCGGTGTAGTCGCCCGAGGCCAGGTATTGCACGAAGGCCGGCACGCGGACCAGGTTGGTGATTCGCTGCGCCAGGTCGCGCACCGGATCCAGCCCGAAGTGTGAGGCCGAGGCCGTGCTGATCCAGGTGATGTGCTCGCTCGCATCAAGCAGCATCACGCCATTGGGCGACGCCTCGATGCCCGAGAGGAACTGCGCCAGCCGGCGCCGCTCATTGAGGATGTCCCGTTCACGCGAGCGCAGCACGCGCTGGATGCGGTGGGCCACTTCGCCCCACAGGCCCGGCAGGCGCGGTGGATCGATCTCGGGCGTGCGCAGCCAGTCGAGCAACTCGTAACCCTTGAGGGTGTCGATCACCGAGAGGCAGATCACGGCCAAGGCGGCCCCCGCCAGACCAGTCGAGATGGGATAACCCAGATGGGCGCCCAGCCACCAGCCCAGACCGCCGCCGATGGCGCCGGTGATGACGCGCAGGCTGACACGCGACCAGAGCCACGAAGTGCTTGATTCCACGCTGATGTTCAAGGGTGAATGAATGATGAAGTCAGGCGGCGTCCGCAGCCAATTGCTCCGTGAGGCGATAGCCTGCACCACGGACCGTCTCGATCATGCGAGCACGGTTGACGGCGTTCAAGGCTTCTCGCAGGCGCTTGACGTGCACGTCCACGGTGCGCTCTTCAATGAAGACATGGTCGCCCCACACGCGGTCCAGCAACTGGGCACGGCTGTGCACGCGCTCGGGGTGCGTCATGAAAAAGTGCAGCAGCTTGAACTCCGTCGGGCCGATCTTGACGTCCTGCTCCTCGCAAGTCACGCGGCGCGTCGAGGGGTCCAGCCTGAGCCCGACGATCTCGACGGCAGAGTCCAGCGCCTGCGGGGCCTTGCGGCGCAGCACGGCGCGCACGCGGGCCATGAGCTCTTGCGTCGAGAACGGTTTGGTCAGGTAGTCATCTGCGCCGGCATCCAACCCGGCCACCTTGTCCGGCTCCTCGGCCCGGGCTGTCAGCATGATGACGGGCAGATCGCGCGTGCGCTGCTGCGAGCGCCAGCGTTTGGCCAGGCTCAGACCCGAAGTACCGGGCAGCATCCAATCAAGCAGGACCAGGTCGGGCAGCACGCGGTCCACCTCGGTCTGGGCCGCTTCGCCATCGGGCGCCACCACGACCTCGAAGCCCGAGTGCCGCAGGTTGAGCACGATCAACTCGGCAATCGCGGCCTCGTCTTCCACCACCAAAACTCGGCTCATTGCGACATTCCTTCTCGTCTGCTGACCATTGACTTACTTGAGGATGTTTTCAACGTCTTCAGGCGTGTTGTGGCGCACATCGGCACCCTTGACGACGTAGATCACCTGCTCGGCCAGGTTCTTGGCATGGTCACCCACGCGCTCGATGGCCTTGGCCACGAAGACCAGATCGATGGAGGCCGAGATGGTGCGCGGGTCTTCCATCATGTAGGTGATGAGCTTGCGCATCAGGCCGTCGAACTCGGCGTCGATCTCGTTGTCATTCTTGATCACTTCCAGCGCCACGCCCACGTCAAGACGGGCAAACGCATCGAGCGCCTTGCGCAACGAGGCCGTGGCCAAGCTGGCTTCGAAGGACACGTCGCTCACTGGCAGGCGCAGGCGGCTGGAGACGCCCGTGTTGATCAAACGCTGCACCGTGCGAGCGATGCGCGCGGCCTCGTCGCCCACGCGCTCGAGGTTGCCGATGGTCTTGGAAATGGCGATCAGCAAGCGCAGGTCGCGGGCGGTGGGCTGACGGCGCGCGATGATGGTCGACAGGTCGGCATCGATGGCCATTTCCATGTTGTTGACGCGCTCTTCGTGGACCAGAACCTGGCTGGCGACATCGCCGCTGAAGTGCGTCAAGGCATAGATGGCCTGAGCCACCTGGGATTCGACCAGGCCGCCCATTTCCAGCACGCGGGTCGAGATTCCGCTGAGTTCAACGTCGAACTGGCTTGACAAGTGTTTCTCTGACATGGGGTGTCTCCAATCAATCAGCCGAATCGGCCTGTGATGTAGTCTTCAGTTTCCTTCTTCTTGGGCTTCATGAAGAGGTCGTTGGTGGGGCCGAACTCAATCAGCTCGCCCAGGTACATGTAAGCCGTGTGGTCCGAACAGCGCGCAGCCTGTTGCATGTTGTGGGTCACGATCAGCACGGTGTAATCGTCCTTGAGCTCGTGGATCAGCTCTTCGATCTTGCCGGTGGAGATCGGATCCAGCGCTGAGCAAGGCTCATCCAGCAACAGCACCTCGGGCTTGATGGCGATGCCTCGTGCGATGCACAGACGCTGCTGTTGACCGCCCGAGAGGCCCGAGCCGCTCTGGTTGAGCTTGTCCTTGACCTCATTCCACAGCGCGGCCTTCTTGAGCGCCCACTCGACCCGCTCGTCCATCTCGGAGCGCGAGAGGCTCTCGAACAGGCGCACGCCAAAGGTGATGTTGTCGTAGATCGACATCGGGAAGGGCGTGGGCTTTTGAAAGACCATGCCCACCTTGGCGCGGATCAAGGAGATGTCTTCCTTGCTCTTGAGCATGTTCTGCCCGTCCAGCAGGATCTGGCCTTCAGCGCGCTGCTCGGGGTAAAGCTCGAACATGCGGTTGAAGGTGCGCAGCAGCGTGGACTTGCCGCAACCGGACGGACCGATGAAGGCGGTGACCTTCTTCTCGGGCAATTCCATGTTGATGTTCTTGAGCGCGTGGAACTTACCGTAGTAGAAGTTCAGGTTGCGCACAGACAGCTTGGCCTGCGAGGGGGTGATGGTTTGAACTTTGGCGTCCATGAGGGTCATTCCCGAAAATTGAGGTCGTCGATGGATCAATCAATCGATCAGAGGGTCAGCGTTGACGGAACACGCTGCGCGCCAGGATGTTCAAGCCGAGCACACCGACGGTGATGAGGAACACGCCGGCCCACGCCAGCTTCTGCCAGTTCTCGTAAGGGCTCATGGCGAACTGCGAAATGATGACGGGCAGGCTGGCCATGGGCTTGCCCAGGTCCGACGTGAAAAACTGGTTGGACAGCGAGGTGAACAACAATGGCGCTGTCTCGCCGGAGATGCGGGCCACGGCCAACAACACACCGGTCAGCACACCGGCACGGGCCGACGTCAAGGTGATCGACAAGATGACCTTCCACTTGGGCGTGCCCAGGGCGTAAGCAGCCTCACGCAGTGCATTGGGCACCAAGCTCAGCATGTTCTCCGTGGTGCGAATGACCACCGGAACCACGATCATGGCCAGGGCCAGCACGCCAGCAAAACCCGAGAAGCTCTTCATCTGCGCGACCACCGCCGTGTAGACAAACAACCCCACCACGATGGAGGGCGCCGACAGCAGGATGTCGTTGATGAAGCGGGTGGCGCTGCCCAGCCACGTCCCTTGCCCGTACTCGGCCAGGTAAATGCCGGCCAGGATGCCAATGGGCGTGCCCACAAGCGTCGCCAGCGACACCATCATCAGCGAGCCGACGATGGCGTTGGCCAGGCCACCGGCCTCCATCGGTGGTGGCGTCATCTCGGTGAAGGTGGCCAGCGCGAGGCCGCCCAACCCGAGGCGAACCGTCTCGACCAGAATCCATATCAGCCAGAACAGGCCAAAGGCCATGGCGCCAAGCGACAACAGCAGCGCCAGGACATTGACCCGTTTGCGGGCTGCATGTTTTTTGACGCGGGAGGCTTGCAATGCAGCGGAAGTGCTCACGAACGAGTCCCTTCAGATTTCTTGAGGCGGGCCAGCAGGACTTTGGAGAAAGCCAGCACCACGAAGGTGATGAAGAACAGGACCAGGCCCAGGTAGATCAGCGAGGCTTGGTGCAGCCCCTCGCCGGCCTCGGCGAACTCATTGGCCAGGGCCGAGGTGATGCTGTTGGCGGCCTCGAAAACCGAGGGCGAATTGAGCTGGCTCATGTTGCCGATGACAAAGGTCACGGCCATGGTCTCGCCCAAGGCGCGGCCCAGACCCAGCATGATCCCGCCGACGACACCGGTCTTGGTGTACGGCAGCACGACCCTGGAGACCACTTCCCAGGTCGTCGACCCCAGGCCATAGGCCGATTCCTTGAGCATGGGCGGCGTCACCTCGAACACATCGCGCATGACCGAGGCGATGAACGGGATGATCATGATGGCCAGGATGATGCCGGCTGACAGGATGCCGATGCCAACGGGCGGCCCTGTGAACAGCGCGCCCACATAAGGCACGCCTTCGGTCAGCGATTGCAGAGGTTGCTGCACATACTTGGCCAGGATGGGCCCAAACACCAGCAAACCCCACATGCCGTAGACGATGGACGGCACGGCCGCCAGCAACTCGACAGCGATGCCCAGCGGTCGCTTGAGCCAGTTGGGCGACAACTCGGTCAGGAACATGGCGATCCCGAAGCTCACGGGCACCGCAATCAGCAAGGCGATGAAGGACGACATCAAGGTGCCGTAAATCATCACCAGGCCACCATAGGAATCCTGAACAGGGTCCCAATCGGTGCTGATCAAAAATCCCAAGCCATATTTCTGGATGGCCGGCCAGGCACCGATCACCAGCGACAGGATGATGCCTGCCAGCAAGGCCAGCGTCAGGATGGCCGAGCCACGGGCCAAACCGGCAAACACGGCATCGGCCCAGGGCGCATTGGCGCGGCGGGAAGGAGGATTGGTCATCGGAGCAGTTCTTCTACTGGTGGCGCCAAAGGGCGCCTGGTCATCAGAATCAGCAGGCAATATGGCACTCATCACAAACCCCGATCCAACTCAAAAAATACTGGGTACATCGAATCCATCGGGGCCCGGCGAGGCACCCCGATACAGCTCATCGAATGACGATCACTTGTAAGCGATGGGCTTGCCGGCGGCATCAACCACCGAGGCCCATTGCTTGCGGACCAGATCCTTGACCGAGGCAGGCAAAGGCACGTAGGACAGTTCAGCGGCCGTCTTGTCACCATTGACGTAAGACCACTCGAAGAACTTCAGCGCGCTGCTGGCTTGAGCTGGCTTGTCCTGGGCCTTGTGCATCAGGATGAAGGTTGCGCCACTCAGGGGCCAGGCGTCCTTGGCAGGCTGGTTGGTCAAGACTTGGTAGAAGCTCTTGGTCCAATCCGCGCTGGCGGCTGCAGCTTTGAAGGTGTCATCATCGGGCTGAACGAAATTGCCAGCCGCGTTGCGCAAGGCCACGTGCAGCATCTTGTTTTGCTTGGCGTACGCGTACTCCACATACCCGATCGAGTTAGGCAAGCGTTGCACGAAGGCCGACACGCCTTCATTGCCCTTGCCGCCGGCACCAGTGGGCCACTTGACGGCCGCGCCTTCACCAACGGTGGACTTCCAGTCAGCGTTCACCTTGGACAGGTAGTTCGTGAAGATGAAGCTGGTACCCGAACCATCCGCGCGGCGGACCACGGCGATGGCGGTATCAGGCAGGGCCACACCAGGGTTCAGGCCGGCAATGGCCGGATCGTTCCACTTCTTGACCTTGCCCAGGTAGATATTGCCCAGCACTTCGCCGGTCAGCTTAAGCTGGCCGGGGGTGATGCCCTTGAGGTTGACCACAGGCACGACGCCGCCGATCACCATGGGGAACTGGACCAAGCCTTCCTTGCTCAGCTCATCGTCCTTGAGCGGCATGTCGGACGCGCCGAAATCGACGGTCTTGGCCTTGATCTGCTTGATGCCGGCACCGGAACCCACCGATTGGTAGTTGATGCGCACGCTGGTGGCCTTGTTATAGGCATCAGCCCACTTCGAATAGACCGGAGCCGGGAAGGTGGCGCCGGCGCCCGTCACGTCTTCGGCCAGCACCACGCCAGCGGTCAGGGACAGGGCAACAGCCACGGCAGCACGGATCTTGTTGAATTTCATCTTTTCGCCTCTCGAGTCATGTGACAACAGAATTTGATGGTGGCGAATGTAAAAGATCATTGTGACGTCTTCATGACAGCCCCTCCAAACCCTGTCACACAAGACCAAGACACTGGGGCGTACTGTGCGCAGCCTGATTTTGATGACAAAACTGTCATATTTCGGTCATCGACCTGTCATTTTCAAGTCCTAAGGTGTCGGTTTTGTCACCCATCTTTGTGACTGTTTTCAGGAAAGCTCCCATGAACAACACCCTTCGCCAAACCTGCTCGATCCTGTGCATCGCCCTGGGTCTGATGACCACCGTGACGGGCGCGCGCGCCGCAGAAGACACTGTGATGTCGGTGGCCGCCAAGACCCCCGAGTTGTCGACGTTTTACCGCCTGGTGCAACAAGCCGGCCTGACCTCTTCCCTGTCTTCAGGTGACCTGACCGTGTTCGCCCCGACGGACGATGCGTTCAAGGCCCTGCCGGCCGCCACCCTGGACAAGCTGAGCAAGGACCCGGAAGCTTTGAAGGCCGTGCTGACGTACCACGTGCTGCCCGCCAAGTTGCCCGCCGCCAAGATCGACGGCAGCACCGAGCAAGCCACCGTCAATGGCGCCAAACTGACCTTGTCCAAGTCTGGCGATTTCGTCACCGTCGATGACGCCATGGTCACCACAGCCGACCTGCAAGCCGGCCCCAGCGTCATCCATGAAATCGACCGTGTGCTGCTGGCCACGCTCAAGAAGTGATCTGATCAAAAAAAGCGACACCATGTGTCGCCCTGCGCGCGCTCATTGAAACGCCACCAGCCGGTCACCGGCGGTGGCGTTGTTCATGGTGGAAGGCTCCTTCAAGCGCTCACGGTGGCCGCGATGCGTTCGCAGCAGCCATCGGCCAGGGCCTTGTCCTGCGCCTCGACCATCACGCGCAACAGCGGCTCTGTGCCGGACGCGCGGATCAGCACCCGACCCCGGCCGTTCAATTCTTGCTCCACCTCGGCCTGAACCTTGGGCAGCTGCGTATTGGCGCGCCAATCCTGTCCTGGCTGCAAACGGACGTTGATCAGGCGTTGTGGGAACAACTCAACGCCCTCCAGCCACTGCGCCAGCGAACGGCCGCTGCGCACCACGGCCTGCAGGATCTGCAAAGCGCTCACCATGCCATCGCCCGTGGTGTGACGGTCCAGCGCGATCAGGTGGCCCGAACCTTCGCCGCCCATCTGCCAGCCGCGCGCCACCAGCTCCTCCAGCACATAACGGTCGCCCACCTTGGCGCGGACAAAACCCACACCGCGTGCTTTGATGGCCAGCTCCACCGCCATGTTGGTCATGAGCGTGCCGACGACGCCAGGCACCGCCAAACCTTGTTGCAGACGATCTGCCACCATGACATACAAGAGTTCGTCGCCATTGAACAGCCGACCTGAGGCATCGACCAGTTGCAACCGATCCGCATCGCCATCCAGCGCGATGCCGTAATCAGCGCCTTGAGCCTTGACCGCTGCAACCAGGGCCTGCGGGTGGGTGGCCCCCACGCCTTCGTTGATGTTCAAACCATTGGGCGTGCAGCCGATGGCGTGGACTTCGGCCCCCAGTTCGTGAAACACATCGGGAGCCACCTGGTAGGCCGCGCCATGCGCACCGTCCACCACCAGTTTCATGCCTTTGAGCGACAGCGCCGAATCGAAGGTGCTCTTGCAGAATTCGATGTAGCGTCCATTCGCATCGGCCAGGCGCTTGGCCTTGCCCAATTGTTGTGAGTCGGCCCACTGCGGTGCCTGCTCCAACGCAGCTTCAACTGCTTGCTCCCACTCATCCGGCAGCTTTTCGCCCTTGGCCGAGAAGAACTTGATGCCGTTGTCGCAAAAAGGATTGTGAGAAGCGCTGATCACCACGCCCAGATTCAGGCGCAAGGCGCGCGTCAGGTAGGCCACACCGGGTGTAGGCAAAGGCCCCGTCAGCAACACATCGACGCCAGCCGAGGCAAAACCCGCCTCCAAGGCAGACTCAAGCATGTAACCGGAAATGCGGGTGTCCTTGCCGATGAGCACCGTGGGTCGATTGTCTTGGCGCTTGAGAACTTGACCGACCGCATGCCCCAGTTTCAACATGAAATCAGGGGTGATGGGGGCTTGCCCAACGGTGCCGCGAATGCCGTCCGTGCCGAAATAACGTCTGCTCATGGATGTCTTTTAGAAAATACTCGGCTGCACTGCTCAATGCCACGCACCGGTCAGCGCCAAGGCCGATGTCCGTGATTATCGCCCCGCACCCACGCCATTCGTCAGACCGGCTGCGTGCCAGACCTTCAGGGCATCAACGGTCGCCGCCACATCATGGACGCGCACCACACGGGCACCCAGACTCACACCGGCCAGTGCGGCGGCCACACTGGCGGCCAGCCTGTCAGTCACCGGCTTGCCGATGAGCAGGCCCAAGGTCGATTTACGCGACCAACCCACGAGCAAAGGCAGGCCCAGCGCCAACAGTTGCGCCTGATCTTTGAGCAAGGCCAAGTTGTGTTCCGGTGTCTTGCCAAAGCCGATGCCAGGGTCCAGCACCATGCGCTCGCTGTCCACCCCAAGCGATGTCAAAGTGGCCACCCGCTCGTTCAAGAATGCTTTGACCTCTTCCACGACATCGCCATATTGCGGGCGTGCCTGCATGGTGGCTGGATCACCGCGCATGTGCATGAGGCAGATGCCGCACGAAGGATGCGCTGCAACGGCCGCCTGGCTGCCTGGCGCAACGAGCGCCTGAATGTCGTTGATGATGTCAACACCCAGGTCCAGCGCCCGTTGCATGACCTCGGCCTTGCAGGTGTCCACCGACACCGCGCAACCCAAACTCACCGCGCCTTGGAGGACCTCGGTCAGGCGTGACCATTCTTCGTCGACGCTCAACTGCGGCGCGCCAGGCCGGCTCGATTCACCGCCGATGTCCAGGATGTCGGCGCCCTCTTTGAGCAGCACTTCGCAATGAGCCAGTGCCTGGCGTGCCGAGTGATGCTGGCCACCGTCAGAGAAAGAGTCCGGCGTCACGTTCACGATGCCCATCACCTTAGGCTGGGCCAGGTCAATCTGAAAACGGGTAGTGGTCCAGCGCATGGTCGCAGTCGGGCAAATGGACAAAGTGAAAGTGGCGAAGTCGAATCAGAACGCACCATGAAAAACGGGGCTTGCGCCCCGTTCTGGTTCTTGTCATCCAAGTCGTCTCTCAGCGAGACGAACTCATCAGACCGTTGCCGGCGTACCGTCGGGGCTGATCGGTGGCTTAGTACCACCGTTGGGCCGACTCGACGCGGTCCAGTCCTTGGGCGGGCGGGGCTCACGGCCCTGCATGATGTCCTCGATCTGCTCTGCATCGATGGTTTCCCATTCCAGCAAAGCAGTGGCCATGGCATGCATCTTGTCCTGGTTGTCCTCGATCAGCTTTCGCGCAATGGCGTATTGCTCATCAATGATCTTGCGGATCTGTTTGTCCACCTTTTCCATGGTCTCTTCAGACATGTTGGTGGTCTTGGTGATCGAGCGGCCCAGGAAGACTTCACCTTCGTTATCGGCATAGACCATGGGGCCCAGCTCGTCAGTCATGCCGTAGCGAGTGACCATGTCGCGGGCGATGGCCGTGGCACGCTCGAAGTCGTTGCTGGCGCCAGTGGTCATCTGGTTCATGAACACTTCTTCCGCGATCCGGCCGCCGAACAGCACCGAAATGGTGTCCAGCATGCGCAGCTTGTCCAGGCTGTAGCGATCACCCTCGGGCAACTGCATGGTCAAACCCAGCGCACGGCCACGCGGGATGATGGTGACTTTGTGCACCGGATCTGTCTTGGGCAACAGGCGCGCTACCAGCGCATGGCCAGACTCATGGTAGGCCGTGTTCTTGCGTTCCTCTTCAGGCATGATCATGGACTTGCGCTCAGGGCCCATCATGATCTTGTCCTTGGCCTTCTCGAAGTCGTTCATCTCCACCACCCGGCCACTGCGGCGAGCAGCGAACAGGGCGGCTTCATTGACCAGGTTGGCCAAGTCGGCACCCGAGAAACCAGGCGTGCCACGGGCCAGGATGTCGGCGCGCACGTCTTGCCCCACCGGCACCTTGCGGATGTGCACATTGAGGATCTGCTCGCGGCCACGCACGTCGGGCAGCGTCACATAGACCTGGCGGTCGAAACGACCGGGACGCAGCAAGGCCGGGTCCAGGATGTCGGGGCGGTTGGTCGCGGCGATCACGATCACGCCCAGGTTGGTCTCGAACCCGTCCATCTCGACCAGCATCTGGTTCAGGGTCTGCTCGCGCTCGTCATTGCCACCACCCACGCCAGCGCCGCGATGGCGGCCCACGGCGTCGATTTCATCGACGAAGATGATGCAAGGCGCGTTTTTCTTGGCCTGCTCGAACATGTCACGGACACGGGCTGCGCCCACACCGACGAACATTTCGACGAAGTCGGAACCCGAAATCGTGAAGAAAGGCACTTTGGCCTCGCCCGCAATGGACTTGGCCAACAAGGTCTTACCGGTACCAGGAGGCCCAACCATCAGCACGCCACGGGGAATGCGGCCGCCAAGCTTCTGGAATTTCTGCGGATCACGCAAGAAATCGACCAACTCTTTGACTTCTTCCTTGGCCTCGTCGCAACCAGCGACGTCAGCAAAGGTGATCGTGTTGTTGGTCTCGTCCAGCATGCGCGCTCGGCTCTTGCCGAAGCTGAATGCGCCGCCCTTGCCGCCACCTTGCATCTGACGCATGAAGTAAATCCACACGCCAATCAGCAGCAGCATCGGGCCCCAGGACATCAGCAGGCTCATCAGGAGCGACTGCTCTTCACGGGGCTTGACGTCGAACTTGACGTTGTTGTTGATCAGGTCACCCACCAGACCGCGGTCCAGGTAAGTGGCCGTGCTGCGCAGGCGTTTGTCGTCAGTGGTGACGGCCAGGATTTCCGTGCCGCCGCCGCCCTCTTGCAGGGTGACGCTCTTGATCCGCTTGGCGCGGACTTCTTCGAGGAAATCCGAGTAGCCCACCTGCGTACCGCCAGACGTGCTGCGATCGAACTGCTTGAACACGGTGAACAGCACGAGTGCCACCACCAGCCAGACAGCGATCTTGGAAAACCATTGATTGTTGTTCACCCGCGGCTCCTTCATCAACCACGCATCGGCCACGTCTCGCAGCCGACTGCACAAGGCCAGATTTCAATAGGAAATCCATACCCTTCGCGGTATCTGAGGGTGATTCTAGAACAGTCAAGTCCCCCTCGTTGAATTTGTGCAGCTTTCTATGGACTGAACAGGGGCACCAAAACAGATCATTCCCGGACAAATGCCCATTTCAGACCATTCGATCACGATTTAAGCCCCACGCCCACCAAAAAAGTCTCGGACGACTTGTCACGGGAGGCCTTGGGTTTGACGGTTTTCACGAGGCGGAAAGTTGACTTGAACAAGGTGACTGATGGCGTGTAGCCGCCACCATGGAAAACCTTGCACACCAAGGCGCCATTGGGCTTGAGGTGGACTTTGCAGAACTCTACCGCCAGTTCGACCAAGTGGGCAATGCGCGCACCGTCGGTCACATCGATGCCACTCAAATTGGGGGCCATGTCGGAAATCACCACGTCGACCTGGCGATCACCCAAAGTGGCCTCCAGTTCAGCCAACACGGCATCTTCTCGGAAGTCACCCTGGATGAACTGCACGCCTTCGATGGGCTCGAAATCCAGCAGGTCCAGCGCGATGATGGTGCCGTTGAGCGCGCCCACGGCCGCACCGCCCGCGCCCACATCCTTAGGCGCGAACTTGCGGCGCACGTACTGGCTCCAGGCGCCCGGCACGGCGCCCAGGTCCACCACCACCTGCCCAGGCTGGATCAGGCGTAGGTTCTCATCGATCTCTTTGAGCTTGTAGGCCGCACGGGAGCGGTAGCCCTCTTTTTGGGCTTGGCGGACGTAAGGATCATGGATGTGCTCGTTCAACCATGCCTTATTTATCTTCTTGCTTTTGCTTTGTACTTTCATGACAGGGATAATACGCAAATGCCTGCGATACAACTGACCACTGCCGAGCGAAAAGTCCTTAGGGCCGACGCACACCACCTTGACCCCGTCGTGATGATCGGGGGCGATGGCCTCACACCTGCCGTGACGAAGGAGGCCAACATGGCCTTGAACGCCCACGGCCTCATCAAAGTCCGCGTGTTGGGCGATGACCGAGCCGCACGCGAGGCCATGTATGTGGCTTTGTGCGATCAGCTCGATGCCGCGCCCATCCAGCACATCGGCAAGTTGCTGGTGATCTGGCGTCCCATCCCTGACAAGGCTGAGGTCGATGACCGTGAAGACCACAAGGGTGCGCCCCGAGAGGTCAAGATCCTGAAGTTCTCCAAGAGTGGTCTGCGCCGCCCTGAAGTCAAGAAGATCAAGGTCATGGCCAATGAGCGGGTCACCGCTGGCGGCCTGATCAAGCGCGCCAAGAAGCGCGTGGCCAGCACCAAAAAACCGGGCCAATGAAAAACAGCGCCGAAAAGCGCTGTTTTTTCTGTGTTGCTGCTTGAGCTTTCGTCAACTGAGAAGGCTCAGCAGCGTCCCGTCGCCGTCAGGCGCCAGGCCAGCACCATCACCATGACGGCCTTGAGCCAGTACATCACGGCCGAGATGCCATGAAGCGCGCCGAATGACAAGGCGGTCGCTTGACCAGCTTTGGCCGCTTCCATCATGGGATGCATCGCGAACTGTCCGAACACCGTGAGGAACAAGGCGCCCAGGACCAACAACAAATGCGCCGTCATGACCTGCTTGGCGCCCGTGCGTTCGGCCTCATCGCGCACACGCCGACGCTCCATCAGAAAGAGCACGATGGCCAGGCCTAAGCTGACCTTGGCCTCTATGGAGAAGATGCGCCCTGCCCCAGCGCCAGCCATGGGGCGATCCAGTACCGCGAACAAGCTGGGCGCCGCAATGGCGCCAATGCCCACGATCATGCCGGCCCAAAGACCAGCCAGCCAGCCCTGCAAGCGAAGCAGTTTGGGAGCCATCATCGTCATCAGATGTAGCGGACGTCCATGACCTCGTAGTGGCGCACGCCGCCCGGGGCTTGAACGGCAGCCACGTCGCCAGCTTCCTTGCCGATCAGGGCGCGGGCAATGGGTGAGCTGATGGAGATGAGGCCCTGTTTCAGGTCGGCTTCATCATCGCCGACGATCTGGTAGGTCACGGGCTCGCCGGATTCTTCGACTTCCAGGTCCACCGTGGAGCCGAACACAATGCGGCCACCGGCATCCAGCGTGGTGGGATCGATGATCTGCGCGGCCGACAGCTTGCCGTCGATCTCCATGATGCGGCCTTCGATGAAGCCCTGCTTGTCCTTGGCGGCGTCGTACTCGGCATTTTCCGACAGGTCACCCTGGGCGCGGGCTTCGGCGATGGCCTGCACCACGGCAGGACGCTCAACATGCTTGAGGCGCTGCAACTCTTCTTTGAGTTTTTCAGCGCCGCGCTTGGTGATGGGGATGGTGGAGGAGGCCATGAGGTCGTCTCGGAATGAAAGTGGGTTCTCAAAAGACACGAAGCCGCTGCCATGGTCCACCGTGTCGGGTGAATGCCAGGCGCGGCCCCAGGTCGTTCTCTTTGAAGCGGATCACCCGAGGGGGCAAACCCTCGGGCTGAATCGGCACAGTTTAGTGCAGTTTGGCGTGCAACTCTTGCAGCGAGTACACCACCAGGTCGTCCTGGTGCTTGAGGGCTTCGACAGCGGCTTCGCAACCGGCCATCGTGGTGTAGTAGGTGATGCGGTTGGCCAGCGCCGCCGTGCGGATGCTGCGCGAATCGGCAATGGCCGTGCGCGTCTCGTCCACCGTGGTGAAGACCAACTGGATCTCGCCGGCCTTGATGGCGTCCGCGATGTGCGGGCGGCCATCCTTGACCTTGTTCACTGGCTTGACCGGTACACCGGCTGCTGCAATGGCTGCGGCCGTGCCCTTGGTGGCCACCACCGAGAAACCCAACTCGATCAGGTCGCGGGCGACGGACACGGCACGGGCCTTGTCGCCATCCTTGACCGAGATGCAGACCGTGCCCTTGGTAGGCAGGCGCGAACCGGCGCCCAGTTGGCTCTTGAGCATCGCCTCGCCGAAGGTTTCGCCCACGCCCATGACTTCGCCCGTGGAGCGCATTTCAGGGCCAAGCACCGGATCGACGCCCGGGAACTTGTTGAACGGGAAAACGGCTTCCTTGACAGTGAAATAAGGCGGCACGACTTCGCGCGGGGCCTGGCCATCAGGGCTCTTTTGCGTGCCCAGCTTCTGGCCGGCCATGCAGCGTGCCGCGATCTTGGCCAGGGGCTGACCCGTGGCCTTGGACACGTAAGGCACCGTGCGCGAGGCGCGTGGGTTGACTTCCAGCACGTAGACCGTGGCCTTGTCCAGGCTGCCGGTCACATCGCCCTGGATGGCGAACTGCACGTTCATCAGGCCGATCACGTTCA
>CANBUA010000003.1 GCA_947372535.1 Burkholderiales bacterium
GGCAGCATCCAGTTGGCGAAGCCCACGAAGGCCGGCATGATCGCCCCGAACACCATGATGATGCCGTGCATCGTGGTGAGCTGGTTGAACAGCTCGGGGTTGACGAACTGCAGGCCCGGCTGGAACAGCTCGGCCCGGATGATCAGGGCCAGCACGCCGCCGATCATCAGCATCGTCAGCGCGAACAACAGGTACAGGGTGCCGATGTCCTTGTGGTTGGTGGCATACACCCAGCGGCGCCAGCCGTGGGGATGTCCATGGTCGTCATGGCCGTGGGCGTGACCACCGTGATCGAGCACTGCACTCATCTGAGAGTCCTTTCTGTTCGGCGGTTCAGGCCGTCACTTGCGCAAGGCCAGCACTTCGGCGGGCTGCACGGTCTGACCCGTCTTGTTGGACCAGTGGTTCTTGGTGAAGGTGATGACGGCCGCCAGTTCGGTGTCCGACAGCTGCTTCCACGAAGGCATGATGTTGTTCTGGCCATTGAGCACCACCTTGATCTGGATGGTCTTGTCCGCGTCCAGCACCTTGGCCGAACCATCGAGCGGCTTGATCGCGCCACCACCCTTGCCGTTGGCCTGGTGGCAGGCGGCACAGTTGGCGGCATACACCTTCTCGCCACGGGCCAGCAGGTCAGCCTGCGTCCAGACCTTGTTCGGGTCGTCGGCCTTGGCCTGCATTTCCTTGTTCTTCTCGCCGACCCACTTGGTGTAGTCCTCGGCGCTCAGCACCCGGACATGGATGGGCATGTAGGCGTGCTCCTTGCCACACAACTCGGAGCACTGGCCATAGAAATCACCGATCTTCTCGGCGCGGAACCAGGTGTCGCGCACAAAGCCGGGGATGGCATCCTGCTTGATGCCGAAGGCGGGCACGGCGAAGGAGTGGATGACGTCGTTGGCGGTGGTGATGATGCGGACCTTCTTGTCCACCGGCACCACCAGGGCGTTGTCGACCTTGAGCAGATAGTCGTCGCCCTTGGGCGTGCCCGCATCCGACAAGGCGCGCTGCGCGCTGTCCAGTGTCGAGATGAACCCGATGCCTTCACCCTCGCCCTTGAGATAGTCGTAGCCCCACTTCCACTGGTAGCCCGTGGCCTTGATGGTGAGGTCGGCGTTGGTCGTATCCTTCTGGGCCACCACCACCTTGGTGGCGGGCAGGGCCATGCCGATCACGATGATGAAGGGCACGATGGTCCAGATGATTTCGACGGTGGTGGACTCGTGGAAATCAGCCGCCTGATGGCCCTTGGACTTGCGGTGCTTGAAGATGGAATAGAACATCACGCCGAACACCATCACGAAGATGACCGTGCAGATGTACAGCATCATCATGTGCAGCGACTGCTGCTCGGCGGCGATCTTGGTGGCGGGCGGCCCCAGATCGATCTGCAACACCGCCGGCCCACCGGGCAGGTCGTGCACTTCAGACGCCTGGGCGGCTTGGGCGACGCCGGATGCGGTCAGCATCAACCAGACCATCGATGCCGCGCCTGCAGCCTGGATGCGATGGGCACCCCGTGAGAAATTCCAGCAACCTTCGCTCATGTCTGTGCTCGTCAAGGATTGGAACGTGATCGGGCTGGGCCGCTGCGCGCGAGGTCGAACTCGTCCCCGCATGGCCCCTGATGTGTCTGCCGCTTCAGGGCGAACGCAGACGCGCGCCCCTGAAACCGGAGCGCGACCTTGGCAATGAAAGGAACAGGAATGGGACCCGGCTCACCTGGGTGGCAAGCTTGTACAACCACGCAAGCGACAAGGGGGCGGGCATCGCCGTGACTCCTGTAACGCAGCAGGCTCCAGAACCAGACTGGAGGGGTCTCTAGGCGATCACTACGACACTTTAGGGTTCGAATGACCACCTGTTTGAGGGTCATTCTATAGAGCGGGTTGAGATGCCTCAATACCGAAAGCGCGCGCAAGTGCTATGAGAAACCCTCGCTTTGTTGCGCGATGCGTGAATCAAGAGGAAGGCTTTGCCTTTGGCGTCAAGGGGGATCCCGACGCTGCACCATCCGCCGCATGTCCTGCAGCGACACACGCGTTTCCGCCTGCAGAGGCGGACGCGGTTCGGGCTTGATGGCATGCCCGTAAATCACTTCGACGGTCAGGCGAACGCGGCCATCGGCATCGCGCATCTCATCGCCCACTGCACACAACCAAGCCCGTTGCCAAGCGCGGCTGCGGCATCCGGCAAAGCGGCCTGAGGCAACGTTGCCACCCCAGGTGCGCAGTTCTTCAAGCATGGACTCCGGCGATGCCCATGTCAACTGGATTTGCTCCATGTCCATGACCGGGTCGGCAAAGCCCACCTTGACCAGCTCGTCGCCCAGGTCGTGCATGTCGATGAAGTCGATGGTGGGCAAGCCCCAGCCCCGACGCGCATACAGGGCGCGCAGTTCACGCCCCGTGTCCGGCCCCAGCGCCGAACACATCAGGAAGCCCTGAGGCGCCAGTTGCGCATGCCATTGCCGCAACGTGGCGGGCAGGTCGGTGACCGTGTGCAGGCTCATGTTGGCCCACAGCATCTGCGCGCCCGCCTCGGCCCAGGGGGCCTGGTCGAGGTCGGCGGGCGTCCACACGCGTTGACCCTGCCCCGTCCACCATTGCTGCAGCGATTGCCTGAGCCCTTTGATGCCGGATGCCTTATGGTCTGAAGCCGGGGACGCGCCCCAGGGGTCCACCCGCCCTTGCAGCGCCTTCGGATAACGTGCCGCCACCAGTCCGGAGCCGCCACCCCAGGCTGGCGCCCAGTCCACCCAGCTCGTGGGCTGCAACTTGATCCAGTCGAGCTTGCTGTCGAGCCGGCGGGCCACCTCGCCATTCAGCCAGGGCGGTTCATGGCGCGCCTGCAGGCGCCGACGTTGCCGGGCACAGGCGACAGGATCTGGCGCCGTGGCTGGCAAACTGGGCAAATCGGGCGATTCAGGCGTTGCAGACAAGGTCGGCATGACAAGGCAAAGGGTGATGCTTTCACGATGACCACCACCAAGGGAGGGGCCCCAAGGGGTGAGCGCAAAGGCAAGGCGCGTCAGTATATTGAGCCCATGCAATTTGGGCGGCACATCACTTCATTGACCTCTCGGCTGGCTTGGCCGGGGCAATGCGTGTTGTGCGGCGTTTGGGGGCGCCACACCGTGTGCAAGGGCTGCGCCATCGATTGGGTGCACTCAAACACGCGCTGCCCCCGCTGCGCCATGCCCTTGCCGGACAGCCCCGGCCATGAGCCCCTGTGCAACGATTGCGAAGCCCGCAGCCCCGAGTTCGACCGGGCTGTGGCAGCGGTGCATTACGCGGCGCCGTGGTCCACCCTGATCGCGCGCTTGAAGTTTCAGGGCCGCAGTGAGCTGGCCGCCCCATTGGGCCGCTTGTTGGCTGAAGCGGTGGCCCGGCGATGGCAGGAACGCCAGTTGCCCTGGCCCGACGTGGTGTTGCCTGTGCCCGTGTCCGCCAGGCGTCTGGCCGAACGCGGGTACAACCAATCCTGGCTGATTGCCAAGGCCTGCGCCGATCGCCTCTCACTGCCCTGCGCGCACCAGGTCCTGCGGCGGGTTCAACACACCGACCGGCTGATGGGCATGTCGGCCGAGGCCCGCGCGTTGGCCTTGCACGAAGCCTTTGAGGTGCCGGAGGATCAGGCCGCGCAGGTGGCCGGGCGGCACGTTGCCCTGGTGGACGATGTCCTGACCACGGGCGCCACGCTGGATGCGGCCAGCCTGGCCTTGCACGATGCCGGCGCGAGCACGGTGTCGGTCTGGGTGGTGGCCAAGACGGGCCGGCCCTCCTGATCCCAAACACCCGGCACCCGATTCAGGGCCAAAGCGGCATGGCCATGGCGCAAGCCTGGGCGCCAAATGAGCTCAGATCGGCCGCGTGTTGCAACAACACACTGTCGGGCACCCGCGAGAAGCCCTGCTTCTGCCAATACGGTACCGAGCCCTGCACCGCGATCAGGCGCAACGCCGCCAAGCCCTGTTCCAGCGCCCATTGGCGAGCCTGATGCACCAGGGCATAGCCCAGGCCCTGGCCGCGCGCATCGGGGTGCAGGCACAGGTCATGCAGATACAGGCCATCCGGGTGTTGCGCAGGCAGGCATTGCGCCGCATGCAGGGCCGGCCATTGCAAGCCTCGGATGGGCAGGCAGAAAAGATATCCCAGAAGCAGGCCCGACCGCGCGGGATGATCCACGCCCCACGCGGTCTCGGGGCTGGCATCCAGCTTGGCGGCAAAGGCTTCCACCGGTTCTTGATAGCCCAAAGGGTAGCTCTGCGACTGCAGCGCATGAACGGCCAGGAGGTCATGGGGATGCAACACCCGCACAGAGGAACGCATCCTCCCTTTCTACCTCATCTCACCGCCATGCCCAACACGGCCCCCGCGCCGGCGGTGACCGCCATCGCGAACGCGCCCCAGAACCCGACCCGCCAGGCGCTCTGCCACAGGGGGGCACCACCGATCCAGGCCGACACCGCGCCCAGGGCCACCAGAAAGGCCAATGAGCTGATGACCACACACGGCAGCACGTCAGCCATCGGCAGCACCAACACCGCCACAATGGGCAAGGCAGCGCCAGCCGAAAAGCTGGCCGCAGAGGCCAGAGCAGCCTGGAGCGGCCGCGCGGCCGTTGCCGCCGACATGCCCAGCTCATCCCGGACATGAGCCCCCAGCGCATCGTGTGCCATCAACCGCTCGGCCACCTGATCCGCCAGCGGGCCATCCAGCCCACGTTGGACATAGATCGCTGCCAGTTCCTTGTGCTCCCCCACCGGGTCGGCCAACAGCTCTGCTCGCTCGCGGGCCAGATCGGCATCTTCGCTGTCGGCCTGAGCATGCACCGACACATACTCACCTGCCGCCATCGACATGGCCCCAGCCACCAGGCCCGACACACTGGTCAACAACACGACGCGGTGATTCACGCCGGACGCCACCACGCCCAGCACCAGGCTGGCGGTGGAGAGCAGTCCGTCGTTGGCGCCCAGCACCGTGGCGCGCAACCAGGAAACGCGATCACCCCGATGGGCTTCGGCGTGACGCCGCGCCGCACGCACCATCACATCGTCAGCGCCTCTTTGGTCAACGCCCAGGCTTGCCCCAGCTTGGCGCTGCGCGCCTGGTAGGCACGCTGCACCTGCTTGACCCGCGCCTCGATCTTGCCTTTGACATCGCCGGGCACGCCATCGAGTTGCCGCGCCAGCAAGTCGGCCTTCTCATCCGCCTCGGTCTTGAGTGCATCAATGCGCAACTTGGCCCGGACCACGGCGCCATCCAGGCGCTGGCGGGCCGCGGCCATGTCCTCCTTCAGTCGCTCCTTGGCCGCACCACTGGCGTGCAAAGCCTCGGCTTCCAACTGGCTGATCTCCAGCTTGAAGGCGGTGATGTCGTGCTTCAACTGCCCTTCCGCGGCTTCCGTACGGTTGCGGCGGAAGACCTGCGCGCCGGCCGCTCGCAGGACGTCGTTGGCCGGCGTGACCCACTCTTCTTCGATCTCGGCGATCAGGCCCACCTTGCCCGGTTGAAGAAAGCGCTCGGCATCTTCAATGAAATCCAGGCCCACACCCGCCACCCAGAAATCACGGATGGCGCCGGCAACCGTACCCGCCACGGCCCCGATGGCCACGCCCACAGGCCCGCCCAGCAAGCCGATCAGTCCACCCACAGCCAGCCCCACACCGGTGCCGATGGGCGTGTGCTCATGCGACGACAGGGTGTGGATCTTGCCGTCGGCCCCTTTGGACATCACACCCGTGGCGTACAAGGTGATGTCGCCATTGCGGTGCAACTTGCGCAAGGCATGCAAGCCTTCATCGGCGGCCGCTTCGGTGTCGAAGACGGCGATCAGCATCTTGTTCATCTCAACTCCTGGTGGTGCACGAAAGCGGTTGGCCGTGGCCGCTGAACATCAGTTGGCGGCGGAATCCACCGACTTGCGCAGGCGCGCTGTGGCGGCATTGACACCAGCCTCGAACTCTCGCCAGCGCACCGAGGTGGCCTGCTTGAGTTCGCCCAGCTTGGCTTCGGCGGCCGTCACGTCGGCCTTGATCGCGGCCGACTGCTTGGTCAACCTGGCCTTCATGTCGGCAGTGGCTTCGCCGGCCTTCTTGTCGAGTTCGGCCATCTTCTCGCGACCCTTGGCGATGTCTTTGTCGGCTGCGGCCACAAACTGATCGCGCTTGGCGGTGTCGCTCGTGTAGTCGAATTCGGGCATGGCCTTGATCGATTCCTTGGTGGCCGTCGGCAGGAACAGCTTGCCACCCCGATCCTGGATCTGCGTGACGGGGATGGCCACGTCATGTCGACCGATGCCGACAAAACCACCCGCGCCGACGATCACGTAAGACACGGTCTTGTCCGGCGAGATGATCAGGTCTTCGATCTTGCCCACCTTGTTGTCCGCATCGTTGTAAATGTTCTTGCCCAACAAGGTCTTCTTGACGCTCCAGCCCATCGCGATCTGGGTAGAGGTGCTGGTGCTGGTGTCGACCTTGGTGCTGCCGCCGGCCACCTGGGCATGGACCAGAGACACATGGCACATCAAGGTGACCAGCGTCGTGGCAAAAGGCAAAGCGCGGGGGTGCCAGTTCATGTTTCGATTCCTCATTGGTGTGTGACCACAGGGTGGTGAATGGCAAATGCCATCGCTCCATGGGTTGTATCGACTGGCCTGGTGCGGGTCTGTTCGGTACCGCACCAGGACCGGGCCATCGCCGCGCTGTTCAGCGAGGCCATGGGTGCGGCATCACACAGACAAGCGTCAGGGCCGCACGCAATCTCATCTTCCATTGAGCAACTGGAGCCACCTTCATGAAAACAGATTCGCAACTGCAGCAAGACGTCCTGGCCGAACTGCAATGGGAGCCTGCAGTTCATTCGGCACAGATCGGCGTGGAAGCCAAGGACGGCGTGGTGACGCTGGCTGGCGAGGTGAGCAGCTTTGCCGAGAAGTGGAATGCCGAACGGGCTGCGCAACGCGTGGTGGGCGTTCAGGCCCTGGCCGTCGCGTTGACCGTCAAGCTGTCCGAGCTGGGCCAGCGCACTGATGCCGACATCGCGCGCTCGGCGCAAAACATCCTGAGCTGGACGAGCTCATTGCCCGCCGATGCCGTCAAGGTGCTGGTTGAAGATGGCTGGCTGACCTTGTCAGGCGACCTGGAGTGGCAGTACCAGCGTCAGGCCGCTTCCGATGCCGTGCGGCACCTGCCGGGCATCATCGGTGTGAGCAACCAGATCGCCATCAAGCCGCAAACCTCGGCGCGGCTGGTGAAGGCCGACATCGAAGCCGCACTCAAGCGCCGCGCCGCATCGGATGGGCAGTCGATCACCGTGGACGTGCGTGGCGGTGATGTGACCCTGAGTGGCACGGTGCACAGCTGGTCGGAACGCGACCTGGCCAAGCGGTCCGCCTGGGGCAGTTCGGGCGTCCGCACGGTGGTGGACAAGATGAGCCTGTCGTATTGACGCCAGCGCCTCAGGCCGCTGCCCATTGGAAGATCCGATGGGCACGCGGCAGGGTGGCCTCGATCAGGCGGGCGTTGGGTTCGTCAGTGACCTGAACCCAATGCTGCGCATCGGTCAGGCTGCGGCCAAAGCGCTGATGGCGCTGCAACAGACGATCCAGCCTCAGCGCAGGGTCGACGTCCACATACCAGACCTCATCCAGCAAGGCTGGCACGCCAGCCCAATGCCCATCGGGCAGCAGCAGGTAGTTGCCGTCCGTGATGACCAGGCTAGCCTCGGGTGGCACGGAGATGGCACCGGCAATGGGCTCTTCCAGCTCGCGCCTGTACTGCGGCGCATAGACCGTTTCCGCTGCCCCCTGATGGCGCAGGCGATGCAACAGGGCCACGTAGCCAGCGCTGTCGAACGTGTCGGGGGCGCCCTTGCGGCCTCTGCGGCCCAATCGGGCCAGCTCCGTGTTGGCCAAGTGGAAACCATCCATGGGCACGACCACGGATGCGTCAGCGAAGTGAGCTTGCAGCGCCTCCGCCAGCGTGGATTTGCCACACCCCGGCGGCCCGGCCAAGCCCAGGATCACGCGCGGCGACATGGCCATCAACTCGCGCAGGCGGGCCAGGAAAGCTGGGGGGACAGCAGGCAGGACGGGGCTGGATGACATGGGTGGATCTGGAAGCCAGGAACCAGGATCGCAGCATGATGTCGCAAAAGCATGGCCTCAGTCATCCAGGCGAGCGATATCCGCAAGATTTCGTCCTGTCGCCGGCTCACCATCGAAGGCAATGCATTCCCGGCCGTCTTCATGCAGAACGATCACAAACGAGCGTTCTGGCAAATGATTGCCGGCCGGGAAGATGGCCGCAACCTGTGCGCCATCGTGGATGGCATCCACCACCTCGGCGGCGTTCGCCACGACACCTTCCCCCACGCCCCGATCCGAGCTTGCGTCCACCTCGTTCCACATCACGTCACTGACATGGCCATCAGGGCCGATGCGAACTTTGGACACCTCGAAGTAGCGTCCGCTTTCGCTGTCCATCGGACGGGCTCGTGCACCCTGATAGGTCATGTTGCTGGCTCCTGCTCAACTTCGAGCTTGCTGTCCGCTGGGCAGAAAGGTTGAACCGCTGTGGACCCGAAGGGATTCACCGGGCACCCTTGTGGTCCTTCTGGCCGGAGTTCTTGTGACGGCCCAACACCTCAACGGGCTCGGCTGGCCGTGTCTGCGGGGGCGGCGTGGCAGGGGCGGCAGGATGGCCATGAACAGGCGGTGTGCCCGGTCGTTGATGCTTCTGGATCATGTCGGCCTCCAATTGGCAAGGAAGACGTCAGCTTGCGCGCGAACTTGCCATTCGACCGTGCGGCAACGAACATGCCAGTCCCGCGCTTCGTTCACCGCTCTTTGCGGTTCGGGCCTTCATGCTGCTGCGGCTGTTCCTGAGCCCCCGCGGGCCTTTGGGGCTCGGGCTGAGAGCGCTGGCCTGAGGGCGCACGCTGCGGCGCGTCGGGGTGCATCTGGGGAGCAGACTGCCGCTCCGTGTGTTGCGGCATTTGTGCAGGGCGGGGTGCAGAGCGAGGTGCAGGTCGGTGTGCGGGAGTGGGGGCAGGGGCAGGGGCAGGGACTTGCGCAGGAATTTGCGCTGCCGGTGTCGCTCGTCGAACTGGCGTGCCCGGCACGGGGCGCACGACCTTCGGCGTGCGAACCTGCTCCATCCTGGGCGAAGCAAACTCGGAAGGTCGAGGCGTGGCCGCCACCGGTGGGCCCCCTTCAGGACCGACTTGCCTTGCATGCCCCGCCTGCCCGGGCGCACGTTGCGTCGGCATCCCGCGTGCGGCAGCCTCATGCGCCAGTTGGTCTGCCAGGGGCGCAGCATGTTCACGGAATTGAAACTGCCGCTCGGTGGGCGTGGGCTGCGCCTTCGCACCGCCATTGCCGCCATTGAAGCTGACGCGGCTCGATCGCCTGGCGTGCGTGGCCGGGGCACTGTAGACGTTGTGGACCACGCGCACATCGACGTTGGTGATGGTCCGGTTGTAGCCAAAGCTGCCCTGATCCCAGCGCCCTCCCTCGTACCCCGATCCGGCGTAGCCGTAGCCGTAATTGATGCCGCCGTAGTAGCCCACGCTGGCTGCCCAATAGCCCGAGTACCAGACATAGCCATCATCCTCAAAGGCCCAGTAGCCGGGCGTCCACAGATCGCCATCATGAGGCGCCATCACCCAGGTACCTGGCACCCAGTAATAGGCGAGTTCTGCATCGCTCCAACTCCAGTATCCGGGCACCCAGATGTGCCCCTCACCGGGCACCGGGGGCTGGGCATACACCAGCAATGGTGGCGGCGCGATGTGGATCGACACCGAGACCTGGGCCCCGGCCACCAGCGGCAAGTGCATCCCGAGGGCCAGGGCAAGGCAGAAAAATGGGCGTTTCATGGCTTCAAGCAGGTTGACTTGCTTTTCAGAGCTGCCTTGCTGGCAGGGTGTTTCGCGCTGGCGAAATCCGTTTGGTCATGCGTCATGCCGTGCCATGCCTTCAAACCCGTCAAAGGATGGCCACTGTGCCGGCCCGGGTCTGTTCGACGGCGCACCCAGGGCAACCGTGCACGGGAAGGGATGGAGGCGTGCCGATGTCGGGCAACGCACTGAACGTTCATCCCACCCATGTCATGGTGGGCTTTGCAGCCCATTGCAAAGCAGGTCTCACCTTGCCTTCCCTTCTCTCCGGCTTGCAACACGGCGCGGGTACCCGGCATGTGCTCTTTGTGGCCATGGCGGGGGATCTGGCGATTGCCCTGGCCAAGTTCCTTGTCGCAGCCGTGACGGGCAGTTCAGCCATGTTGTCCGAGGGCGTCCACTCGCTGGCGGACATGGGCAACGAGTTGCTGCTCCTGTACGGTATCCGGCGCAGCCAGCATGGGGTCGATGAAGGGCATCCCTTTGGCTATGGCAAGACGACCTATGTGTGGTCGCTGATCGTGGCGCTCTCGGCTTTCTCGATCGGGGGAGGCGTTTCCGTCTACGAGGGCATCATCAGCCTGGCCACGCCACCCGAGCTCGCAGATCCGACCTGGAGCTATGTCGTGCTGGCCGTGGCAGCCGTGTTCCAGGGCTACAGTTTCCGTGTCTCAGGCAGGGAGCTCAACCGCCATCGACACGCCGGGGAAAGCCTTTGGCGAGCCTCACAGCGGAACATGGACGTGTTGGTGTTCACCGTTTTCGTCGGCGACTGTGCCGCCTTGATCGGCATCGCGATTGCAGCCCTGGGCGTGGGCTTGAGTCATGCGCTGAACAACCTCTACCTGGACCCGGCGGCCTCCGTGTTGATCGGGCTGGTGCTCATTGCCTCGGCCGCCTTGCTGGCCCGCAAGAGCGTCAGTCTGCTGGTGGGGGCCAGCCTCGACCGCGATCAGCTGGCTCAATTGCGCAAGATCCTGAGCGCCGACCCTGCGGTCGAAAGCGTCGGGCACTTGCTCACCATGAGGCTGGGGCCGGACAAGGTGTTGCTGACCGCAGCCTTGCGGCTTCAGCGACAGCTCAGCCTCGACGAGGTCGAACAAGGCATCGCGCGGCTGGAGCAGGCGATCAAGGCGCCCTACCCGGCCATCGGGCACCTCTACCTGGAGTCAGGTGCCTTCAAGCGGGCCACGCTGTCAACCGGGCGGATGGCCGCTCCCGCGCCGGATGTGGCCATCCCCCCATTCTGAGAGGGCTCACCAGCCCTTGCCCAGAAGTTCTCCACCTTCGTACACATCCAGCAGCACGTTGAAGGCCGCCAGGGCGCCGTTGTCACCCGTGGCAAACAAGGCCCGGCGTGCATCGAGGACCACCACGGGGTTCGGGCCCAGCACACGCGCCTGACCATGGCTGAGCACGATGGCCGAAGACTCGCTGATGCCATACACACCGCCTTGCTTGCGGTGCGCGGCCACACCATACAAACGGCCCCAGCGGCGATCCACCTGCAAGCGGGGCTCAAACACCGCATCGCGCACCAGCCCAAGCCCGGCCTGCATCTTCGCCGAGCTGGCGAGGAACGCGGCCATGGCGTCGTCAGCCGAATCGCCCTCGGTGACCGCGTTGTAGCGATCCCCCACCGCCGCGGTCATGGCCCGCTCGAACATCACCACGTTCGCGCTGCGCGACGCCTTGTCGATCACCGCACGCAACTTGGGATCGCTCAGGGCGGCCGGCAGCAGCGACTGATCGCCGCCCAGAAAGATCACCCCGGAGGCCCCATCGAACTGGTGCTCGTCCATCAGGCCCTGGCCCTGGATGATCAGGCGCGGAGCGCCACCCACCCAGCCGGCATCGGCCACCGCCTGCGCATAGGTACCGGCCATGGCCTGCGCATCGCCAGGCGTGGGGAAGGCCAGCGCCACGATCACCAGACCGCCTCGCCGTGGTGTGGCGCCAGCGAGGGCAACCGAGGTGGGCGAGGCCAGGTTCACGAAGCTGCGCAACACCGGCCCGCCCAGATCATCGATTGCATCGCCGGAAAGGATCCAGGTGGCCTGGGCATCCGCCAGCGCCTGCTGTGGCCGCAACAACGCCGCGCCGTTCTCGGTCCAGCCCACGCGATGGCCTGCCAGCAGGGGCGTGCGCCGGTCCAGATCGAAGCCAATGGCCTGGCTGGGGGGCAGAAGGTGGGTCAGGATCTTTCTGGCCGACAAGGCGCTGGAAGCACCCAACCAGCGGTGACGGGCGCCCGCGGAGCGGAAGTCCACCACCACGGCCGACGAGACGCCGGACACCGCCTGCAGCAAGCGATCGTCCTGGATCTCTGCACCGGTGTCGAAGTCCAGGCCCAGGCCCAGCAAGCCCCCACGGCCCAACGCGTCGGCCGTTTGTGCCGAGGCATTGAGCATGCGGCCCAGGCGGCCGCGAGAGTACGCGTGCTCGTCGATCACCAGCTGGCTGCTGCCAAAGCTCAGGCCGCGCTGCAAGGGCATCTGCCCCAGCCACAGGTCGATCGAAGATTTCTGCAGGGCGGTCGTGCCGTCACCCACATCCGTGTAGCCCGCGTTCATGAAGCGGGCCTGCATGGCGGCGCCCGCGCTGGTGCCACCGATCACCACGCCGCGTCGAGCCAGTGCCGCCAGGGCCGATTCGGCCGGCGTGCCCGCCAGGATGCGCATGGCATACCCCTGATCGCCGCCATTGAAGAACACGCCATCCAGTGACGACGTGCTCAGGCTGGACAGAATGGCGGGATCGCGTGCGTCGGCGGCCACATACAGCGGGGCCGAGCCCACGCGGCAGCCTTGCGGAAAGCTGGACGTCGACTGAGCCGATCGGGCCAGAACGGCGTCACAGATGGTCTGCAGCGCCTGGACGTCATCGGCCAGGATGCCAGGATCCTCGGGCAGCACGGGGTCATCGGCGAACGCAGCAGGCAGCATCACGATGTCGATGCGCGGACCATGTGCATGCCGGATGACATCCCTGACGTAACCTTCCAGCGCTGTCTCGTAACCGCCGCCTACCGGGTAGAGGTGCAGGCCAGACGGCCCCTCAACGGCATGAGCCGGCATCGCAGCAGCGATGAGCACGGCCAGTGTGGGCGCAACGCGCCTGATGCTTGCATGGTTCTTCATGATGAATCGCTCGCCCCTGTCTGAATCGGGGCCATGATAGGCGCCCACGGTGACAGGCGTAAGCAGCACACGTGAACAACAAGGAGTCTCTGCCCATGAAATTCGGTTACACGATCATCTATGTGTCCAACGTGGACGCATCGCTGACCTTCTTTGAAAAGGCCTTCGGCTTGCCGCGCCGGTTTCTGCACGAAAGCGGCACCTATGGCGAACTGGACACCGGTGCCACCGCGCTGGCGTTTGCGGCGCATGAACTGGGTGACATGAACTTTCCAGGCGGCCATGTGCACGCAGACACTTCCCCGCTGCCCTTGGGCATGGAAATCGCCTTGGTGACCGAGCAGCTTGACGAGGCGCATCAACGGGCATTGGCCGCGGGCGCAACCGAGCTGGCCGCACCGCAAGTACGCCCCTGGGGGCAATCCGTGTCCTACGTTCGCTGCCCGGACGGCGTGCTGGTCGAACTGTGCACCGCCATCGACGCTTGAAACAGGGCGTGGTGAGGCGCACGCCATACAGAAAGTTACAGCAAACCAATGAGTTAGGGATGTGTCTTAGGGATAGGTCAAGGCGGTGATGTCTCTGAGAATCCGGGCACGATGACCACCCCGTCAAGGGCGACCGCATGCGATTCCCCGTCTCACAGCTCACTTGCCTGGTGTCAGCAGATGCCCCGCATCAGGCGCTCGCCCGTGAGATGCAAGAGGCCATCGCCGCAGGCGCGGCTGACCTGTTCTGTGTTGAGCTGCAAGAGCTTTCACGCCTGGAGGGCCTGAGCGATCTGTGGTTGCCCGTGGTGGACGCCAACAACCTCGCGCATGTCATGGACCGCATTGCTGGCGCGCGAGCACAGCACCGCCCTTGCGCCGTGCTGCCTCTGGCCATCGGCCTGGCCTTGCCACAATTGCTGGCCTTGCTGTCTGCAGGGGCCTTTGACTTCGTCACCGTGCCCCTGGACGGCTCGGTCTTGCTGGCGCGCCTGAAACGCGCTGTCGGGGCCATCCCCGCGGCCCCACCCATGCAGTTGGGCCAGGCACAGACGCCCGGGCTGCGCGAGCTGGTCGGTTCCAGCCCGGCCTTTCTCAAGCAGATGGCCCTGCTGCCGACCATCGCGGGCTGCGACTCGGGCGTGCTCATCCTGGGCGAGACGGGCACGGGCAAAGAAGTCTGCGCCCGGGCCATCCATTACAGCTCGGCGCGCGCCACGCGCCCCATGGTCGCCGTGAATTGCGGCGCCATCCCGGCCGACCTGCTTGAAAGCGAGCTGTTCGGCCATGTCCGCGGGGCATACACCAGCGCCCACGCCAGCCGTGCGGGCCTGGTTCGCGAAGCCGAAGGCGGAACCTTGTTTCTGGACGAGGTCGACTCGCTCCCTCTGGCCGCTCAGGCCAAATTGCTGCGCTTTCTGCAGGAGATGGAGTACCGCCCCGTGGGCGGCGACGCGGTGCTCAAGGCCGACGTGCGCGTGATCGCCGCTTGCAACCAGAACCTGTCTCAGCTTGTGGACCAGGGCCATTTCAGACGTGACCTGTACTTCCGCCTGCACGTGCTGACCGTGCACCTGCCCCCGCTTCGTGAACGCAGCGAAGACATCTGCACACTGGCGCTTCGCTTCATCCACCAGTTCGCAACGCAGGCCAGGCGGCAGCCCATCGGCCTGTCGCCCCAAGCGGCCAAAGGCCTCCTGTCGCACGACTGGCCTGGCAATGTGCGCGAACTCAAACACGTGATCGAACGCGCCGTGCTGCTGGCTCAAGGCCCGACCATTCAAGTCGAAGACCTTCAGTTGCCAGGCAAGCATGCAGATGCGCACATGGACTCTGACGAGCCCTTCCATGCTGCCAAGGCCCGGATGGTGGACGCCTTCGAGCGTGGCTACATCGAGCGACTGCTGGCGGCAAGCGGCGGCAACATCACACAGGCGGCCGAAGTGGCGCAGAAGAACCGGCGCGCACTGTTCGAGCTGATTCGCAAGCATGGCATCTGTGCCGAGCGCTTCCGCCAGAAGGATGCCAGCGCGCATTGACCAGGACATTTTTGTGCATGCACATGGACAAATTCATCCACCCCTTTCCGGCCAGATCCCACGCGTGATCAGGCTGGCCGCGTCAGCATGAACCGGATGTTTTTGTCCACCGACCGCATCGAATGAGGGGCGCTTCTCCTGTGTAGCGCATGGGCGCATCACATGGCACCAAGCTTGCGTTGACAGGGGTCGGGGGATTGCATGTCGCCATGGATGTTTCTGCCTCGGTGATCAAGGTCGTGAGTGTGGTGTCGTGGTATCTGCGGCTGAACCCACTTGCGTCCGACACTTTGGAAGGGATCGCGCAATGGTGGCTGAAGGCAGATGAAGTCTCCTTGACCGACTTGACGTGCGCGCTTGAGCAAATGGAGCAAGCCGGCGTCATCGAAGTGACCAATGCGGCCGACGGCCAGGTGCGCTACCGGCGCGCCGGGATCAACGCCCGGGTCGACGAAAAGCTGGACCACTTCATCTCAGGTTCATGAATGTTTCAGGAGGCACACATGGTGCAAGTGAGTTACCCAGGCGTCTACATCCAGGAAGTGTCGAGCGGCGTTCACACGATCACCAGCGTCGGCACCTCGATCACCGCATTCATCGACTTCTTCCGGGAAGGCCCGATGGACGAGCCCGTCGAGATCTTCGGCATGGCGGATTTCCAGCGCATCTTCGGTGGGCTGGATGATCGCAGCGAGGCCAGCTACGCCCTTGCGCAATATTTCCTCAATGGTGGCGGCTCGGCGTATGTCATCCGCACGGCCAACGGCGCAGCCACTGCGGGCGCCAAACTGGGCGACCTCCAGCCCGCCACAGGCGAAATTCTGGTGGTCAACGCCGCCAATGCGGGCGACTGGGGCAACAACGTGCGGGTGGAGGTGGACTACACCACGTCCGACCCCACCAAGAAAACCTTCAACGTGAGCGTCACGCGATATGACGGCCGCACCGCCACGGCCAGGCCCTTGGCCAGCGAACGCTATCTGAACCTCACCATGGACACCACCCAGCCGCGCTACGCGGTGAAGGTGATCAATGACAGCTCCAAGTTGATCCGCGTGAGCGCAGGCGCCGCCACTGCTGCCAACAAGCGTCCCGCACCCGTTGGCACCCAAGGCGATGAGATCCACGCGTCTGTACTGTCCTCCCTCAATACCCTCAACGGCAAACAGTTGAAGGTGACAGTGAGCGTGTTGACACGCGACATCACGCTGACGTGGCCTGCCAGCGTGACCGTCAGCACCCTGTCTCAATTGCGCGCCCAACTGGAGAGCGCCCTGCGCACAGCCGGTAACCTGACACCTGTCTCACCCGCCTTCGTCGGTGCCTCCGTGGAAGTCGTGGGCACCAACCAGCTGCGGATCTTGCTGAGCAGAACTGCGACGGGCTTCTCTCCCGTCGATCAGGTCACCGTGGTCAATTTCAGCGGTGCCGACACCACCGCAGCAGACCTCGGCTTTGATGCCACGGCCATGGTCAACGTGCAACAGTACCCACTGGGATCGGGCGCTGCCGCCTCCACTGCCGCCTTGGTCGTGGGCGGCACAGGCAGCGATGGCACCGAGCCCGGTGCCACCGAACTCATCGGTGATCCGGCGACCTTCAAAGGCATCTATGCGCTCGACCGTGTCGACCTGTTCAACATCCTGTGCATTCCCCGTGCAGTGAACCTGGTCAATGACAGCGACACGCTCGCCGTCTACAGCAAGGCCTTGGCGTTCTGCGAGCAAAAGCGGGCCTTCCTGTTGATCGACGTGCCCATCGGCATCGATTCCGTGCAAGAGGCCAAGGACTGGGTGGATGCCCACGCCGGACTGCGCCACCGCAACTCGGCTGTCTACTTTCCCCGCACCCAGATCCCGGATCCGGTCAATGACTTCCGCCTGCGCTCGGTGGCGGCCAGCGGCACGATGTCGGGCATCTACGCCCGAACCGACAGCCAGCGCGGCGTGTGGAAGGCGCCTGCGGGCATCGAGGCCGTGCTCAATGGCGTGGCCCAGCTCGACACCAAACTCACCGATGCCGAAAACGGCGTGCTCAATCCGCTGGCCATCAACTGCCTGCGCACCTTCCCTGTCTACGGCAGCATCGCCTGGGGTGCGCGCACCCTGGTTGGCGCCGACCAGATGGCATCGGAGTGGAAATACGTGCCGATCCGCCGCCTGGCCTTGATGCTGGAAGAGTCGCTGTTCCGCGGCACCAAATGGGTGGTGTTCGAGCCCAATGACGAACCGCTGTGGGCCAACATCCGGCTCAACGTGGGTGCCTACATGAACTCGCTGTTCCGCCAGGGCGCCTTCCAGGGCGCCACGCCCAAGGAAGCCTACTTCGTCAAGTGCGATGGAGAAACCACGAACGAAGACGACCGCAACAAAGGCATCGTCAACATCCAGGTCGGCTTTGCCCCCTTGAAGCCCGCCGAGTTCGTCGTCATCAGCATTCAGCAGATCGCTGGCGATCTGTAAACCCATCGACTCTGCGCGGAGAACCTCGCCATGGCCAATACCGGTTTCGTTGTCAACGCCACGCGCGTCGACCCCTACAAGAACTTCAAGTTTCGCGTGCTGTGGGACGGCAAGGCCGTGCTCGGCGTGTCCAAGGTCAGCTCGCTCAAACGCACCACTGAAGTGGTCAAGCACCGCAGTGGGGGTCAGAACAGCTACGACCACAAGTCGCCGGGCCGCTCCAGCTACGATGGCGTCACCATGGAACGGGGCATCACCCACGACCTCGAGTTCGAGAAGTGGGCCAACGCCGTGTCGACCTATGCGGGCGACTCCGCCATGAATCTGGCCGGCTACAAGAAGGACCTCACGCTGGAGGTGCTCAACGAGAAGAGCCAGGTGGCCATGCGCTACTTCCTGTTCCGCTGCTGGGTCAGCGAATTCGTCACGCTGCCCGATCTGGATGCCAATGCCAATGCCGTGGCCATCGAGCACATCAAGATCGAACTCGAAGGCTGGGTGCGCGACGCAGACACCCCGGAACCCAATGAGGCAGGCTGATGACGCAAGCTCAGGGTCATGCGCAGGTTTGGCACGCGCGCCCTGTAGGCAGCGCGGCGTCGGACATTGATCTGGCCTTCAACCCTGCAGACCGGCCGGGCACGGTGACCTCCTTGCTGGCCGCCTGTTTGAGCGACGCCCGAGGTCAACCGGTCCAGGCCGAAGAAGTCTGGGACTGGACGCTGAACCAGCGGCTGCAAGCCTTGCTGGCCATGCGTCTGGCGTCCAACGAGCACCACATCGGGTTGCAATCGACTTGCACGCGATGCGGCGAAGCCATGGAGATCGCGTTGGATGTGCGGGCCTTTGCCGGCGAACCCGTGGCTTCACGCTTCACCTGGCGCAGCGCAGATGGCGTGGAGCTGACACTGCGCCTGCCGCGTGGCTGCGACCTGCGCCACTGGATGAACGATGCGTCGCCCTCTCACGAGGCGCTGGCGGCGTCCCTGATCGAGTCCGTGGATGGCGTGCTTGCAGGCACGTCCACCCTGCCACTCGCCGACTTGCTGCCCAGCCTGGACGACGCCTTCGAGGCCCATGACGCGCTGACCGCGCTGCGCCTGCAGGCGACTTGCCCGGCCTGCTTCCATGGCAACACCATTGCTTGCAACCTCGAAGCCTTGCTGCTGGACGGCTTTGCGCGCAAGCAGGCGCACATGCTGGATGACGTCGTGAAGTTGGCCAGCGCATTCCACTGGCGTGAGGCGGACATCCTGGCCTTGCCGCAGTGGCGGCGTGCCCACTACCTGAGTCAGCTGACCGAAGGAGGCTGGGCATGAGCGGCTATTTCTCTCGGCTGTCGGCGCAGATTCAATCGCCTGCCGCCCCGGCCGGTCGCCGCGAGGCTGCGCCTGCTGCGCTGGAGCAGCAGGTGACAGCCGAGGCTTCCTCGGCACAGGCCGCCCGGACGGCAGACACTGAAGCCCTGTCGGCGCATCAGCGCCTCTCATCCTCGAAGGCCAGCCCGTCCCTGGTGGCGCAAAACGCCTTGAAGGCCATGCAAGCGATCGCGCCAGCGGGCCTTCCGCTTGAACCGGTGCGGGAAGGGGGCAGCCCATTGAGCTTGACCAGCCTCGAATCGACGTCCCCCTCACCGACAGCGGGCCTTCGTCAGGCACCTGCTGAACCCTCTCGCGTGGCCCTCACCTCCCAGGCACCCGAGGTCCCGGCAGCGGCAGCGGTGCCGAGTTTCGCGGCGGAGCGGGTTCGAGACACCGTGGCCCACGACGCTGCATTCGGCCGCGCCGGTCAACCGCATGGGTCGGCGGAGGTCCAGCCGTCGGAAGCCGCTTTCGACGCGCCAAGCCAACCGGCCGCCTGGATGCCGCCCGTGGAGCGCTCGCCTTCAGCACATGAACCCCGCTTCGCACAAGCAATAACTGTGGCCAACCCAAGCCCTGTCGCTGCAGCCCGCCCGGTGAGCCAGCCACCCACGATGGCGCTCACCCCCCCAGTGCAAGCGCACATCCGCATTGGCACGATCACGCTGAAGGTGCGCCCGCCAGCCGTGGCGTCGCCGGCACCGCAAGCCGTGGCAGCCACGCCCGCCCCCGCGCCTGTGCCGTTTTCGCTGCGGCGCCACCATCTGAGATGGAGCTGAACCATGTCGCTCGCAGCCAGCAGCGAAGCAATCGGCGCCGTCAGCGACTTGCTGAAGGTGCAGATCGCCTCATGGACCGGCATCAACGCCGTGGCCGTCGGACGCCCGGAAGACGCCAGCAAGGCGGCCGCCGCCGGGGGCAGCTACAACCTGTTCCTGTATCGCGTCAGCATGGACGCCAACCTGCGCAACCGCCCCCTGGACGCGGGCCAGGCACCACCGGTGTGGCTCGTGTTGCACTACCTGTTGACGGCCTTTGATGGGCAGGACAGCGATTCGATCGCCGCGCACAAGTTGCTGAGCCGCGGCGTGCTGGCCTTGAATGCGATGAGCATCATCCGACCCGATCCAGCCCATGTCGCGCTGATCGGCAACCCGGATCCGCTTCGCATCACCTTTGACGAAGCCGATGTCGACTTGCTGTCCAAGGTCATGCAGGGCAGCGACGAAAAGTACCGCATCTCAACTGCCTTCCAGGTTCGTCCGGTGATGCTGGCATCCGTGAACGAACCGCCGGCGTATGCGCTGCCGGTGAAGTCCATTGGCAAGCCGCTGCCTGCACCACAAATGTATGAAGGGGTGTCCGTGCTGCCCAGCATGGGCCCGCGCATCCATGCCATCGAACCCGCTCGGTTCAGCGCAGGCCAAGCCTTCGAGTTGACGGGCGACGACCTGGCAGGTTATGACCAGATCATGGTGGGCGCCATCCCTTACCCGGCCACGCGCACCGCCGATGGCGGATTGACCGCAACCATCCCGCTGGCGGACACGATCGCCGCAGGCATCTACCCGGTCTGCGTGGCCAGAACGCTGGATGGACACACCTTGAGCAGCAATGCCGTGGCCGGGCAATTGCTGCCGCGCGTCAACACCGTGAACCTGGCCGGGCCCTTGACCCCTGTGGCGGGCAAGCTGTCCGGACAGTTCGTCGTTCATGGCACGCAGCTGGGTGGGCCCACTGGCGCGGTCTTTGCGGCCCTGTATCGCGACGGCAAGTCGCAACTGCTGCTGGAGCCTTTGCCCGGCGGCAGCGACACCGCGCTCAGCTTTGCGGTCAGCGATGCCCAGGCCCTGCCCGCTTCCCCCAATTACCGGGTGATCTTGCGCGTCAATGGTGTGCAGGCGCTCGACGCGCCGGGGCTGAGCTGGACATGAACGCGCAACTCGCCCCCATGCAAGCCAGCATGAATCCCGAGCTGCTCATCGGTGATCCGGTCTGCGCCCATTGGCTGGCCCAGGTGACATTGCGACTGCGGCGCGAGATCACCTGGTGCTGGCACCAGCGGGGCCTGGGCGTGCCCGCCCCCGCAGGCAGCTTGCCGCCGATCACGGACCCCGTGCAAGACAGCCTGGACCTGGCCCGCTTCCACGACGACAAGCAGGCCTTCTTTGCACAGGACGTGACCGCGCGCCACCTGAGTGAGCGCTTGGCCTCGCTGGGCGCCCCCAGCCCCAGGCCTGTCCGGCGGGGTGACTGGGCCTGGCTGGCCCGTGAATGCGGACTGACGCCCGCTGCCCAGTTCGTGCTGGCCTGTGCCCTGGCCGCGCGCACCGATGCCGCCATCGGCGCGGTCTGCGCGGCCTGCCAGAACGACCTGTCCCGCCCCTGGCCGACGCTCGCGCTGGCCCAGCGACTGTGGGACGACCCCATGGCCGTGGCCGCCTGCGCCGATCCCAGCCATGCGCTGTTTCGCCTTGGTCTGTTGACCCTGCCCCCGGGGCGTGACGTGCTCGACTGGCAACAGCTGCTCGACATGCCGTCCGCCCTGGCACAAGCCCTGCTGGATCCATCCGGCACACCCAGGGGCATGGTGCCTGTCAGCCCACGCCCTGCGTCGGTCCTGCCACAGGAGATGCTGCCCTTGCTGGCCCGACTGCGCTCGGATCCACCTGTGGCCATGCAGGTGCTGCCCTTGCAGGCCCAACGGGGCACCGACTTCCAGGCATGGGCTCAGGCTTTGGCGGGCGCCACCGGGCGCGGCCTGATGGTGATGGGCGATGACATCACGCCAGACCGGGGCATGACGGCATGGGCCACGACTTGCTGGTTGCGCGGTGCCGACATCCTGCTGCCCGAGCATTGGCAGGATCGCTGCTGCGCCGGCAGTGCCCACGAGCACTGGACGGCCGCCGTGGCCGCCCTCCCTCTGCGCTGGTACCTGCCCACCACCGATGGCGGCCCGGCCGGTCGCAGCCTGCCGAGCAAGCTCATGCTCCCCACCTGGACCTTGCCACCCTTGGGCATCGAGGCCCGCAGCCAGTTCCTGAGCGCATCGCTGAAAGACAGCCCTCAGGCCTTGCGCGACGCCATCCCCGAAGCCGCCCGGCGCTTTCGCCTGGCCGAGCGCCCCCTGGCCCGCGCGGCCACGGCCGCTGCCACATTGGGCGACACGGCCGGTGCCTCGGAGTTGTTTGCCGTCTGCCGAGCCGAGGCAAGGCTGGAGTTGGATGGCTTGGCCAACGCGGTCGATCCCCGCTTTTCATTGAACGAACTCGTGCTGCCCTCCGAGCTGTCACGTCAGTTGCGCGACATCGTCTCGGCCATGGGCGTGCTGGGCCGCGTCCACCACGACTGGGGCACCGCCCGGGCCTGGAACGAAAGCGGGCTGTCCGTGCTCTTTTGTGGCCCGCCCGGGACCGGCAAGACCATGGCCGCCGAAGCGCTGGCCCACGCGCTGCAATTGCCGATGTACCGCATCGACCTGTCCCAGGTCGTCAACAAGTACATCGGCGAAACCGAGAAGAACCTGCGCCGGATCTTCGATGCCGCCGAAACCAGCGACTGCCTGATGTTCTTTGACGAGGCCGACGCGCTGTTCGGCAAGCGCACCGAGGTGAAAGACGCCCACGACCGCTTCGCCAACATCGAGATCAGCTACCTCCTCGAACGCATGGAGCGCTTCAAAGGCCTGGCGGTGCTGGCCAGCAACCGCCGCAAGGACCTGGACGAGGCCTTCACCCGCCGCTTGCGCCACATCCTGGAGTTCTCCGTGCCGGGTGTCGCCGAGCGCGAACAGCTGTGGCGCCAGGCCTTCCCCGAGCGCGTGGACATCCGCGACCTGGATTGCCGCTGGCTGGGGCAGCAGTTCGAGATGGCCGGCGGCCACATCCGATCGGCCGCCTTCAACGCTTGCCTGCTGGCGGCTGCAACGCAGGCCGCCGACACACCCGCCCGCGTGGACATGCCGCATGTGCTCACGGCCATCAGGCGCGAGCTTGAAAAGATGAACCGCGTGGCCGGCCGCGAACAATTCGGGCGCTACGCCTCGCTCCTGGAGGCCGCCGCATGAACCTGGACATCGAACACCTCGCCATCACCTTGCAAAGCGTGTCGCCCGACCTGGGCAGCCGCATCAGCGAGTTGCTGGGCGGCGCGCTCACGCGGCAGCTTTCCGATCTGAAACTGCGCAGCGCCATCGACATGGACCACGCCGACCTGGGCGTCATCGACGCGCCAGCAGGTGCCGATGCCCAAACCCTGACCGAGCTGATCGCCTCGCGCCTGGTCGACTGGATCGAACGCCAGGAGAACCCTTGATGGCCCTGTTTCCTCTGCGCGGCGTGCTCGTCGAATACGGTGACAACATCCTGGGGCCGATCCCCAACATCGTCGTCTTCCAGTTCAACCCGGAACAGTTGACGCGCACCATCGTCATCCCGCCGCCTCGGTCCACCGTCTCGGCCCAGGCGCCGACCGAGCCGAACAAGGCCGCTGCGCCGCCGTCGGAGAGCTTCTCGGTCAATGCGCGATTTTCTTCGGCCGACGATCTGGGGGCAGGTGGCCCGGTGTCGGCCATTCCCCGGCTTTTTGGCGTGGGTCCGCAAATCGCGGCGCTGGAAAAGATGGTCTACCCGTCCGCCAGACCAGGTGGCTTGATCGGAGCCGCCATTGACGCGGTCGGCTCGGCACTGTCGAGCCCCGGCAAACCGCCAGCGACACAGCCGATGCCCCGCGTCGCCTTGCCGCGCATCCTGTTCATCTGGGGGCCCTCGCGCGTGCTGCCGGTGACGATCACATCGATGTCGATCGTCGAGCAGAAGTACGACGTCCTGCTCAACCCCATTCAGGCCGAAGTGACGATCGGCATGCAGGTGTCCAGCCAACTCCCAGTTGGGGACCCCGTGGGGGCAGGCGCCTACAAGTACACCCAGATGATCAAGGACACCCAGGCGACCTTGAACCTGGCCAAGTCCCTGGAGTTTGCGCTGGACATCATTCCCTTCTGAGGAGCCGACATGTTCTTGAAGAACTCCCGTTACTTCGGCCTGCCCACTGTCGTCGGCACCGACCGCGCTGGCGCGCCCGTCACCGCGGTCAAGCTGCGCACGCTGCCCGCCACGCCAGGCGACCCCGTGACGATGCGGGCCCACGACCAACTGGACGCGATGAGCGAACAGCGATTTGGCGATGCCACCCGCTATTGGCACATCGCCGACGCCAACACCGAGCTTGAAGCGGCCTCCCTGCTGCAGCCCACGGGTCGCACCACCACGGTCCCCAACAGCTGAGCACCATGGCCAAGGCTGAATACCGCGTCTTCTTTGACAACACCCCAGCCACGCCGGAGCAACTGTCCATGTTCACCGAAATCCGCATCGACCAGGGCATCGGCGTGGCCGCCGAGGCTGAACTGGATTTGCCGGTGGGCACCGACGACGCGGGCCGGTGGTCGGGCATCGAAGAAGACTTCGCCAAGCCCTTCACCCGTGTGCGCATCGAGGTCAAGGTGGCCGACGCCGGCTTCACCCCGCTCATGGATGGCCTGATCGTGGGCAACCGCTACGAGATGAAGTCCACGCCCAACCAAAGCACGATGACACTGGTGGTGCAGGATGACAGCGTGCAGCTCAGCCGTGATGAGAAGGTGGCGCTGTTCGAAGACATGTCCCCCCAGGACATCGTCACCAGCCTGTTCACCGATGCGGGCCTCAGCGCCGACGTCGATGCCGCCCCCGATGCCGGTGCCGCATTGCAACGCGTGATCGTTCAGCGCGGCACCAGCATGCAACTGCTGCGCGACCTGGCCAGGCGCTACGGCATGTTTGTCTACGTGAAGCCCGGCGAAGCACCCGGCATCAGCGTGGGCATGTTCAAACGCCCCCGGTTCGATGCGGTTGATTTGCCGGAGATCCTTCTGGTCGGCGCGCAATGCAATGTGGCCAGCTTCTCCGCCCAGTTCGACGCGCTGAGGCCCATCCAGGCGCAAGCACGCAGCGTCAGCCTGGCCGACCGAAGCGTGCTGAGCAGCAGCACCCAGATGGCCGACATCGCCCCCTTGGGCGACAAGGCCACACACGACATCACCCAAGCTGCCCTGGCGTTGTTGACGCACACCCGCGAAGAACAAAGCGATCTGGACGCCGCAACCGCCGCCACGGTCGACCTGTCGTCATGGGCCTACGCCGCCCATGGTGAGCTCGACGCCGACGGCTACGAAGGCGTGCTGCAACCGCATCACCTGGTTCGGGTGCGCGGCATCGGTGGCTACTTGTCGGGCGACTACCTCATCGGCCATGTGACCCATGTTCTGAATGACAGTGCCTACCGCCAACGTTTTTCGCTGCACCGCAATGCGCGCTCTTCTGGGAGCCCTGGCAACGCAAGCGGTGCTGGCGGCATGCCTTCGGGAGTCTTCTGATGGAAAGCGGCACGCTTGAAAAGCTGGTGGTCGAGCTCGCGACGCAATCGCGCACGCGCCACTTCGGCAAGTACCGTGGCCTGGTCACCGATGTGCAGGACCCCTCGGCCATCGGCCGCATCAAGGCACAGGTGCCCGAGATCTTCGGCGATCTGTCCACGCCCTGGGCCACGCCCTGTGCGCCCTACACCGGCGCCGGCCTGGGCTTGCACACCATCCCCCCCGTGGGCGCAGGGGTGTGGATCGAGTTCGAGGCGGGTGATCCGTCTCGCCCCATCTGGAGCGGCGGCTGGTGGGGCACCAGCGATGTCCCCGCCGACCAGAAGGGCCAGACCGTCACGGCAGGCCAGAAGATCCTGCGCAGCGAGCAAGGCTTGATGGTGGTGCTCGACGACGACGCCAACACCCTCACCTTGTCCGATGGACATGGCAGCAACCTGGTGAGCATCAGCGTCAACGACGGGCAGATCAAGGTGATGGCCGCCACCAAGGTGATCGTCGAAGCACCTCTGATCGAGCTGACCGAAGGTGCCACACACCCTCTTGCCTTTGGCGACTCGCTTTTGTTGTACTTGAACCAGCTGGTCGCCATCTTCAACGCGCACATGCACGTGGGCGAAACCGTGATCGGCATCCCGGTCACGCCCATCGTGCCAGTCACCCCCTTTCCACCTGCAACGCCGGCCTTGCTGTCGACGCGCGTCACCACAGGTTGAGGCACCGATGAGCGCTCCACTCAAAGCCGGCACGGTCGACAACTTCGCGTCCAGCCTGGCCTCCTACATCGACAAGGCCATGCAGAACGAATGGCATTTGCACAAGGGCGAGTACCTGCCCGACCAGGGGCAAGGTGCCGACGACCGCAGGATCCTGTTTGCCGCGATCGCACAGGGCGTGATGAAGTTCCTGGTTGACCACGTGGATGACCTCGTCACCACGACCAACTCCGGCGATGGCGGCCTGACCGACCACCACCACGCCATGGCCTTCAAGGTCGACACCTACCTGGGGCCGCTGCCATGACCACCAACGGCCGCCACCTGGCGTTTCCCTTTCACATCGGCGTGGATGGCCGCACGGCCACACCCGCCGATCTGCCCGACCATGTGCGCGGAGAGATCATCCAGCTGCTGCTGACCGCGCAAGGCGAGCGCCCCTTCCTGCCCAGCTTTGGCGCCGGACTGCGCCGCCTGGTGTTCCAGCGCAACGACGACGCCACGGCCGGCATCACCAAGGCGCTGGTGAGCCAGAACCTCTCGCGCTGGCTGGGCCAGCGCATCACCGTCGAGATGCTGGACGTGAGCGCCGAAGACGCGACGCTCAACGTGGACCTGCGCTATCGCGTCATCGCCACCGGCGAGGTGCACAGCGTGCGCCTGCAGCGGCAGGGGGCCCACTGACATGACACTGCTGCGCAACGAGGAGCGCCTCACCGACCGCGCCCGCGACCTGGAAGCCAAAGGCCTGAACGCCTTCAAGCTGGCCTATGTCACGCTGGACCCTTTGCCCAAGCCCGGCTTTGCCTGGCTCGAAGTCGAATTCTGGAACGACCAGGCGCTGGCCCCCCTGCCTCCCAAAGAGGCCTTCTCGGTTCAAGGCGCCGAGCGCCACCGCGCGGGCAACCCGGCCCGTCCCGTCCAGGTGGTCCAGGTGCAGGCGGGCGCCAGCAGCAGCACCCTCAAGTTGACGATCGCGCCGGTGGGCGACTATTCCACCTACCTGCTGTCGACCACGGCTGTCGGCTTGTCCTCGCCAGGCAATGCCTTGCCGCTGGCCATGGACCCTTTGCTCAACGCCCTGCCCTTCAAGTTTCGGCCAGGCTGCTTCAACCTGAACTGCACCCCGGCCGAACGCGTCAAGCCGCCACCCATCGAGCCGGAGATCGACTACCTGGCGCGCGACTACGACTCGTTCCGACATGTGTTGATCGCCGGCATGATGCGGCGCGTGCCCGACTGGTCGCCGACCAGTGAGGCCGATCTGGACCAGGTCCTGATCGACCTGATCGCCGCCGATGCCGACGAGCAGGCCGACTACCACGACCGCGTGCTCAGCGAGCGCTCGATCGCCACCGCGCGCAAACGCGTCTCGCTGGCCCGCCATGCGCGCCTGATGGATTACCACATCCACCAGGGTAACCAGGCCAGCACCTGGCTGGCGCTGGATGTGGATGCCACAGTGGACCTGCCCGCCACGCCCAACGACGAATTCGGCGCCTGGACCGGCCTGAACTGGAAGGACCCCGCCGCTGTGGTCTTCGCCATGCCACGCGAGGCCGATGTCTGGCGCCAACGCTGCTACACCCCGCTCAGCACCCTGAGGCTGTACACCTGGGGTGACACCGTGACCGCGCTGGCCCAAGGCAGCACCGAGGCCGATCTGACCAGCGACACCGCGCTCACCCAGGCGCAGGCCGAGTCCCTGCGCGATCACTTCCTGGGCGCACACGCCGATCAGGTCAGGGGCCCCGGACAGCATGATGTCGACGTCGGTGTCGATCAGTTGCTGATTCAGGAAGCGCTGAACCCCGAGACCGGTACGCCCAATGGCGCACGCATCGCCCAGCGCCAGGTGCTGCGCCTGCTGCCTTTGGGCGGCCCCGTCCCGCGCGCGCAGGCCATGCAGGACCCCTTCACGGGTGAATGGCTGGTGCGGGTGCGCTGGTTGCCTGAAGACGCGCTGCAACAGAACTTCTGCTTCACCTGCGAGTGCTCGGGCACCGTCGTCAAGGACGTGAGCCTGTTCCACGCCAACCTGGTGCGGGTCACACAAGGGCGCCCCCGCATCACCACTTTCCGTGCACCGGGCCAGCCCCTGGCGGGCCTGGACGAACACAGCCTGGTGGCCACCAACGAAGCGCGCTACGAGGTCGTGACCCGCCAGCACGGCAGTGCCACACCCCTGCGCGGCGTGCTGTGCCCCTTCCCCCAATCGCCCCTGGCCTACCGTGCCACCCCACCCGGAGGCGAGCTCGCCACGCGCACCACGGCCCTGGTCACCGTGCAAGGCTTTGCCACACCTTGGCAGGAGCGCCCCGACCTGATCGAAAGCCGGGACGACGACGAGCACTTCATCATCGAAACCGATGAACTGGGCGGCAGTTCGATCCGGTTTGGCGATGGCCTCAACGGTGCGGCCCTGCCCTCCGGCGCCTTCGTGCGCTGCCGCTACCGCGTCGGGCAAGGCAGCAGTGGCAATGTCGGCGCCGACAGCATCCTCGGTTTCGACGACGCCAGCGGCGCCGTGCTGCGCGTGTGGAACCCCTTCGACGTGGTCAACGGCCGCGACCCCGAACCCGTGGCCGAGATCGTGCGCCGCGTGCCCGAGGCCTACCGCCAGCGGCAGCTGCGCGCCGTCACCTTGCAGGACTACGCCAGGCGCGCCGAAGAACTGGCCGGCGTCTCACACGCCAAAGCCCGCTACGCCTGGACGGGCAGCTGGCGCACAGTGCGCGTTGCCATCGACCCGGTGGGCAGCACGGTGTTGGCCGAGTCCTTGCGCCGCACCATCGCCGACCACCTGGAGGCCGTGCGCCTGATCGGCGAAGACCTGGAAGTGCGCGCTGCCACCTACGTGCCGCTGGACATCAGGATGACGCTGTGCGCGCAATCGGCCTACTGGACAGAAGACCTCCGCGCCGTGCTGATTGAGGAGTTCTCCGACGGTTGGACCCGCGATGGCCGCCGGGGCTTCTTCCACCCTGACGCCTGGACCTTTGGCCAACCGGTGTACGCCAGCCAGTTGATGGGCCGTGCGATCGCCGTCACGGGCATCGGCCGCGTGCTGCGCCTGAGCATGCGCCGCTGGAACCCGGGCAGCGGCGGCGGCCTCACCGAGATCGACATCGACCCCTCCGACCTGCCCGAGTCCCGCCTTGAAAAGCTGGAGGTCGGCCCCTTCGAGATCATCGTCGTCGCCAACGACCCGGACCACCTGGAAACCGGCCGCATCACCTTCGAGATCACCGGAGGCCGCCGATGAGCTGCGACAACGACTGCAGCCAACCCCTGGCCTTCCCCAAGGTCATCTTCAACCGACCCGGCCTGGCCACCATCGGCTACCGCATCGGCAGCTACGCCGACCTGCGTGATCACATGCTGTCCTTGCTGGACACCAGCCCCGAGCTGGCAGCATGGACGCACCGCCTGCCCGACGACCCCGGCATCGCCCTGATCGAAGCCTCGGCCGAGGTGGGCGACATCCTCAGCTTCTACCAGGACCTCTACGCCAACGAGGCCTACCTGCGCAGCGCCAAATGGCGCGACAGCGTGTCCGACCTGGTGCGACTGCTGGGCTACCGTCTGGCCCCGGGCCTGGGCGGACGGGCGCGCTTTGCCTTCGCCGTCAAAGGCACGCGGCCTGTGCTGCTGCCCGCGGGATTGGGCGTCAAGGCACAGCTGGAGGGGGAAGACCAGCCCGCGGTCTTCGAGACCCGCACCGAGCTGATCGCCCACCCTGCGCTGTCCCGGTTCCACCTCTACCGCCCGCGCGTCCTGCCTGACATCCAACATGGCGACGACACCTTCACGCTGGTGCTGGACGCAGGCGCGAGTGTGACGCTCAAGGCCGGCGACCGCGTCATGGTCGGCATTCCGCGCGCCAGCGGTGACGCTCACGACCACATGCAGGTGCTGGTCGTCGACAGGACCTGGCCGTCCTTCGGCAACACGGTCGTGAAGATGAAGGGGGGCATCACCAGCCTGAAAGCGCTGTCGCGCCAGAAGCCGCTCCTCCACACCGCCTTGAAGTTCGTCTCGTCCAGCATCGTGCAACCGCCCCTATCAGGGGCTTCGCAGTTGAACGCCAGTCTGAGCATCGCCTCGCTCACGTCAACCCCGCGCCTGCAGGCGTGGAAGCTGGGCGGCACGCATCGTCACTTCGGCCACAACGCCCCGGCCACGCAAGTCAAGGTGGACAAGTACGGCCGTACCGCCTTCAGCGACGTGCCCTTCTCCCGGCCGCTGGACGCGACCACCCCCACTTTGCCGTCGCTGGGTGCCACCCGGATGCCGCTGGAAGGCGAAGTGGCCAGCGCCGTCGCAGGCACGCGGGTGTTGATCGAGGCCAGGCTCAGCGCCACCAATGGCGGCAGCGCGCGCAAACGCCTGATGGAGCGGCGCATCGTCCAGGTCGACGTGCAATCGCTGGCCTGGGGCCCCTTGATTGGCACCAGCACGGTGTTGAGCCTGGATGCCTCGTTGGCCCTGGTCGAAGACGGCGCCAGCCTGGACCATGCCGACATCCGAGACATCAGCTTTCATGAGGTCGTGGGCGAACCCTTTGGCCTGCATGCCGACTTCGTGCCCGGCCTGGCCAGCCATGGCCATGAACTGCATTTCTACGGTTCGGCCGATGAAGCGACGGCACTGGCCAAGCGTGCCCTGTTGCTGTCCGGTCCCGGCTCCGCATTGACCGCCGCGACCGCCTTGTCGGTCGAGTCGATCGGCGTCGATGCCCAGCAGCCCGGTTTCCACCGCGTGCAGCTGGACCGCAAAGTCGCCTATGCCGAGTTCGGCCACGATGCGCCCCAAGTGACCGCCTACGGCAACCTGGTCGAGGCCACGCAAGGCAAGACCGAGGCCCAGGTGGCGCTGGGCGATGGCGATGGTCGCGCCGTCTTCCAGACCTTTGCCTTGCCCAAGACCCCCCTCACCTACCTGCTGGACACCACGCAGGTGCCGCCCCAACTGCCGCAGTTGCAGGTGTGGGTCGATGGCGTTGAATGGACGCATGTGGACAGCCTGTTCGGCCGGGGCCCCAAGGAGCGCGTCTACATCGTGCGCGAAGACGCCGACGGCAAGAGCTGGGTGCAGTTCGGCGATGGCCAGACCGGCTCGCGCCTGCACTCGGGTCGCGGCAATGTCGTCGCGGCTTACCGCACCGGTGAGGGTGCGCACGGGCCTTTGAAGCCGGATGCCAAGCCTCAGCCCGACAAGAAGCCTGCCGGCCTGGACGCCACCTTCCTGCTGGAACCCGTCACTGGAGGCGCCCAGCCTGAGGGCATGGATGGGGCGCGCACCGCCGCGCCCGGCACGATGCAAAGCCTGGGCCGCATCGTGAGCCTGGCCGACCACGAAGCCGAGGCCCTGTCCATCCCCGGCGTGCTGAAGGCGCGTGCCGCCTGGGTCAGCGTGGACGGCTCGCCGCTCGTGCGCGTCACCATCCTGACCGACAGCGCTGCCAAGGCGGACGCCAACGCTGCCGCCGATGCCCTGCGTGCCGCCGTGCGCGCACGCGGCGCCGGGCGCTGCCCCTTGCTGGTCGTGCCAGGCGCCCGCACGCCCGTGGCCATGCACCTGGTCGTCGGTTACCAGGCCGAGCGCCGCCCAGACGACATCCGCGCGGCCATCCTGGTGGCCCTGGGCGCGGCAGGGGAAGAAGGCAACGGCATCGACTCGTCACGTGGCCTGTTCAGCTGGCAACAACGCCAGTTCGGCGAAGGCGTGCACGGCTCGCAAATCGTCGGCGCGGTGCAAAACGTGCCCGGCGTGACCTGGGTGAGGTTGAGCTCACTGTGGGTGCCCGCGCCCCTGCTGATCCCGCTGCTCCCCAAGGCCCCGGCCACGCAACGCGCGCTGCCCTGTGCCGGCGATCGCCTGCTCGCCCTGTCATCCACCTCGCTGCAGCTGCAACTCGCGGCGGACAAGGAGAACTTGCCGTCATGACCTCACCCCGCCTGCCGCTGTTCGATCGGCTCCCCGAGATCTACCGCATCCGCGACACCGAGCAATCGCCGCCGGGTCAGTTGCAAGCCTACCTGGGCGTCATCGAAGGCGCCATGAGCGCCTTGCACGCCCGCACCGATGCGCAGTACCACGACCTGTTCGCCGAACATTGCGACGACTGGGTGGTGGCCTACATCGCCGACCTGCTCGGCACCACCCGCCTGTCGGGCGATCCCTGGACCTTGCGGGCCGACATGGCCCGCACTGTGTTCCACAGACGCCGCAAGGGCACGCTGGGTGCCGTCGAGTCGCAGGTGTTTGCGCTGTCTGGCTGGGCTGCCCACGCGGTCGAAATGCGTGAGCGCCTGGGTTGGAACCAGCACCTCAACCACCTGCGCCCCGATGCGGGCGGGACGCCGCCACTCACGCTGCGCACCGACATCAGCTCACCCGTGCGTGGCGGCATGGCCAGCTTGCGCGATCCCGCACGGCTGTCGCTGGTCAATGGCCCCTTCGATCCCTTCGCCCGAGTGGTCGATGTCAAGCCGCCTTCGCTGGGCATGTCCGGCTGGAACCTGCCCAATCTGGCGGTGTTGCTCTGGAGGCTGAGGGACTTCCAGGTGCCCCTGTCGCGGCCCGTGTTCAGGCTCACCGCGCCGATCTCGCCCGCGCCCGGCGCTGCCGCGCTCGCGGTCCGCTTCGATGTGCAGGCACAGGGTGAGCCCTGGCCCTTGTTCAACACACACCGCTTCCACGCCGACGAGGACCCGCCTCGCCTGGGCAGCGAAGACGAGGTGCCCGGGCCCATGCCGACAGCGCGCCTGAGCGACGGCCGCCCCGCCAGTCGCCCGGCCGCCTACGTGTCGGTACAGACCTATGCCGACCCGCGCGACGCCCATCCCGGCGCCGATGCCGTGGGGCTGGTGCTGCACCTGCCCGAAGCACCTTTCCTGGGCCAGGCCTGGCGACTTCGAGGCGCCAACCTCTGCGCCTGGGAGTCGGGGCTGGCACCGCCGCTGCGCGACTGGGAAATCGCCATCGACCCCGAACGCGGCCGCCTGGTCTTTGGCGTGCCTGACCCCGACCCTGCCACCCAGGCCGTCCCTTTGGCCGAGGGCCTGCTGGTCTCTGCCACCCATGCCCTGGCCGGCCCCACCGGCGCGCAGCCGACCCAGCGCACCGCCCTGCCCGCCACCTGGCCCGCTGAACAGGCCTTCGAACTCCAGCAGGTCAACTGGTTCGATGACCCCCTGGCCCTGAGCGCTGCCCTGAGCAACCTGCCCTCGCGCACCCAGCCTCTGGTCATCGAGATCACCGACAGCCAGACCCATGAGCTGGATCTGAGCACCCTGGTCGGCATCGGCGATGACGCTGGCGTGTTGTCGATGCGGCTGACGCAATCGCTGTGGATCCGCAGCGCGCCGGGCGAGCGTCCGGTGATCCGCCTGCGCCAGGCCTTGCGCATGCGGCCCACACAGATCACGGGCCCCGACGCGGTCAACGCCGAGCAACTGCAGGTCACCCTGGAGGGGCTCTACCTCACCCGCGATGCCGCCTTCCCCGCCGCCGACGCCCTGGTCATGCAGGCCGCGCTCGGCCAGTTGAACATCCTGGGCTGCACGCTCGACCCTGGCGGCGGCCTGGTGCTCGATGGCACCGAAGCCGGCCATCGCGCCGACATCCGCCAGGCCTTGCGCCTGGGCGACGACTACGGGCTGGTGTCGCCGGAGCGGGATGCTTTCAACCAGGTACCTGGCCTGACCCTGGCCCGCACCATCGCCGGGCCCCTGGCCATCGACACCGGTTACCTGCTGACGCTGACCGACACCATCATTGACGCCGGCAGCGGCATCGCCGCCACGGCGCCTGCCCTCGCCATCGGTGGCGCCACGGGCGACCCCGAACTGGCATGGGGCCCGGACCTGGTGATCCAGGGCATCACTTTGTTCGGCCGCACCCGCGTGCAAACCGCGCGTGGCGAAGGCGGCATCTTCGTGCACCGACTGGAGGTGCACGACAACCAGGACAGCCACACGGTGGACGTGGGCGTGGGCCAGCGCGGCAGTTGCCTGAAGTTCTGCTGGTTCAGCGGGCAGCACGACCGCCTGCCCCAGCGCTTCGGCTGCGTGTTCGGCCACGAGGCGCGGCTGCGCTTCACCGCCGAATGGTTCGGCAAGCCGGGCTACGCCCAACTGCGGCCCGACTGCGACCGCCGCATCCGCGAAGACGGCAGCCACAGCGACGAAATGGGCGCCTTCGGCTACCTGTTGAACACGCACAAATGGAAAAACATCGGGATTCGGCTACGCGAGTTCATGCCAGTCGGCGTGCGCCCCGTGCTCATCCCGATCACTTGAGGGACACGATCATGAAGGGCGATTTTTCATTCCTGGCCTTTGACCAGGGGCCGCACTACACGGGTGTGCTGCACCAGCAAGGCCGCGTGCTGCTGGACCGCGACTGGAACGAAGCCGCAGCCATTGCCGCCACCTGGCGCTCGGCCGTGGGGCGCGACACCTTTGGCGACGGGGTGCTGGCGGTTCCTGCGGCCAACATCCAGGCCTTCAAGGTGCTCAGTGCCAGCACCGACGGCACCGTGGTCAAAGTCGAGCTGGACACCGGTCGCGCCTGGGCCGACGGCCTGTCCTTGACCCTGGATGCAACCAGCACCTTCACGGCCAGCTATTTCGCACCACCGCTCCAGTCGCCGCAGGCCACGCCCACCAGCATCGCCGACGGCATCCGCGATCTGGTCGTGCTGGAGGTTTGGGAAGACACCGTCAGCGGCTTTCAAGACCCCCTCAACCTGATCGAACCCGCACTGGGCGGGCCCGACACCACCGAACGGAGCCAGGCCTTTGCCAACCTCAAACTGCTGCGCCTGGGCCCCAATGAGGATTGCAGCGCTGCCGCAGGCCTGGTCGACGACTTCGGCGCCAAAGGCAGGCTGACCGTCTCGCCCGCGCCCATCCTGAGCATCTCCGGCGACTGCCCGCTGGAAGCAGGTGGCGGCTACACGGGCCTGGAGCACTACCTGTACCGCATCGAAGTGGCCGACCCCGACGGCGCAGGCCGGGCGCGCTTCAAGTGGTCGCAATGGAACGGCGGCCTGGTGGGCCGAGGCCTCTATGCCGCAGCGGCGCCGGGCACGGGCACCGTGACGATCACGGCCAACGATCAGATGATCAACCATTGCGGGGTCACCGATTTCTACCTGGAGGCACTGGGCTTCGACGCCAGCCTGGGCAGTTGGCGCATCACCATGACGGCCCAGGCCACCTTGTCTCAGGATGGCATCCTGTCGCTCACCCAGGTGCAAGGCCCCTGGCCGGCCGTGACACCTGCCAGCGGCTTCTTCCGCTTGTGGAACGGCATTGAACTCGTCGCCGATTTCCCCGTGGGCGGCCCCAACCCGGTTGAACTGAAAGACGGCATCCGTCTGGAGTTCGACCCCGCCACCGCCAGCAACGCCAACTACCAGAGCGGCGACCACTGGACCTTCCCGGTGCGCGCCTCGGGCGCGGCCTTCGAGCCACCCGTGTGGCCCACCAGTGCGCCACCCCAAGGCGTGCACCATCACCGCGTTGCGCTGGCCATCCTGAACTGGAACGCCGCACCCTCCACCACCGTCACCTGGGACGATGGCGAGATCGACGACTGCCGCCGCATCTTCCGCCCGCTGACCAACCAGAAGGTCTGCTGCACCTACAACGTGGGCGACGGCCGCACCAGCCATGGCGATTTCGACGCCATTGAAGAAGCCTTGCAGCACCTGCCCGCCAATGGTGGCGAAATCTGCCTGCTGCCCGGCCTGCACCAGACCAACGCCGTCATCGAAGGTCGGCGCAACGTCAGGATCAAGGGCTGTGACACCAAGACCAAGGTGATCCCGCGCAAGGACGGCGCGGCGCAACCCATCTTCACCGTCCGCGACTCGGTCAACATCAGCCTGGAGCACATGGACATGGTGACGCTGGGCGGCACCGCCATCGTCATCGGCGCCGGCAAGGCGGGTGGCGTGGTCGACGTTGAGGTGGCGCACAACCGCATCCTGGCCTGCACCAACGCCATCCGCGCGCGCAACGTCCAAGGCGCGAACATCCACCACAACCGCATCCGCATGCTGGACAAGCGCGGCAGCGACGTGGCCATTTACCTGGCCGGTGACGACAGCCTGATCGAGCGCAACGACATCCGCCTGGTGCCCGCCCTGCGCATGCCGCCCATCGAGGTGCCAAGCGAACCCGATCCGCTGGACCCCAACGATCCCTGCGCCAAACTCGACATCGTCTACTTCAACCCCCGGCTGTTCATCGGCTACGTCAATGCGGTGTGGGAGATCCTGCTGACGCCTCTGAAGCTGCTGGTGCAGCCGTACCGCGCACTGGGCGGCATCCAGTTGGGCGGCGGTTGCGAGCGCGTGCGCGTGCTGGAGAACACCGTGGTGGGCGGCGCCGGCAATGGCGTCACCCTCGGCGCCTCCTTGCAGCCCCCCGAGCCGGAGCCCGAGCACGTGTTCACCCTGCCGCAAGAATCGGGCGTGAACGGCCTGGTGCTGGGGCCAGATGGGAAGCCGCGCGCCGGTGTGCAGATCACCTTGACCGACACCGCCACGGGCGCCACGCGCGTGCTGGTCAGCGATGCCAATGGCACCTTCCTGTTCGGCAGCAACCCCGCCTCCTTCCGCGTGACGGAAGGCGAGCCTGGCATGGTCATCGACAAGCTGGACCTGCAGGCCAATGCGGGCGACCAGCGCTTCACGCTGACCATCGTCTTGAAGGACGACACCAAGCCCACACCCGAAGACAGCGGCTTCCTCTATGACATCACCATCGAGCGCAACACGCTCACGGCCATGGGCCTGTCCGGCATCGGCGTGACCGCCGGATCGCTGGATGCCGCCAACTTGCGCGGCAGCGCCCTGGCCTACGCGCGCGGCCAACTGGGCACCCCGGTGGTGGGCCTGAGTATCCTGGGCAACAAGATCAACCACTGCCTGCTGAACCTCTTCGACAACGCCCTGCGCCACACCTCTGCCACCCAAGGCCTGGGCGGCATCTCGCTGGGCTTGTGCGAGGCCCTGGCCATCGTCGACAACCAGATCGAGGACAACGGCGTGAGCGGCGCCAAGCCCGTGTGCGGCATCTTCGTCGCCTACGGCGAAGACGTGGAGATCACCCACAACCGCCTGGTCAACAACGGCCCCTTGAGCCCCGACATCACGGCCGAGACCTTGCTCCCCGGGGTTCGGGGCGGCATCGTGCTCAAGCTGGTCACCAACTTCAATCTGCTTGATCGGCAAGCCATCGCCCAAGGCGAGGCCTTCAGCCAGCGCCCCGCCGTGCGCATCCATGAAAACCTGGTCGACCAACCCGTGGGCCTGGCCCTGTACGCGGTGGCGTTCGGGCCCATCCAATGCACCGACAACGCCCTCTCCAGCGAGCTGTCGGGGCTGAGCGCCCAGGAGCGCATGGCGGGCACGGTCTTCATCTTTGACCTGGGCGGCGTGAACAACGCCGGGGCCGGAGTGCAGTTGCAGCGGGAGAGCAGCCTGGCCAATGCGCCCGCCACGGCACCCACACCTGAAGAGGCCGCCACGGGCGCGCAAACACCTGCCGCGACGGGCCTGCATGCCGCGCCCGCCGCGCTGGCGGCCCAACGGTATGCCAACGTGTCCCGGCTGTTCCCTGCCGGCAACGTGATGTTCAACGACAACCAATTGCGCACCGGGCAGAGCAACACCAGTGCCACCTGCCACCTGATCGCCGCCATGGACGACCTGGCTTACCAAAGCAACCAGTCTTTCAGCCTGCGCGGCGGCAACCTGCTTGCCAACGGCATGCTCATGGGCAACACCCTGCGCGCCACCCACAACCGGTTCAGCGAGCGCGGCCCCGAGACCTTGCTGTCGCTGTTCGCACTGGGCATTCGGCTCGTCAACGCCAGCTTCAACCAGGGCGACCACTGCATCGTGGCCAACGACATGAACCCGGCCATGGCCGAGGTGAAGGTCGGCAATCAGGTGCTCAACCCCAGTGCCTTGTGCGCCAGCCGCAGCACCACCTCCGGCATCCTTTTCAAACCTCACGGGTGACGACATGGCCATCATCTCCAACACCGGACAACATGCCTACAAGAGCGACCTGCAAGGCGCGTTCGAGGCCTTGCAGGAGCAGCGCAGCGACCTGCTCGCCATGGTGCGCGACATGCAACTGGCGTCTCGGCTGCTCGCCGTCGAGGAGGCGCGCCGCCTGCGAACAGACGTCGATCCCGACGATCCCCGCGTGGCCATGTACACGCAGGCCAACGCCAGCATCCTGAGCCGTGTGGATGCGCTGGAAGTCGAGGTTCAGATCGCCAACATCCGCGTGCCGTCGGTCACCAAAACAGAGACCCTGGTGCAAGGCCGCGTGACCGATGAGGCGGCCAAGGCGCTTGCCCATGTGCAGGTTGCCCTGGTGGACGAGGCTGGCGCCCCCGTGGCAGGTCTGGGGCCCGTGGAAACCGATGACTCGGGCTACTACGCCTTCATCCTGCAGCCGGCTCAGGTCGATGCATTGGCCCATCAACATTTGCTGAGCTTGCAGGTGGGCAACGACAGCGGTAAATTGGTGCCCGCTGGCATCCAGCCCTTCAGTCTGACCAAGGGACAGGTGTCGGTGACCGAGCTCAGGCTGAAAGCGGGCGAGCTGGACACATTGAAGCTGCGCCCGAGCGTGATGCGTGACATGACTGCCATGAGCGCGGCAACCAGCACCGGGGCCACGCCCGTCAAGGATGCGCAGGCCGGCGTGAAGACCACCCGCAAGACCACGCCCAAGGGCTGACGCGAAGGATCGCTCACCATGATGAACCACCCACAACTGGCCAGAAGTTCCGCACGGGCGAGGTTCGCCAAAGCTGAGCCACGCCGACGTTCGCAAGGTCTGCCCCTGTCGCTCGTGCAACGATCCGGGTGCGCGTGCGGAGGGAGCTGCCCACGATGCCAAGCCTCAAGCGGATCGCCAGGCCAGGTGCGCGTCAGCCAGCCTGGCGACGCGATGGAACAAGAAGCAGATCAGGCTGCCGACCGTGTGATGCGCAGCAGCAAGGGCCCGGAAAATGCTCAGGCCACAGCGAAAGATCAAGTGCAGCGCAAGACCGCCAGCGCTTCTTCTGCATCGCCCTCTGCCTTTGCGGGCACGCCTGCCGCGAGCGGCCTGCAATCCCCCAGCAAGCCCCTGGACGCCGGCACGCGCAGCTTCATGGAGTCGCGCTTCAACGAAGACTTCAGCGGCGTGCGCGTTCACGATGGCCAGGCTGCAGCCGAGTCGGCGGATGGCCTGGATGCGCGCGCTTACACCGTGGGTGCAGACATCGTGTTCGGCGCCAGCGAGTACGCGCCGAACACGCCATCCGGGCAGCTCTTGCTGGCCCATGAGCTGGCGCACGTTGTGCAGCAACAGGCCGTGCCCGACCAGGAGGTCCATCGACTGGTCCGCCGCGAGAACGTCAGTTGCCAGGCAGATGGCCTGACCGACCCGGCCCTGACTGGCGATGAGGTTGTGCAGGCACTCACCGACGCCGATGCCGAAGCCATCGGATTGGCCCAGGCGGCCGAAGACCAGCTCAACGCCAACCTGGCCTCGGTCCGGGCCGGCAACCCGGTCGACGGCGACTTCGACACCATCCTGCAAGAAGAGCTGGGCCTGTCCCTCGCCAATCCCGCTGATCGCGGCTTGATCCAGCAGCAGGCCACCCGCTTCAACCGCGTGCGGACCACGCTCGAAAGTGGCTACCTGCGCTACCAATGCCTGGGCGGCGAGAGCTTCCCCCTGGTAGGCTGCACTGTCGGCAGTTGTGGCACCAACTTTGCCTTCAGTTGCCCCGGTAACCGACTGATCGTGCTGTGCCCGACTTTCTGGGCCACGCCCGATCAGCGAGGACTGACCTTGTTGCACGAGCCCTTCCACGTCTGGTTCTCCATGCTCAGGCACGCCCCCAACGCGCTGCGCCGAGCCGACTCGTCCTGCTTCGAATCCTTTGCAGCTCGGGTGTCGGGGCAAGCCGCACCCCAGTCCTGCGTGGGCCACACCGCTGGCTAGGCCGAGCCCACACGATGAAACTGGCTTCGCCAAGCGCTTCACCCCAGGGCAAGCGCCCAGCCTCCTCCGTTCAATCGGCCCGATCACCGCTTTTGGCCAGGCCGGCTGCACTGCGCCTGCCTCTTCAGCGGCAAAGCTGTGCCTGCGGCGGCCAGTGCCCGCGTTGCCAGGCCGCCCCAACGACCGCAGCGCCTGTCAGCCAGTCCAGCGCCCCGGTCATCGCCCGTGAACCCAAGCCCGATGCCCAGACGGACAAGAAGGACCGCGACGCCGTCAAGGCAGCCATTGCCACATTCACCAACCAGGCCGCAACCATCAGCGGGCCGCAAGGCAAGGTCGATGCCGCGCTCTTCGAGCAATCGATCACCAGTTGGGGCGCCACGGTGGTTGACATGCAAAAGCTCATCCAGGAGCACCTCAGTGGCGACACCTTGCTGGACCGCGAGCTGCAAGCCGCCTACATCAGCGCCATCCGGGCGCTGATGCCCAAGGCAGCCGCGGCGCTGAACACCACCGAAAACGCGCTGTACGGCATCAACAGCGCGCGCATGCCCATGTGGGCCTGGCAGTCGGCGCACCGACAGGAGACCGACATCTCGACACCCCTGGACCAGGGCCAGGCCGTCGACCCGCTGAGCGGCAACGCCAGCTTCAGCACCGGCAATGGCCTCAGCGTGACGATCCTGGCCGACACGGTGGACCCGGCCATCGCCACCCCGGTCACGCGACTGGTGATCCCGGTGGACATCCCCTTCACCACCCTGATCGCCCCCGACAAGGCCAAAACCGAAACCATCGACACCTTCACACCGCCGGCCAGTTCAGCCACCATCCAGACGGCCTACCCGTCCGGCATGCCGGGCTCGGGTGCCTCAGGCTATGGGCGAGGCACCACGGCCGAGGACATGGCGGGCGGCAAGGTCAACCCGCCATCCACCACCTTGCGCTGGCATGAAGGCCATCACGGCCTGGACTTTGTCGCCTACTTGAAGGCGAACCCCTTGCCCAGCTTCAACGGCACCAGTGGCATGACACGCAAGAAGTTCAACGATGCGATCGCCACGTACAAGGCCGCCATCAAAGCCTATGTGGCCAGCGCCGAGAAGGCCTCGTCGATGCTGACCCATTGCGTTGGCACCACGATTGACACCTACAACCAGGCCAACGCCAAGCCGGGCGCCAAAGTCAAACTGGAATGCACGCCCTGAGCGATTGCGATGTCCTCGAAGAGATCCGCCCGCACCCCTGCGCCCAAGGCTCCCGCCACCGTCAAGCCCATGGCCACCGCCACCACCAACGGTATGGCTGAATCGGTGATGCGCTCGCCCACGCGCTTGAACATGCGCTGCGCCTGTGGCGGCCCGCGTTGTGGCCTGGCCGCCAGGCAGTGAAAGGCCAAGGCCGACCCGGCCGCCGCGCCGGTCACCGGCCCAATCCCCAATGGACGACCACCAGGCCCAGGCAAGAAAAAAGCCTCTCAAATCAATGACTTGAGAGGCTTATCCTGGTGGGCGGTGCAGGGTTCGAACCTGCGACCCCTGCCGTGTGAAGGCAGTGCTCTACCGCTGAGCTAACCGCCCGAAACTGGTTCGGGTGTCCCGTGGTCTTTGCCTGGATCAAGCAACTTGGCGTTACCGTGATCAGCGAAGACCAAAACTATAGCACAACTTCCACGCTGCGCCACAGCGTTTTGCCACCGCTGGCCTTGTCGAGATCAGCCAGAGCCAGGTCGAAGGCCGCCCTCTCGGCTTCATCGGGCGCGATCACCGGCAGCACAAAGCTGGACAGGTCCACGGCCGGATGGTCGCTGGACGACTGCCCGTTGCCCTCGTCGGCCCCATCGCTGTCGATCAGCAGGGCGTCCTGGCCCCGCGTCATGTTGATGAAAACGGTGGCCAGCAGCTCGGCGTCCATCAAGGCGCCGTGCAGTGTGCGGTGGGTGTTGTCCACTTCCAGGCGGCGGCACAGCGCATCCAGCGAGTTGCTCTTGCCCGGGAACATCTCGCGGGCCATGAGCAGGCTGTCGATCACGCCGTCCACATGGTCGGTGAACTTGCCACGCCCCAAGCGAGCCAGTTCGGCGTTCAGGAAGCCAATGTCGAAGGCCGCGTTGTGGATGATGACTTCGGCGCCGCGGCAGTAGTCCAGGATCTGGTCGACCAGGCTGGCGAACAGCGGCTTGTCGGCCAGGAACTCGTCGGTCAGGCCGTGGATGCGCACGGCATCCTCGTGGTTGGGCCGCTCGGGGTTGAAGTAGAAATGCAGGTGCCGGCCGGTCAGGCGGCGGTTGACCATTTCCACGCAACCAATTTCGATGATGCGGTCGCCCGAGTCGGGGCTCAGGCCGGTGGTTTCGGTGTCGAGAAAAATCTGACGCGACATCAGTGGTTCTCTCTGGCGTGGTTGATCGTGTACTTGGGGATCTCAACGGTGAGATCCTGCCCCGCCACGATGGCCTGGCAACTCAGGCGCGAATTGGGCTCCAGGCCCCAGGCGCGGTCCAACAGGTCTTCTTCGGCCTCTTCCATCGCATTGAGGCTGTTGAAGCCCTCGCGCACGATGACGTGGCAGGTGGTGCAGGCCGCGCTCATGTCGCAGGCGTGCTCGATCGCGATGTGGTGTTCCAGCAGCGCTTCGCAGATGCTGGTGCCGGGGGCCACGGTGAGCAGCTTGCCCTCAGGGCAGAGGCTGGCGTTGGGCAGGATCTTGATGACAGGCATGGGGTACTCTCAGATCTGATCGAGTTGGCGCCCCGCCAGGGCCTGGCGGATGCTGCGGTTCATGCGTTCGGCGGCGAAGCCTTCAGTGCCGTTGGCCAGGGCTTTGGTGGCGGCCTCCAGGGCCTCCAGATCGCCTCGGTCGCAGCGCGAGCCGATCTGCGTCAACAACTCGTCGATCTCGGCGCGTTGCTGCGGGCTGAGCAGGTCGCCATCGGCGGCCAGCGCGGTGCGCGTGGCTTCCAGCATGCGCTCGGCTTCGACGCGGGCTTCGCGCAGGGCGCGGTCCTTCATGTCGGCCGCCGCCGTGGTGAAGCCTTCGCGCAGCATGGTGGCCACCTGCTCATCGGTGAGGCCATAGCTGGGCTTGATCACCACCGACGCTTCCACGCCCGACAACAGCTCCTTGGCCGACACGCTCAAGAGGCCATCGGCATCCACCTGGAAGCTGACGCGGATGCGCGCCGCGCCCGCAGCCATAGGCGGGATGCCGCGCAACTCGAAGCGCGCCAGCGAGCGGCAGAACTCGACCTGCTCGCGCTCGCCCTGCACCACGTGCACGGCCAGGGCGGTCTGGCCATCCTTGAAGGTGGTGAAGTCTTGCGCCAGGGCACAGGGGATGGGGGTGTTGCGCGGGATGATGCGCTCGACCAGGCTGCCCATGGTCTCCAGGCCCAGCGACAGGGGCAACACATCCAGCAGCAGCAGGTCGCCCTGCACGTTGTTGCCGGCCAGCTGGTTGGCCTGGATGGCGGCACCCAGGGCCACCACCTCATCCGGGTTGAGGTCGGTCAGCGGGGGCTGGCCGAAGAAGGCGCCCACGGCATCGCGCACGGCCGGCATGCGGGTGGAGCCGCCCACCATCACCACGCCCTTGACGCCATCCGGCTTGACCTTGGCGTCGCGCAGCACGCGCTTGACCGCGGCCAGCGATTTGTCGATCAGCGGTTTGGCCAGCGTGGCCAGTTGCTCGCGGGTGATGCGCACCGACAGCATGCCGCCCGAGAGCGCACAGGCCAGGTGGGTGCTGCCATCGGTGGAGAGCTTCTCTTTGGCGCGGCGCGCGGCCACCAGCACGGCCCGCTTGTCTTGCGGGGTGACGGTCTGCATGTCGGCCTCGGCCAGGGCGTGATCCGCCAGCGTGTGGTCGATGTCGTCACCGCCCAGGGCCGAATCGCCGCCGGTGGCCACCACCTCGAACACGCCGCGGCTGAGCTGCAGCAGCGAGATGTCGAAGGTGCCGCCGCCCAGGTCGTAGATGGCGTACAGGCCTTCGGAGCCGTTGTCCAGTCCGTAGGCGATGGCGGCGGCAGTGGGTTCATTCAGCAGGCGCAGCACGTTGAGGCCGGCCATCTGCGCCGCGTCCTTGGTGGCCTGTCGCTGGGCGTCATCAAAGTAGGCGGGCACGGTGATCACCGCGCCGAACAGGTCGTCGTTGAAGGTGTCTTCGGCGCGCTGGCGCAGGCTGGCCAGGATCTCGGCCGACACCTCCACCGGGCTCTTGCAGCCGGCCACCGTCTGCACATGGACCATGCCGGGCGTGTCTTCGAGCACATACGGCAGGCGCGTGGTATCGCCCAGATCGGCGACCCGGCGGCCCATGAAGCGCTTGACCGACACGATGGTGTTGACCGGGTCTTCGGCCTGAGCGCTCAGGGCGTCAAAGCCAATCTGGCGGCGCACCTGGCCTTGTTCGCCCAAGTGGTAGCGCACAGCAGAAGGCAGGATCACCCTGCCCTGTTCATCGGGCAGGCATTCGGCGCTGCCTTGGCGCACCGAGGCGATCAGGGAATGGGTGGTGCCCAGGTCGATGCCCACCGCGATGCGTCGCTGGTGGGGGTCGGGCGATTGTCCGGGCTCGGA
>CANBUA010000004.1 GCA_947372535.1 Burkholderiales bacterium
GGCCCGGATGGGGGCAGCATGAAGTTGGTCAGCGGCGCTCAGCTCGTTCAGGTCATCAGCAGCGAAGCCCCTTTGGGCAGGGCCATGCTGGGTAAATGCGAGGGTGATGAGGTGTCGATACAGGTCGCTCCTATCCGACAGCAGTTTGAGGTGCTGCGGGTTCATTGAGCCGCAAGCAAGTTCACACCGAATTGATCAGAAATTAGGGCTCTCGGCCCGCCACCACAAGATCGGATGGGTCAGTCTTCCAGCAAGGACAGATCCCGCACCGCGCCCTTGTCGGCCGACATGACCAGCTTGGCGTAGGCCTTCAGGGCCGCCGACACCTTGCGTGGACGCGCCTTGGCAGGCTTCCAGCCCTTGGCGTCCTGCTCGGCGCGGCGACTGGCCAACTCTTCGTCGGACAGCAGCACGTCGATCGTGCGCTTGGGGATGTCGATGCGGATCTTGTCGCCATCGCGCACCAGGCCGATGGCGCCGCCTGCGGCCGCTTCAGGTGAGCAGTGGCCAATGGACAGGCCCGAGGTGCCGCCGGAGAAGCGGCCATCGGTCAACAGCGCGCAGACCTTGCCCAGGCCCTGAGACTTGATGTAGCTCGTGGGGTAGAGCATTTCCTGCATGCCGGGGCCGCCCTTGGGGCCTTCATAGCGCACGATCACCACGTCGCCGGCCTTGACCTTGCCGGCCAGGATGTTCTCCACCGCTTCGTCCTGCGATTCGGTGACGTGGGCTGTGCCTTCGAACACCAGGATGCTTTCATCCACGCCAGCGGTCTTGACCACGCAGCCATCGAGGGCGATGTTGCCGGTGAGCACGGCCAGACCACCTTCTTGGGAAAACGCATGTTCGTTGGAACGGATGCAGCCTTCGGCGCGGTCCAGGTCCAGGCTGGGCCAGCGCGTGTTCTGGCTGAAGGCCACTTGCGTGGGGATGCCAGCCGGGCCTGCCATGTAGAAGTGGCGCACGGCCTCGTCTTGCGTGAGGGTGATGTCCCACTGTTTCAGTGCGTCACCCAGAGTCGGAGCGTGCACGGTGGGCGTGTCGAGGTGCAGCTTGCCGGCACGGGCCAACTCGCCCAGGATGGCCATGATGCCGCCCGCGCGGTGCACGTCTTCGATGTGGTACTTGTTGGTGTTGGGCGCCACCTTGCACAACTGCGGCACGATGCGCGAGAGGCGGTCGATGTCGGTCATGGTGAAGTCGATCTCGGCTTCACGGGCAATGGCCAGCAGGTGCAGGATGGTGTTGGTGGAGCCGCCCATGGCGATGTCCAGCGTCATCGCGTTCTCGAAAGCCTTGAAGCCCATCGAGCGGGGCAGGATGCTTTCGTTGTCCTGCTCGTAGTACTGGCGCGCCAGTTCCACGATGCGGCGGCCAGCGCGCTTGAACAGCTGCTCGCGGTCAGCGTGCGTGGCCACCACGGTGCCGTTGCCAGGCAATGACAGGCCCAGTGCCTCGGTCAGGCAGTTCATGGAGTTGGCGGTGAACATGCCCGAGCACGAACCGCAGGTCGGGCAGGCCGAGCGCTCGACTTCGGCCACGTCGGCATCTGAATAAGACTTGTCGGCGGCGATCACCATGGCGTCCACCAGGTCGAGCTTCTTGAATTCGATGATGCCGGTGGTGGGGTTGGCCAGGCGTGTCTTGCCCGCCTCCATGGGGCCGCCAGAGACGAACACCACGGGGATGTTCAGGCGCATGGCGGCCATCAGCATGCCGGGCGTGATCTTGTCGCAGTTGGAGATGCACACCATGGCATCGGCACAGTGCGCGTTGACCATGTACTCGACCGAGTCCGCGATGATGTCGCGGCTGGGCAGCGAATAGAGCATGCCGTCATGGCCCATGGCGATGCCGTCATCGACCGCGATGGTGTTGAACTCCTTGGCGACACCGCCCGCCGCTTCGATCTCGCGCGCGACGAGCTGGCCCAGGTCCTTCAGGTGCACGTGGCCGGGCACGAACTGGGTGAAGGAGTTGACCACCGCGATGATGGGCTTGGAGAAGTCCTCGTCTTTCATGCCGGTGGCGCGCCACAAGGAGCGCGCACCTGCCATGTTGCGACCGGCGGTGGAGGTTTTGGAGCGGTAGACGGGCATCTTGATGGCTGAATGAATGTCGCAAAAAGGAAGCGGGCCACGGATGGCCCCCTCGCGCCCGTTGCGAGCCAGCTGTTGAGCCGCGCTCTGGGCAAACGCGGCAATTATCCCCCACCCCTCAGCCCGCCCTGCCCCTATACAGGCAAGTTCACCCAGCCGCGAATGAAAAGGGCGTTGTCCGTGCATTTCGACCGTTTCCCAGGCAAATGCAAAAACCACCCGTTTGACGCATGTTCACTTTTTCACGCGGCTGTTGTAAATTTAAATCTCGGCGGACGGAACTGAGCACACGGCGCTTTTGCATCGTGCAACCCCGGTGATGGACGCGAAAGCTTGCGCGAGCATTCGCGCCAAAAAACCAGGAAGGGGCCTCGCCCTATGTTGCTCGTTTTGCAGCAGTACCGCCACGCCGTCAGGCGTTGGGGTCACATCACGCCAGTTGTGCTGGCCATCTTCTTACACCACCACGCTCATGGCGCCGCTGCCGATGGCGTGACGGCCACGCTGAGTGTTCGTGCCTGGCTGCCTCAAGCCGATGGGCATGCGCGCGCACTGCCAGCCGAACAGGCGCGGCCGGGCGACCTGCTCGAGTACAAGGTGGTCTACCGCAATGCCTCCAAGGGCGTGGTGCACCGTGTCGAGGCCAGCTTGCCCATTCCCCAAGGGACCGTCTACGAGGTGGATGACCCGCGTCAGGACATGGCCCCCATGGCCAGCCTCGACGGCGAGCACTTCGAGCCCACGCCCTTGACGCGCAAAGTGACCTTGCCCAATGGGCAGCAGCAGTGGCAAGCCGTGCCGCTGGCCCGCTACCGGCATCTGAGGTGGCCTCTGGGCGACCTGCCAGCGGGCAAAACCGCGACCGTGACGGCCAAGGTCCGTCTGGTCGGCGGCGATCTGCTGGCCAGCCAGCCAGCAGCTGTCAGGAGCAAGCCATGAAAACAGGGACCCACGCTCTATTCGGCATTGCCCTGGCCGCCCTGTTGACATGGCAGGCGCCAGCATGGGCCGCATCGCCCCTGGCGGGCACCTCCATCGGCAACCAGGCCTCGGCCACTTATTCCGATGGCTCATCGACCGTGCGAACGGTGACCAGCAATTCCGTGACGACCATCGTGCAGCAGGTCGCAGGGCTGACGCTCTCGGCCAATGGCACCAAAACGGCCGCCATCGGCGGGCTGGTCAATTACCCGCACACCCTGACCAACACGGGCAATGGTTCGGACAGCTACGCCCTGAGCACGGGCAACACCGGCACCTTCAGCCTGGGCAGCGCCTTGATCTACCCCGATGCCAATGGCGATGGTGTGCCCGACAGCGGCGCACCCATCACCAACAGCGGTGAGCTGGCACCCGGTGGCATCTTCAAATTCGTGGTCGTGGCCACGGTGCCATCGACCGCCTTGGCACTGGCCACCAACACCTTGACGGTGACCGCAGCCAGCGTGTTGACCCCGGCGGTCACGGCCAGCAACACGGACGCGACGACTGTGTCGGGCAATGCGGTGATTCAGGTCACCAAATCCATCGACGTGAGCTCGGGGGCCGCAGGCAGCGGCGCGCGTACCTATACGCTGACTTACACCAATGTGGGCAACCTGGCCGCCACCAACCTGAGCTTGATGGACGTGATGCCAGCGGGCATGACCTATGTCGCGGGCAGTGGGCGGTGGAGCGGCAGCGGAGCCACCGTGCTGACAGATGCGAATGCGGCGGACAACCAGGGCGGCATCGTCTACGACTACAACGTGACGGCGCCCAACCGGGTGACGGCCGTCATCGCCACGGTCAGCCCCGGCAACACAGGCACGCTGGTGTTCCAGGCCAGCGTCAATGCGGGCCTGGCCGCCGGGGCCAACACGGCGACGCTGAACACGGCCAGCTACAGCTACAACGATGGCGTGGCCCCCCTGCCGGCCAGCAACACCAATGGCGTGCAGTTCACGGTGAGCCCCACCGTGGGCGTGACATTGAGCGGGGCCACCGTGGCCTCGGCGCCTCAAGGCCAGGTCGTCAATTTCGCGCAGGTGCTGATGAACACGGGCAATGCGAGCGACAGCTTCGATCTGCGGCTGGGCACGGGCAATTTCCCGCCCGGCACCACCTTCGCCTTCTTCCAGGCCGATGGCTTGACGCCCCTGCTGGACACCAATGGCAATGGCGTGCCCGACAGCGGCCCGCTGGTCGGAGGCGCCGGCCTGAACATCGTGGTTCGCGCCTTCCTGCCGCCGGGTGCGCTGGGCGGCCCGTTCAGCGTGCCTGTCACCGCGACCTCCAAGTTGGATGTCACCCAGGTGGCATCGGCCACGGACACCTTGACGAGCATCGCGCCCAATCAGGTAGACCTCACGGCCAACACGGCTGGCGTGAGTGCGCCAGGTGCGGGCGCTGGGCCGGAAAGCACGGCGGCCATCACCAATCAATCGTCGGCGGGCAGCACCTCACGCTTCACGCTGGTGATCACCAATGGCAGCGCCGTGGCCGACACCTTCAACCTCCAAGCCAGCACCGATGTCAGCTTCGGCGGCATCACCTTGCCCACCGGCTGGAGCGTGGTCTTCAAGGATGCCAGCGGCATGGTCCTGCCCAACACGGGTGTGATCAATGCGGGCGCCAGTCAGACGGTGTATGCCGACGTGCTGGTGCCCCCGGGCAGCAATGCCTCGACGCTGGATGTGTATTTCCGCGCGGCCTCACCCACGTCGGGTGCCACGGACCGGCTGCACGCCGCCGTGCAAGTGGGCACGGCCCGCGGCCTGACGCTCACGCCCAACCACACGGGGCAGGCCTACCCGGGTGGCACGGTGGTCTACACCGTCTCGGTCATCAACAACGGCAACATCGCTGAGGGCAATGGCAGCGCCAGCCAAGTCACCATGGGCGTGACCAATTCGCAGCCCAGCTTCAGCGCCACCCTTTATTGGGACAAGAACAACAACGGCACCCTGGATGCCACTGACCCCGTCATCACCAGCCTGGATCAACTGACGGGCGGCACGAACGGTGCCAGCGCGGGCGCGGGGCTGGATGTTGGCGAAGCCGCCACGCTGTTCGTGAAAGTCTTCGCCCCCGCAGGGGCTGCCACGGGCACGACCAACACCACCACGGTGACCGCCACAGTGACGGGCTCGGTCAACGGGGCGGTGGCGCCAGTGCCGGCCGTGCTCACGGTCAACACCAGTGTGATCGCCGGCCAGGTGCAACTGTTCATTTTGCAAGCGCTCGATGCGGCCTGCGATGGCACGCCGGACACGGCCTATGCGCCCAGTGTGCTGACTGTGGGCGCCGTGCCCGGGGCCTGCATCCGCTATCAGATCACGGCCGTCAACGTGGGCGTGGCCAACGCGACTGCAGTCGTCGTCAACAACGGCATCCCTGCCAACACGACCTACCACGCGACCGTGCCAGCCACGGTGTCGCAAGGCACGGTCACCACGCCGTCAAACGGCAGCGGGGGCACGGTGCAGGCCACGGTGGGCACGATCGCCCCGGGGCAATCGGTGTCCCTGAGTTACGGAGTTCGCATCAACCCCTGATTGATCAGCAACCGGTTGATCATCATGAAGCACGTCGAGCCCACCGTTCGAGGCGAGCGTCTGCGGACACGCGCATTGGCATCGCTGGCCCTGTCAGTGGGCCTGTGCCTGCCGTGCCTGGGTGCGCCGGAGGCAGGCAGCTTCGTGGACAACAACGCCATCGCCAGCTACACGGACCAGCCGTCGGGCGAGCAGTCCCACCTGGCGTCGAACGTCGTCAGGTCGCTGGTGCAGCCGCTGGTGAGCGCCACGTTCACCGAGGCGTCGGACATCCGGTTGGTACCCGGGATGCTCGCGGTCTGGTCGCAGCGTTTGACCAACACGGGCAATGTGCGCGCGCGCTTTCTGCTCTTGGCGGGCAACGCCTCCAACAATGATTTCAACCTCACGCAGGTCCGCATCATCCATGATGTCAATGGCAACGGCTTGCCGGACGCGGGCGAGCCCGATCTGACGGATGCCACCTTGTCACCAGGCCAGTCGGTAGACATCGTGGTGGTTGGCCGCAGCCCCTCCCAGTTGGCGGCCAGCAAATCGACCGGTGTGCGTGTACGCGCGGTGGTGAACACCGGGGCCGGCAACACGGTGGCACAGATCGACAACGATGCGATGACCACCCATGGCGCGGTGATGACGCTGACGCAGACCAGTTCGGCAGCCGCCTTGTCGCCAGGGCAGACATTGAGTTTGCAAGTGGTGGCGGCCAACAGCGGCGGCGATGCAGGCAGCACGCCGATCACCATGGATGGGGCCGCCGAACAACGCGTCCTGGTGACCTGGCCTGTGCCACCGGGCACCCGCCTGATCGATGCGACGGCGCCCGGCAACGCCACCTTGCTTTACCACCGCCTGGGCGCGGCCAGTGGCGTGTTTGTCACCACGCCACCGAGCGATCTGGCCCAGGTCGATGCGGTGGGTTACGCATTCAACGGCTTTACTGCGGGCACGTCCAGCCAGTTGATGATGCGCGTCGGCATCACGACCCTCAGCGGCACCGTGTCGAGCACGGCCTCGACCGCCTACCTGGACGGGCCAGGCGGCACCCCGCTGTCGGCCACGTCCAACCCGGTCAACGTGCGCGTGGTCAGCAGCGTGGCCTTGCTGCGCTACTACACCTCCGCCAGCTACGATCGGGTGGCCAAGACGGTCACCATGGGCAGTGCGCTGTACCTTCAAGCCGATGCGATGGCTTGCAACCAGGATCCTCTGGTCGCCGATACCCTGACCTTCCGCATCACCTCAAGCACCACCGGAGACACCGAAACCTTCACCGCGTCGGAGACCGGCCCCAACACCGGCTTGTTCAGAGCCGACTCACTGCCCCGCACCGCCGACGTGCTGCAAACCCCGGCCATCAGCGGGGACGGCCGAGTCGAGGCCAGAAGCAATCAGCGGCTGCGGGCCACGGTCGAAGGATGCAGCACCACCATCGACCCGGTCACCATCTTGGTCGACCCGTATGGCGTGGTCTTCAACAGCCAGACCAATGGCCTTGTGGGCGGCGTGACGGTCGAGCTCATCGACGTCAGCGGTGCTGGCAACGGCGGGCAGGCCGGTGCAGCGGCACGCGTGTGGCAAAGCGATGGCGTGACCAGCGCACCTGCCAGCGTGGTGACCGATCTGAGCGGCACCTACCGCTTCCCGCTGGTGGCACCGTCAACTTACCAGCTGCGCATCACGACCCCGGTGACTTTCAGCTTTCCCTCCAGCCTCACGCCCGGGCAAGTGCCTGCGGGCCGCGTGGTCGATCCCGCCGGCTCCTATGGCCGCAGCTTCACCATCACGGCCGATGCCGAGCCCGTGCAACTGGACGTGCCCGTGGACCCCAGCCAGACCACCGGCCTGATGCTTCAAAAAACCAGCAGCCGCGCCGTGGTGGAGATCGGTGATGTCATCGATTACCAAGTGCTGCTGCGCAATGTGTCCGGCGTGGCGCTGGACGATGTCAAGCTGTCCGATCGGCTGCCGCTGGGCTTGCGCTATGTGCCGGGCACTGCACGCCGCGACGGTTCAGTGGTGCCCAACCCGAGTGGTGGCCAAGGCCCCAACCTGGTCTTTGCCACCTTTGCCCTACCGCAAGGCAGCACCGCGCGCATCACCTACCGCGTGCGGGTGGAAGCCACCGCACGCGTGGGCGATGCCATCAACACTGCCCAGGCCATCAGCACCGTGCCCCTGGCCCAGACCAGCAATGTGGCGCAAGCCAAGGTGCGCATCGAAGGCGGCGCCTTCAGCATGAAGGGCTTCGTCGTGGGCCGCGTGTTCGCCGATTGCCAGGCCAACCGCATGCACGATGCGGACGAGCCCGGCGTGCCCGGCGTGCGCATCTGGCTGGAAGACGGCAGCTATGCCATCACCGATGGCCAGGGCCAATACAGCCTGGCAGGTTTGCGCCCAGGCACCCACGTGGCCAAGCTCGATCCGGCCACCCTGCCGCCTGGCATGAAGCCCATCGCGCTGGATGCGCGCAACGCGGGCGATGGCGCCTCACGCTTCGTGGACATGCAAGGCGGCGACCTGATGCGCGCCGACTTCGCGCTTGGCCCCTGCACGGCAGGCCTGACCACATTGGTGGCTGACAGGCGCGCCAAGCTGGAAGCCTCGCAACGCCCGGTCACCGGTGGCGGATTGGCCTTGTCCAATGAGCTGACCTTCGACTCCAGCACCCCGGTGGCAGACCCACGTGCGCTGCAAGCCAGCGGCGTGTTGCCGAGCCTGTCGCTGCCGGCTTCAAGCGATCGCGCCACGGCCGCCAACTCGATGGCCTCCAACTCATCTTCATCATCGGCCAGGCGCATGTCGCACGAGCTGACGCTGGGCGGCAACTCGCCACCAGCCGCCTCCCAGACCCCCGCCATCGGCTTCATCCAGCCTCAGGACGGCGAGATCCTGCCCAGCCGCCAGACCCGCATCCGCCTGCGTGTTCCGCAAGGCGCCGACGTCACGCTCAGCGTCAACGGCCGCCAGGTGGCCGACCGACAATTGGGTGAACGCGTCGATCAATCGCAAGCGCAGACCAGCACCCGTGAGTACGTCGGCGTCGACCTCCAGGCTGGCGAGAACACCTTGCAACTGGTGCTGCGCGATGCCTTTGGCAACCAGCGCAGCAACGAGCTCATCCACGTTCAGGCGCCGGGCGAACTCGCCACCCTGAGTGCACAGGCGGCCACGCCACAAGCCCAGGCCGATGGGCAGTTGGTGGCCCAGGTCACGGTGCAGCTCAAGGATGCCCGGGGCCTGCCGGTGGCCGAACGCACCGCCATCACGCTGGACAGCAAGATCGGCACCTGGCTGGAGAAAGACCTCGACCTCAACCAAGCTGGCGTGCAGGTGTTCGTCGAAGGCGGCCAGGCCACCTGGGCCCTGCGAGGCCCAGCGCAACCTGGCACCGACCACATTGCCCTGAAAGCCGGCCGCGTGCAGGCCACGCTGGATGTGCCCTTTGCCGCGCCCCTGCGCGACATGCTCGCGGTGGGTATCGTCGAAGGCGTGCTCAACCTGCGTGAGCTCGGCAAGGGCGCCTGGCGCCAGGCCAGCGACCGCGACGGCTTCGCCCGCGAGTTGCGCGACATGGCAGGCCTGCCTGGCGATGGCCGCGCCGGCGACCGCACCAGTGGCCGCGCAGCCCTCTTCCTCAAGGGCAAGATCCGGGGCGATCAACTGCTCACGCTGGGCTACGACTCGGACAAGGACACCCACGAGCGCCTGTTCCGCGACATCCAGCCCGATCAGTTCTACCCCGTCTATGGGGATGCCTCCATCAAAGGCTATGACGCGCAATCGACCAGCAAGCTCTATGTGCGCATCGACAAGAACCGCTCCTGGCTGCTGCACGGCGACTTCACCACCTCGCCCTCCAGCAACACACGCAAGCTGTCGGCCTATGCCCGCAGCCTGACCGGCGTGCGCCACCACCTGGAGGGCCAAGACATCACCGTGGACACCTTCGCCAGCCGCGACAGCAGCCGCCAGGTCGTCGAAGAACTGCCGGGCAACGGCACATCAGGGCCCTACCTGCTGGCGCATCAGGACCTGAGCATCAACAGCGAGCGCGTGGAGTTGCTGGTGCGTGACCGCAACCAAAGCGGCCGCGTGATCAGCATCCTGCCGCAGGTGCGTTTCTCGGACTACGAGATCGAGCCTTTCACCGGCCGCATCCTGTTCCGCACCCCGGTCCCCACCTTGGATGCCGACCTCAACCCAGTCAGCATCCGCATCACCTATGAAGTCGATCAAGGCGGGCAAAGCTTCTGGGTGATGGGCGCCGAGGTGCAGGCCAAGTTCGGCGAGCATTTGAGCTGGGGCCTGAACCAGGTGCATGACCAGGACCCGCAAGATCCTTTCACACTCAGCGGCGGCCATCTCGCCTGGCAGGACGGTCCGCTCAGCGTGGTGGCTGAGGTGGCACGCAGCAAGACGCTGAGCCTGGGCACCGGCCAAGCCCAACGCGTGGAGGCCCAGTACAAGGGCAAGGCCTTGCAATGGGAAGTGTCCGTCGCGCGCAGCGACAACGCCTTCGAGAATCCCTCCTCCTTGCTCTCACGCGGCCGCAGCGAAGCCGTCGGCAAGATGAGCTACACGCTGGACGACAAGACCCGCGTGATGGGCGAGGCCATCCGCACCACCGACGAGCGCACGGGCGAGAGCCGCGAAGGCGTTCAACTGGTGCTCGAACGCAGCCTGGGTGCGGGCATGAAGGTTGAAATCGGCCTGCGCAGCGTGCATGAAGAAAACAGCGCGGAGGGCCAACCCGACAGCACCGTCAACAGCGTGCGCGCCAAGGTCAGCATGCCGGTGCCGCGCGTGCCCGATGCCACCGTGTTCACCGAAGTCGAGCAGGCCATTGGCGATGAGAGCCGGCGCATGGCCGCCATCGGTGGCGACTACCGCGTGTCCGACAAAGGCCGCCTCTATGGCCGCTACGAGTTCATCTCCTCCTTGACCGGCCCCTACGACCTCAACGCTAACGAGCGCCGCAATACCGCCGTGCTGGGCATCGATGGCGAGTACATGGACAACGGCCGCGCTTTCAGCGAATACCGCGTGCGCGATGCCTTCGATGGCCGAGAAGCCGAAGCCTCCATCGGCCTGAAAAACCGCTGGACCCTGGCCGATGGCTGGCGCCTGAACACCAGCTTCGAGCGCATCCAGGCGCTGTCACAGGCCAGTGATCGGAACGAATCGACCGCCGTCACCGGCGCCGTGGAGTACACCGCCAAGCCCGACTGGAAAGGCTCCGGCCGATTGGAATACCGTGTCAACCCAGACAGCCACAACGTCCTGGGCACCGCAGGCTTGGCCATGCGCCTGGACGATTCCTGGACCGCCATGGTGCGCGAGATCATCAACCTGGTTTACTCACGCGTGCCAACCGAGGGCGACCGCTGGCAGCAACGCGCCCAACTGGGCCTGGCCTGGCGCGACATCGGCGATGTCTGGACCGCCCTGGCACGCTACGAATGGAAAGCCGAGCAAGACGACACCCCGGCCACCGGCTTCTCACGCTCGGCGCATGTGCTGTCCACCCACGTCAACATGAAGGCGTCTCGCGACTGGATGCTCAGCGGCCGCTACGCCATCAAATGGGGCCGGGACCGCAGCCAGTACGTGAGCAGCAGCAGCGTCAACCAGTTGCTGGCCGGCCGCGCGCTCTATGACATCAATGAGCGCTGGGACCTCGGCCTGCAAGCCAGCACGCTGTTCACCTCCGGCGGCTCCTCGCAACAAGGCATGGGCGGCGAAGTGGGCTACCGTGTCAAGACCAACCTCTGGGTCTCGATGGGCCACAACCTGTTGGGCTACAAAGAAGCCGACCTGGCCGACGAGCAACACACCGAGCGCGGCACCTACCTGCGCCTGCGCTTCAAGTTTGACGAAAACCTGCTGGAGGGCTTCTAGCCATGCCGCACCTGATCAGAAGCCGCCTGCCATCGGCCATCCAGTTCGTCATCACCGTCGTCTGCGCACTGCTGATGGCAGGCTTGCTCGCCCAGCCCGCCCAAGCCAACTGCATCAGCCAGGCCTGCGTGAGCGCTGGCCCCCGACTGACCAGCATCGACTCGGCCCGGGGCGCCTTGCTCAATGCCGTCACCAACAGCCTGACCGGCGGCAACATCAACCTGACCGCCCTCGACTGGAACGCCCTGGCCAACGGCAACATCAAGCTCGGCAGCCTGCTACAGGCCCTGCAGACGCAGCTGGGTGTCAGCAGCCCCAGCACGGCCTTGTCGGCCAATGCCACCGTCGCCCAGATCCTGTCCGCCGCCGCCACCGCCGCGCAGGCCGATGGCCAGACCGCCCTGGCCTCCGCGCTCGGCCAGGCCATTCCGCAAGTGGGCCCACTGGCAGGCAACATCCGCCTGGGCGATCTGCTGGACATCGACCTGCCCGACAACGCCCTGGCCACCACCAGCCTCAATGCGCTGGAGTTGCTCAGCGGCAGCGCCCAGCTCTACAACATGCGCAATGTGCTGACCACGCCCACCCCCATCACGGTCTCGGGCAACTCGCTGGGGCTGAGCGGGCTGTCGGTGGGCAACGTGGCCGTGTACGTGCAAGCCGTGGAGCCGCCGGTCTACGTCTGCGGCCCCGCCGGCACGCAATTTCACACCGCAGCGGTGCGCATCAAGCTCAACATCGACCTCCTGGGCCTGAGCCCCGACACCTCATCGCTCTTGGGTCTGGGCGGCCTGACCGGCATCGCCTTGCAACTGGGTCAGCTCCAGCTCTACCTTGAAGTGGCGCGCGCCGAAGGCACCATCGGGCTCGTCAATGCCCTGGCGAATGCGGTCAGCGTGCAGGCCACGCCCGGCGTGGTGGACCTCTACCTTGGCACCATGGCCGACAACGTGTTCTTCAACCGCAACCACGTGCTCAATCCCAATGTGGACTTGGGCTTTGCCAGCATTGCCAACCTGTCCATCACCCTGCCGCTGCTGGGCACGCAAACTGTGGCCGTGCAGGCTCGTGCTGCCGCCAAGGGCCAGAACCCTGGCGTGCGCACCCTGAGTTTCCCCGGCCCTTTCCCGCAGACACGCACGGCCTCCACCACCCTGGGTTTCGTGAACACGCTGCTGACCGACCTGCTCGCCAGCCTGCAATTGCAAATCCTGCCCACGCTGGGCTCAGTCGTCGACACAGCCCTGCTGACACCACTCACCGGCTTGTTGACCAGCACCCTCAGCCCCATTCTGAACGGCGTGCTCACGGGTGTGGTTGACCCCTTGCTCAACAGCCTGGGAGAGCGCCTGGGCGAGGTCGACGTGACCGTCAGCGGCGCCGCGCGCCTGTGTGACCTGGCCGGCTACGCCTACAACGATGCCAACCACAACGCCAGCCGCGATGGTGATGAAGTCGGCTGCGGCCAGCCGCTCTACGCCAAGTTGCTCAGCGCCACCGCGCCCAACGGGCCGGCCGTGGCCGTCGTGCCCATCCATGCCGGCTCGGGTGCTTATGCCTTTGGCCAAGTGCTGGTCGGCGTGTACCAGGTGGTCCTCAATGGCAGCAGCAACGCGGCGGATGTCAACCCCGCCGCGCCGACTGGGTGGGTGGTGACCGAATCGCCTGGCCTGAGTCGACAAGCACGCCTGTCCACCGACCTGGCGCCAGTCAACTTCGGCCTCTTCAACGGCAGCAGCATCTCCGGCCTGGTCTTTCAGGACAGCGGCCTGCTGGGCGCCACCGCCAACGACGGCATCCAGCAGCCGACCGAGCCCCCACTGGCGGCCGCCACCGTGCGCGCCCTCAGCGCCAGCAATGGCACGGTGCTGGATGCCACCGCCACGGCCGCCAACGGCAGCTTCACCTTGTGGGTGCCCGCCTCGGCCAGCGGCAGCAGCGTGCGCATCGTCGAGACCAACCCTGGCCACTTTGTCTCCATCGCCGGGCAAGTCGGCACGACCGTGAGCGTGGGCGGCTCCTACGACCGCACCCTGGACGCCGTGACCTTCAACCACAGCAGCGGCGCCGTCCACACCGGCTTGCTGTTCGCCGATGTGCCCGAGAACCGCTTCAACGACGAAGGCCAGCAAACCATCCTGGCTGGCGCCACGGCCGCCTATGGCCACCATTTCACGGCAGGTACCGTGGGTCAGTTGTCCTTGAGCACGACCGGCAATCCAGGCCTGCCCTGGGCCGTCACCTTGCTCAACGACGTCAACTGCAACGGCCTGATCGATGCAGGTGACACGCCCTGGACCAATCCAGTCAATGTGCAAGCCAACCAGACCCTGTGCATCCTGGCCAAAACCGCCTCGCCCAGCAACGCCACTTCTGGCGCCCAACACACTGCCACCCTGACCGCCACCTTCACGTACGCCATGGCGGGCTTTGCCACCGCGCAGTCGCGAGCAGACCTGACCTTGATCGGCGGGGGCAGCGAAGCGGGCTTGAAGCTGACCAAGACCGTGGACAAAAGCCAGGCCAAGACCGGCGATGTCTTGATCTACACCATTCGCTTCGAAAACCAGAGCACCCAGGCCCTGAGCAACCTGCGCGTCAACGACGCCACGCCGGCCTACACGGCCTTCACCAGCGCCTCCTGCGGCACCCCGATGGCCACCGGCATCACCGCCTGTGTGGTGGACCAGCAACCCACGGCAGGCACAACGGGACCCATTCAATGGTCATTGACAGGCACGTTGCAGCCAGGCGGCGCCGGCACGCTTGGTTTTTCGGTCATTTTGCAATGAGGCCTTGAGCCTTCTGGGCAAAAATCACACCGTCGAGCCGGAGGTGGTGGTCGAATGCGTCAAAAATCGACATTGTTGATTTGATCATTTATGCTCTCTCCTGACACGATCCTGGATCTTTACAAAGATTTTCGGTCTTAGACCCCTCTGCCCCTTGCCCGCACCATCAGCAACATGGATGAACACGACAGCGAACACGACGACCTGAGCGAAGCGGCTTCCCTGGCACTGGCCGGACGAGTCAGGCAGGCCCTGGAATCCAAAGGCATCACCAGCCGCCACCAGGCCGCACTCGTGGCCCAGTTGTGCGACATCTCCGTCAGCCAAGCCAGACGCAAGCTGCAAGGGGCCGCCTGGTTGTTCGAAGAAGTGCGCCTGATCGCTCACCACAGCGGCGTCTCGCTCGACGACCTCGGCCGCGCCGATTTCCAGCAAGGCCGCGCCCAGACTTGCGTGCCCGCCACCGCCGTCTTCGATGGCAACCACTGGCCTTGCACCATCGTGGTCGGCCACCTGCTCGCACCGCGCGATCAAGGCAAGGTCAGCTTGCAAGCCCTGCGCGACAGCACGGGCTGGATGGCCGGCTCGGCCACCTCCTTGCACCAGATCAAGCCCGACGTGCCCCGCTACGCCGTGGAGCGCCTGACCCTGAGCGCCCCGGCACCGCAAACTGGCTTCAAGGTGGCCGTCATCGACGACGATCCCCACGCCGCCGAAAGCCTGTGCGACTGGTTCGAGAGCTCCGGCTTCGAGGCCGTCGCATTCCACTCCGCCGCCGCCGTGCTCGAAGCGGGCCTGACCGAGTTCGATGCCTTCGTCGTGGACTTCATCCTGGGCAGTGGCCAGAGTTCACAGACGCTGGTCGAGCAGATCCGTCGCCTGCGCCCTCAGGCCCCCGTGGCCCTGCTCACCGGCCACTTGCGCGATGGCATCGCTTCGGAAGACACCCTCACGAGCATGATGCGCGCCTTGCAAGTCCTGTTCTTCGAGAAGCCCGTGCGCCCTGCCGTGATCGCCGCGGCCTTGCAGAATCAGCTCGACCGTCAGCACGGGAAGGTGCATGGCTGAGCCTGGGCACCAAGGGGTGTTGGCGACATGGTTCTGGGTCGATGACGACCAAGTCCCGCTGGTTCAACGGTTGGCCCCCACCATCGCATTGGCCGTCCTGCTGATCTGGGGGGTCGAGCTGAGTAACCCCCAGATGACCACCTGGGACCGCATTGGCAGCCCGGTGGTGGCCGCCATGCTGCTGCTGACCGCCGCACTCATGACGCCGCTGCCGAAGTGGCGCGTCCACATCATTTTGAGCACCATGCTGGCCAGCAGCGTCTACCTGGTCGGCAAGCTGATCCAACACCTGTACTTTCCCGCCAACGAGCAGCTCTACGCGGTGATGTCGGTGGCGGTCTACGGGCCACTCATCTACCTGGCGGCGTTTGCCATCTTCAAGCATGGCGCCCGTGGCTACAGCTGGGTGCATTACGGCACCACGGTCCTGGTGATGGCCTTCACCGAGATCTGGCCGCCCGCGTCCGAATCACGGCAGGTGATGCAGGCCAAGCTCATGATGGTGGTCATCCCGCCGGCCTACATCCTGGCCTTGAGCTTCATGGTCAAGCTGCGCGAGACGGTCAGGGCCAAGGAACGCGCCGCCCATGAGGACAAGGAGCGCATGCTGTCCATGATGACGCACGAGATCCGCGGCCCTTTGCAAACCATGTTGTCCTCCGTGGACCTGCTCTCGACCAAGGTGGTCGATGCCGCTTCGCAGCGCGCCCTGGCCCGCATGACCGCCGTGGCCGAACAGCTCGATCGCCACATCAAAGACCTGCTCGAGTTCAACCGCGTCAATAACCCCGAGCTGGTCATCGATCAAACCACCGTCGACCTCGAAGCACTGGTCGGGCAGGTCCTCGACAAGTATCGAGCCTCCGCCAGCGCCAAGAGTTTGTCGCTGGACATCGTGCACACCGAACTCGCCGCGACCGCCACCGAGCGTGAACGTTGGCGGCGCGCCTGCGGCGATCCGGCCCGCATCACCCAAGTGCTGGACAACCTCGTCAGCAACGCCATCAAATACACCCCGGCCGGCCACATCACCATCGGCATGTCGACCCCGCTGCGCCGCCCCGACTGCGTGCTCATCCAGGTCGCCGACACCGGTGTGGGCATTGAGCCCAGCGACATGCAAGCCATCTTCGAGCCCTTCGTGCGCGTCATCCCGCCCGGCATGAAGCCGCCCGAAGGCAGCGGCCTGGGCCTGGTCATCTCCAAACGCCTGGTGCAGCTGATGGGTGGGCAACTCAACGTCAACAGCTCGCCAGGCCAAGGCAGCACCTTTTCCTTTCAGCTGCCCCTCGGGTCTGCACGCTGAGGTCGGCACTACACTGGCGCGGTCACCCCCTGACCCTTCAACCTCCGACATCAGCAGGCCCCATGTCAGACCGCCAAACCCTCCCCCGCCCGACCGACGCCTTCGCCCCTGCCAGCCTGGGCACGCCCTTGAGCCCGTCGGCCACGCGCGTCATGCTGCTAGGCGCCGGTGAACTGGGCAAAGAAGTGCTGATCGCCTTGCAGCGCCTGGGCGTGGAGACCATCGCGGTCGACCGCTACGAGAACGCGCCCGGCCACCAGGTGGCCCACCATGCGCGCACGATCGCCATGAGCGATGCCGACCAGCTTCGCACGCTGATTGAGGCCGAGCGCCCGCTGCTGGTGGTGCCCGAGATCGAAGCCATCGCCACGGCCGAGCTCGAAGCCCTGGAAGCGCGTGGCCTGATCCGCGTCGTACCCACCGCACGCGCCACCCGCCTGACCATGGACCGCGAAGGCATCCGCCGCCTGGCCGCCGAGACCCTGCAGCTGCCCACCAGCCCCTACGTCTTCGCCAACTCGTTGGACGAGTTGCAGGCCGCCATCGACGGCGGCATCGGCTACCCGTGCGTCGTCAAGCCGGTGATGAGCTCATCGGGCAAGGGCCAGAGCAAGCTCGACGGCCCGCAAGACGTGGCCAAGGCATGGGCCTGCGCCATGGCAGGCGGACGCGTCAGCCACGGCCGCGTCATCGTCGAAGGCTTCATCGACTTCGACTACGAGATCACGCAACTGACCGTGCGCGCCGTCGGGGCGGATGGCCAGATCGAGACCCACTTCTGCGAACCCATTGGCCACGTCCAGGTCCAGGGCGACTATGTCGAGAGCTGGCAGCCCCAGCGCATGACGCCCCTGGCCTTGGAACGCTCACGCCAGATCGCCAAGGCGGTCACCGACGACCTGGGCGGCCAGGGCCTGTTCGGCGTCGAGCTGTTCATCAAGGGTGATCAGGTCTGGTTCAGCGAAGTCAGCCCTCGCCCGCACGACACCGGCCTGGTCACCTTGAGCACGCAGGTGCAAAGCGAATTCGAGCTGCATGCCCGCGCCATCCTGGGCCTGCCCGTTGACACCCGCCTGCGCTCACCGGGCGCCTCGGCCGTCATCTATGGTGGCGTCGATGCCCAGGGCGTGAGTTTCGAAGGCGTGGCCGATGCGCTGCGCGTGCCCGATACGGATGTGCGCCTGTTCGGCAAGCCCGAGAGTTTCGCCAAGCGCCGCATGGGCGTGGCACTGGCCTTTGCGGAGAACACCGACCTGGCGCGTCAGCGGGCCAAGGAGGCCGCCAGCCGCATCCAGGTCAAAGCCAGTCTCAAGCCGCAGAGCTGAGGCTACCCGAGCGGTCAGCCAGCTCGCCCATGGCGCGCAGGCTGCTCACCAGCGAGGTGTTCATGGGCCCTGAGCGCGTCATCAAGCCGGGGATGTCGATCAACTCGATGTCGGCATAACGCACAGCCACCAAGCCTTCTTCGGCATAGGTCTTGAGCGCGCGGTTGATGGTCTGCCGCGAGACGCCCATCATGCGGGCCAGGTACTCTTGCGGCAAGCGCAAGTGGCGCTTGAAGGACATCGGGTAGTTCATCCCGAAGTTGGTGGCCGCCATCAGCAAGCGCTTGGCCAGCAACTGGTCCAGCGGCAGGCTGGCGCTGTCTTCCATCAAGACGACGAGCATGCGCAGCTTCAGGCAGGCCAGGCGGGAGATGTCGCGCCAATACTGAGGATGATCGTTGAGCCACGGCTCCAGCGAGGAGCGCGGCACGAGCAGCACGCTGCTGGCCACATCGGCGACGGCATCCTGACTGCGCGGTAGGCGGTCGATCATCGCGATCTCGCCAAACCAGTGGTAGGGCTCGAGGTACATGCTGAGCACCTGGTCCTCATCCTCGCCATTGATCGATCCGAGCTTGAGCGCCCCGGACAAGACACAGCACAAGGCCTCATCAAGCTCACCGCGCGAGAACAGGTGCTCCCCCGCTTTGAGCGTCACGATCCTGGATCGGCTGATCAGGGCTTGTTGGAGCACCGGAGGGCAGGACGCGAACCACACATGGGATCGGAGCGCTGGAAGCAGGTGGTCGGACGGGAATTCGCTGGGGTGATTCATGGGCACTACATCTTCACGCCATGTCGGCATGGGGCTCAATCCCTCTTTTGGAGGGATTTTGTAAACCGTTATACAGGGGAACTAAACATCGATGCAATTCTTGATAATTGATTATTCAGAAACAAAGATGATCTAATACGAATGTCGGAAATAGTACACTTTTTTCAATGCTCACGGTATAGCATCTAACGATTGATCACCCATTCAGCACTGTTTCCCCATGACCGCAAAAACTCCCGTCCATCCCGGCACCATCCTCCGAGCTCAGTTCATGGGTCCCTACAACCTGTCGGCCAGTGCCCTGGCCATCCGCCTGCATGTGCCAGCCCCCCGCGTGAACGACATCGTGCGTGAACGCCGGGGCATCAGCCCCGATTCGGCCCTGCGTCTGGCGCGTTTTTTCCGCACCACCGCGCAGTACTGGATGGACTTGCAGACCGAGTACGACCTGGCCGTGGCTGAAGCCCAAGCTGGTGAGCAGATCGCGCGCGAAGTGCAGCCTGCCCTGAACACCCCGGAAGACTCGACCGTCGCCGCCTGAGCAGCGCGGCCTTCCCGGCTGTTACTGGAACGCCACCTCGGCAAAACTGCGCAACTTGCGGCTGTGCAGTTGTTCCGAGCGGTTGCGACGCAGCCGCTCGATGGCGCGCAAGCCAATGCGCAAGTGCTGATCGACCCGCTCGCGGTAGAACTGGTTGGCCATGCCCGGCAGCTTGATCTCACCGTGCAGCGGCTTGTCGCTCACGCACAGCAAAGTGCCATAGGGCACGCGGAACCTGAAGCCATTGGCCGCAATGGTCGCGCTTTCCATGTCCAGCGCCACCGCCCGGCTCTGGCTGAAGCGCCGCTCCGGTTCGCGGTGCGGCATCAACTCCCAATTGCGGTTGTCGGTCGAGGCCACGGTGCCCGTGCGCATGATGCGCTTGAGGTCGAAGCCCTGAAGCTGGGTCACGTCGGCCACCGCCCCTTCGATGGCCAGTTGGATCTCGGCCAGCGGTGGGATGGGCACCCACAGTGGCAGGTCTTCATCGAGCACATGGTCTTCACGCACATAACCGTGGGCCAGCACGTAGTCGCCCAGTTGTTGTGAGTTGCGCAGGCCGGCGCAGTGGCCCAACATGATCCAGGCCAGCGGCCGCAGCACAGCGATGTGGTCGGTGATGGTCTTGGCGTTGGACGGCCCCACCCCAATGTTGACCATGGTGATGCCGCTTCGGTCCTGGCGCACCAGGTGGTAGGCCGGCATCTGCGGCAGGCGTGGCGGCATGGCGCCCAGCGTGTCGAAGGCCTCGGCCGGCACGCCCACGCGGCGCGTGACCACATTGCCCGGCTCGACAAAGGCGATGCAGTCGTCGTCATCACGCGGGTTGGCCGGATCGGGCGCCGTCTTCATCAGGTGATGCGAGAGCTGCACAAACTGGTCGATGTAGAACTGGTAGTTTGTGAACAGCACGAAGTTCTGGAAATGCTCGGGCGAGGTGCCGGTGTAGTGGCGCAGGCGGTGCAGCGAGTAGTCCACACGTGGCGCGGTGAACAAGGCCAACGGACGCGGCGCGCCGCCCATGGCGTTGTAGGTGCCGTTGGCGATGCCGTCATCCATGGAGGCCAGGTCGGGCAGGTCGAACTGGTCGCGCAGCATCACGCGGCGCTCGGGCGTGAGGTTGCCTTCGATGTGGTCGTTGTCGGCCAGCGAGAAATGAACCGGGATGGGCTCGCGGCTCAGGCCGATCTCGAGCGACACGCCATGGTTGGTCAACAGCAACTCGAACTGCTCGCGGTAGTAATCGGCGAACAGATCGGGCCGCGTGACCGTGGTCTCATACGTGCCGGGACCGGCCACGAAGCCATAGGCCAGGCGCGAATCGGCGCGAGCCACGGTGTCAGTGACGATGCGCACGAAGGGGTACTTGGCCCGCACGGGTTCGACGAACTCCTCGCCCGCCACGAAGCGTTGCAAGGCCCCGCGCAGGTAGGCGATCTGGCTGTTGTAGAGCAGCAGGACTTGGTCGAATGCCGCCTGGGCATTGTCGTAGCGCTGAGACGCGCTCTTGGGCGCTTCTGATTTGGTCGGATCCATGATGAACAACACTCCTTTGGCCAGGACAAGCCCATTGTCTACCCCGGCGCTGAAGGCAGTTGTGGCCAAAGGCCGACAAGGACGGTTGTGTTGAGAGGATTGCGCGAAATCGCAGCCTGGATGCCAGGGCGTCTCAGGGTTGCCGCGGGGCCTCTGCGCGAGGCTGCGTCGCAAAAGCAATGCGACGCAGGCCCGCTTGCTGCAAGAGCCCCAGCACCTCGGCCACGCGGCCATAAGGCACTGCCGTGTCCGCCTTGAGGTGGACTTCGGTGTCGCTGCCTTTGTCCATGGCCTTGCCTTGGCTGTTGCCCTTGGTGGTTTGCAGGCGCGCCTTGAAGGCGGCCAGATCGGTGAGCAACTCATCACCCCAGCGCAACTCACCCGTGCTCAAAATCGTCAAGGTGATGGCCTGGGGGTTGGGCTGCTGCGGCTGGCTGCCTTCGGTCTTGGGCAGGTTGAGCTTGAGGTTGGACGTCATCAGGGGTGCCGTCAGCATGAAGATCACCAGCAGCACCAGCATGACGTCGATCAGTGGCGTCATGTTGATCTCGCTCATGGGCTGCGCGCCGGGGGTTCGCTCAAGTCGTCCGAAAGCCATGGCAGTTGATCGCTCAGCGGCTGTCGCTCAATCGCGGGCCAGCAAGGCTTCGCGCAAGTCGTGGGCAAAGCCTTCGAGGTCCGCCTCGAAAGCCGCCACCAGCTTGCCGAACACGTTGTAGGCCAGCACAGCCGGGATGGCCACGGCCAGGCCGGCGGCGGTCATGATGAGCGCCTCGCCCACCGGGCCGGCCACCTTGTCCAGGCTCACCGAGCCTTCGGCGCTGATGCCCATCATCGCGTGGTAGATGCCCCAGACGGTGCCGAACAGGCCGATGAAGGGCGCCACGGCGCCCACTGATGCCAGCAGCACTTGACCAAACTGCAAACGGGCCAGCACCTGGTGCAGGCTGTCACGCAGGCGGCGTGTCAACTGGGCACCGGGTTGGCCCTGGGCCTCCAGCGAACCGACCACCACTGAACGCTCGGCTGCATCGACCAGCGGCAAGAGCACAAGCTCTCGATCCAACCCTTGCAATTGCTGGCGTGCCGAGCCCAGATCGGGCGCCTGCCAGAAACGGTTCATGGCAGGGACGAGGTCACGGCGCACACGCAGCAGCACCCAGGCCTTCCACGCGATGATGACCCAGGCCGAGACGGACATGAGCAGCAGGAGCGCGGCCACCAGCCGTGCCACGGCATCGCCTTGCGCCCAGAGGTGTTGAAGGCCTTCCATGGTCTGGTCGCTCAGTTCAAGCCGAGAACTTGGTCCATGCCGAACAGGCCATGAGGCTGCTCGGCCAGGTAACGCACAGCGCGCAGGCTGCCCTGCACATAGGTGGCCCGGCTGGATGATTTGTGGGTGATCTCGATGCGCTCGCCGGTGCCGGCGAATAGGACGGTGTGATCGCCGATGATGTCGCCGCCACGTACCGTGGCAAAGCCTATGGTGCTGGGGTCGCGCTCGCCGGTCACGCCTTCGCGGCCATAAACGGCGCAATCTTTGAGGTTGCGCCCCAGGCTCTCGGCCACCACTTCACCCATCTTGAGTGCGGTGCCGCTGGGTGCATCGACCTTGTGGCGATGATGCGCTTCGATGATCTCGATGTCATAGCCCTCGTTGAGCGCCTTGGCGGCCTGCTTGAGCAGGGCGAACACCACGTTCACGCCAATGGCCATGTTGGGCGCCATCACGATGGCGATCTCCCGCGAAGCCGCTTCGATTTCGGCCTTTTGCTCATCGCTGAAACCAGTGGTCCCGATGACCAGCTTGACGCCAGAGGCGCGGCATTGACGCAAGTGCGCCATCGTGCCTTCGGGGCGGGTGAAGTCGATGAGGAAATCCGCGTTCGCCAGGCCTTGCGCCAGATCCGCCGTGATGGTCACACCGCTGGTGTGCCCCAGGAAAGCGGCGGCATCGGCGCCCAACGCAGGGCTGCTGGGGATGTCCAGCGCGCCGGCCAGCACGTAGTCGGGCGAGGCCTGCACGGCTTCGATCAGCATGCGGCCCATGCGGCCGCTGGCTCCGGCGATGGCAATGCGGTAGGGAGATGCGGTCACGGGGGTGGAGGCAGCAGCAGTCATGGCGATCGAATGAGAGGGAGCGGTGGGCAGCGTTCAGGGACGGCCGGGTTCGAGTGGCGGGTAGTCACGCGCGGCGCCTTGCGGCACCTTGGGCGTCGTGTCTACCTTCGCCGGCACGGGCAGGGCCGCCACTTGCGCCGGGCTCAAGTCGGGCACCGGCGGCTTGGTGCTTTCCTGGCGCTGGATGCTGGCCACGAATTCGCGCTCTGTTGGCAGCGGATCAGCCTCGAAACGCTCGACCACGTTGTCCTTGAAGAACACGCTGACACGGCGTTGTTGCGCCGGGATGCCCTGGCGGGCAATCGTGAAGACATAGTCCCAACGGTTCTCGTGGAAAACGTCCGTCAGCAGAGGCGTGCCGAGAATTTCGCGGACCTGGGCCCGACCCAGCCCGGGCTGGATCTGGGCCATGATTTCCTGGGTCACCACATTGCCCTGCACGACTTCCATGCGGTAGGGTTTGAACAGGCCAAACATGGTCTCGGGGCTGCGCATGCTGGCGGGCGCGGCATCACGCACACTCGCGCATCCGGCCATCATGACGGGCATGACACCGGCCACGAGAGCGAGCACAATCAGGCCCATTGAGCGGCGGCCAGCGCCAGGTTCAGCAGTAGGAATCAACAGCACAGGACTTGGTCCTTTCACGCAAACACGGGGGAAACGCCCCACGAACCCGATCTGGCCGGGGCATCCCGATATCATCGAGCATTCTAGCGGGGCCTTGTGCGCCCTGCCCGACCTGTGAAAGGCCAGCCATGACCCACGCCGACGAAATCAAAAACAGCGGACTCAAAGCCACGCTCCCCCGCATCAAAATCCTGGAAGTGTTCCAGCAATCAGCCCAGCGCCACATGACCGCCGAAGACGTGTTCAAGGTGCTCCTGGCCGACCGTTCCGACATTGGCCTGGCCACCGTTTACCGGGTGTTGCTGCAGTTCGAACAGGCCGGCATCCTCAGCCGCAACCATTTCGAGGCCGGCAAAGCCGTGTTCGAGCTCAACGAGGGCTCACACCACGACCACCTGGTGTGCGTGATCTGCGGCAAGGTCGAAGAGTTTTATGACGCCGAGATCGAGCGGCGCCAGCAGGCCATCGCGACGGATCGCGGCTACAAGCTGCAAGACCACGCGCTCTCTCTGTACGTGGTGTGCGACAAGGAATCGTGCCGCAAGGCCGCCAGCCGCTGAGCGACTGAGCCGGCTCCGATGGGGGCGGCCACACGGGCTGCCAGCCCATCTTCAGTCGATGATGCCGCGCTCCATGGCCTTCTGATGGCGGTCGATGAATTCCTTGTAGGTGTCGATGCCGCGCAGTTGCAGCACGGTATTGCGCACAGCGGCCTCGACCAGCACGGCCAGATTTCGGCCGGCATCCACGGCGATCACCACCTTGCGCGCCTGCACACCCAGCACCTCTTCGAACAAAGGCTCATACGGCAGGCGTTCGAACTCGCGCTCCATGGTTTCCTTGCGGACCAGGTGCACGATGAGCTTGAGGCGCATCTTGCGGCGCACCGCCGTCTCACCAAAGATCGCTTTGATGTCCAGCAGGCCGATGCCACGCACTTCCAGCAGGTTGCGCAGCAATTCCGGACAGCGGCCCTCGATGGCGCTGCGCGAGACGCGATAAAGGTCCACCGCATCGTCAGCCACCAGGCCGTGTCCGCGTGAAATCAATTCCAGGCCCAATTCGCTCTTGCCCAGGCCGGACTCACCGGTCAGCAGCACGCCCAAACCGAGGATGTCCATGAACACGCCATGGCGGGTGATGCGCTCAGCAAAGTGCTGGGTGAGGTAGCTGCGCAGCACGTCGATGACGTGGCCAGCGGGCTCGCGCGTGACGAACAGCGGGATGCCGGCACGGCCGCACATGGCCACCAGGCGGTCGGAGGGCTGCTGGCCGTCGGCCACCACCACCACCGGCGGCTCAAGCGTCACGATGCGCTGAATGCGCCGCTCCTGGTCGTCTGGATTGGAGCCCTCGAAATAGGCCGCCTCTTTCACGCCGACGATCTGGACGCGGTAAGGGTGGATGTAATTGAGGTAGCCCACCAGATCGGCCGCCGATTGGGCAGACTGGACGGCGGCTTCGTCGAAGCGGCGCTCCGGGTGGGCATGCCCGGCGATCCACTCCCAACGAAGCGCTTCGCGGTTGGCCTCGAAGAGGACTTCCGCACTGATGACGGCGAGATCTTGGGCGCTCACGTTGGATGGTTTGACCGCAGAGATGAAAGGATCAGATCAGGCCACCGACTTGAGCGGCTGCCATCGTTCGATCATCTCATGCACCTGGAGGGCATCAGGCTCGGTCTTGAGGCGCTCGCGCAACGCCCGATCGGAAAGCAACTCGGCGATTTCGGAGAGAATTTCGAGGTGCCGCTGTGTAGCGGCCTCGGGCACCAGCAGAAAGATGAGCAGATCAACGGGCTCGTCATCGGGCGCATCGAAGGCAATCGGCTGACGCAGGCGGATGACGGCGGCCAGCGGATTTTTCAGGCCCTTGATGCGGCCATGGGGGATGGCGACGCCATGGCCCAGGCCGGTGGAACCCAGGCGCTCACGGGCAAACAGGTTGTCCGTGACGGTGGCACGGGCAATCGCATGATGGTTTTCGAACAGCAGACCCGCGTGTTCAAACACGCGCTTCTTGCTGCTGGCGTCCAGGTCCACCAGCACTTGGCCAGCGGGGAGGATAGCGGAGAGTCTATTCATCATGTTTCAGCGGGGGCGACGGCCTTGTGCCTTGTCCCCCGCTCCCGAGGCGGATGAGCGGCGGATTATAGAAACCGAAAACATCCTCCGGCGACATCTAAACGCCACCGGGTTGAGGGGATTTTGCATGGTTTGCTGCACCGCAGCAACCCCAAAACCGCCTCATGCGGCAGATTTATTTCACACCATTACAACGATTGATGTGCTGCGTAGGATGACAGCGTCTCAGCACATGAAAAACGGCCCCAAAAGGGGCCGTTGTAACTTGGTGCCTCGCTGCGCGGGCGACCCGCTGTCAGTCTTCACCAAGGCGTGCTTTGTTGGCGTGTGATTTCGGTGTCATTGAACTCCATCCCAGCGGCCCTCTCCTTCTCGTTTCATCGAAACGTGGTGGTGATCCTGAACGCGCGCCTTGTGGCGGCAGACTTGGCGGTCGAGTTTGTCCATGAGTTGATCGATGGCAGCGTATAGATCCTCGTGTGCAGTTTCCAAAAAGATGTCTTTGCCTTTGACGTGCAAATTGACTTCAGCCTTCTGACGACGGTCCTTTTCCTTTTGCTTCTCAACACTGAGTAGAACCGTCACATCGACCACTTGCTCGAAGTGTCTGGTGACTCGATCCAGCTTGGTGAGTACGTACTCACGCAGCGAGGGTGTGACTTCAAGATGGTGGCCACTGATCGTCAAATTCATACCGCCTCCTTTCGAGGGCAGAGGGTTGAAAACCCGGCAGGAACCCGTTTGCAAAGCCGCCAGTGCTGGGCCCTTTCGGGCACCGGCTGCACTGCCAACAAAGCTCAAACCGGACGTTCAGTCTGCACTCGTTTGACGCTTGTGACAAGCCTATGACATCAGTGTTTACATTGATTTTTTCAGCTTTGCCAACAAAGGCCGCATTGCTGCGGAAACGCTCACATTTGACTCAAGTTCAAGCCGGCAAGGTGGTGCCGCCGACCTCGGTGTGCACCCGCAAACGGCCCACCCACCACAGCATGATCAAGGTGGTCACCAGGGCCAGCCAGCCGCAGCGCTCATACCCTTGCACGAGGCCCGTGGGCGAGCGGGAAATCATGGCACCGCCCAGCCAGGCGGCCAGCCCCATGGCGCCCGACTGGAGCGCGCCGTTGACACTCATGAAGCCGCCGCGCAAAGCCGGCGGAGGCGCCGCCGTGAGGAGCGCCATGCCTGGCACCATGCGGCCCGACACGAACACGAAGAAGGAGGTCGTGATCACCAGCAGCACAGGCACGCTGACCGGCCCCAGATAAGTCAAAGCCATCATGGGCAATACCGCCAGCATCGCCACCACCCGGAAAGTCTGCACCTTGCCCCAGCGATCAGCCAGCACGCCCCACAAGCGCGAAGTGAACAAGGTGGCCACGCCACCCACCAGATAGATGATGGGCACCTGGTCCTGTTGCAGGCCGACGTTGGTCGTCGTGTAGATGGTGATGTAGGGGATGATGGAGAAGCTGCCCAGCATCATCAGCGCCGACAGGCCGAAGGCCCGCCAGTGGTTGGCATTGACCACCACGCGCTTGAGGCGCTCCATGGCGCTTTGCGTGGCGCTGCCAGCCAGGTGACCGCCCATGCGCGGCACGCTGCGCCACAACAGCACCCACAGCAGGGCGCAGGCCAATGCGATCGAGATGAAAGGCACATGCCAGCCCCAGCGACTGGCCAGCCAGAGCGAGGCCGGCACACCGGCCACGGTCGACAAGGAGAAGGCCGCCATGATCACGCCCATGGCTTTGCCGCGCCGCTCGAACGGGATGACATCCCCCACGATGGTCTGGACCAGCGCGCCCAGCACGCCGCCGAAGATGCCGGCGGCCACCCGCGCCAGCATCAGGCTGCCATAGGTGGGTGCCAGCCCGCAGGCCAGCGTGGCCACAGCGAACCCGGCGTACAGGATGAGCAAGGCGCGCCGCCGGTCAAAGCGGTCAATGACCAGGGAAGCCAGCAACCCGGAAACGCCGGCGGCCAGGGAGTACGCCGACACCAGCAGGCCGAACTCGGCATCCGTGAGGCGAAACAGGTGGGTCAGTTGAGGGCCCAACGGCATCATGACCATGAAGTCGACGATGTGGGTGAACTGGACAGCCGCCAGCGTCCAGAGCAGCAATCGCTCCTGGGCTGGGGTGAGGATCAAGGCGGGCATGGATGGGGAACCAGGGCGAGGGGGATGAAAAACCAAAGCACTCCGCCAGTATGCCGGGCTGATGTCATCTCAGGGCAGCTGTGGCCATCCCTAGGATCTGGGCTGTCCGATTCAAGCCCCGAGCACTACATTGACGCCACCCCCGCCATTTCCCCATCCCACAGGCATCTGCCTGCTACTGCCATGACCCAGCCCTTGCGCATCGACGCCCAACACCGACTTGTCGGCGACCAAGTGAGTTTTCGCGCCACACCCAACCACGGTGGTGCGCTCAAGGCCCGCTACCTGGTGATGCACTACACGGCCGGACGCTCGGCGGCCAGTTCGGTCGAATCGCTGTGCACCCAAAAACCCAGCGGCAATGCCTCGGCCCACGTGGTGCTCGGGCGCGATGGCAGCATCGTGCAACTGGCGCCTTTCAATGTGGTGACCTGGCACGCGGGCGTCAGCCAGTGGAACGGCATCGTGGGCCTGAACACCTGCTCGATCGGCATCGAGATGGACAACGCCGGCCTGCTCAAGCGGGTGGGTCCGCACTACCAGGCCTGGTTCGGTGCGATCTACCCGGATGACCAAGTGCTGCTGGCCGAACACAAATATGGCGGCGGCGTGCAGCCTTGGCACACTTACTCTGAAGTGCAGATCGCGCGGGCCGTCGAGCTGGCCGAGTTGCTGGTGTCTCATTACCAGCTGGAAGACGTGTTGGGGCATGAGGACATCGCCCGGGGCCGCAAGAGCGATCCGGGTCCGGCCTTTCCGTTGGAGAGCGTCAAGGGCCGCGCCATGGGGCGCGAACAGGATGAGCCACCGCACTACGTGGTGACGGCCAGCTCGCTCAACATCCGTCAGGCGCCCGATGCCAGCGCCGCCATCGCCGCCCCGCCCCTACAACAAGGCACGACCGTGCGCCTGCTCAAGGCATTGGACCGCTGGAGCCAAGTGGAGGTGATCGACAAGCCTGACATCGAGGGTTGGGTGAGCAACAGCTTCATCACAACGGTCAAGCCCGCATCTGCGCCTGTTGCCTCACCAGCGACCAAGGTGGCCGGCAAAGTCGCCGCCAAACGGAGCGGCAGCGGCGCCAGGTGAAATCTGCCCAGGCGCCTTGCTTCAGGCCACTTGGCCTGAGGACGAGGTTGACTCGACGCGGGCCGCCGTGGTGGCGCCCTCCAGGCCAGCCGCCACGTAGTCGATGAACCAGTCGATGATCTCGACCGAGCGCTCCTGGTACAGCGCACTCAGACCAAGAGACGACTGGCGCCCCAGCACGCTGATGTCGGCCAGGCCATGCAGCAGGTTGGACGACGCAGCAAGGACAAGGAAGCTGAGTTTGTCGATCGGGTGCTGGGGCAGCAGCCCATGCAGGATGTCGACCACCTGCGCGTGACGCACGGCGCTGCGCTCCAGCACGCGGCTGTCGCCGATGTTGTCGGTCTGCCAAGTCAGGCGGGACAGGAAACGGACAGACATCCGTCCGCTCGGCGAAGACGAGTACATCAGGATCATCGGCATGAAGAACAGCCGCATCACCTCGCGCACATTGAGGGTGCCTTGTGCCCTGGCCTCGCCCATGGAGGCCAAAGCCCGCGCCTGCAGAGGCTCGAGCATGTCGCGCACGTGATCCAGCACGGCATCGACCAGGCCCTCCTTACTACGGAAGTGGTAGTGAACCGCCGAAGGATTGGACTGGCCGGCGGCAGTCACGATTTGTCGCAGCGACACCCCATCGATGCCATGTTTGGCAAACAGCGCCAGCGCGGCCAGCACGATGGCTTCACGCGTGTCGCTTTCGACAGAAGCCATCTTGGCACTGCGAACGCGGCTGGGGCTGGAGTGGGGAACAGAGGCCGACATATGGATACATTGTGTGACAGACCCTTTTCGGCTTACGGGTGCGATCAGGGAGAATCCCGCCCCTTGATCTCGGGGGAAGCTTCAACGATGCCCGACAATACGGCGCATGACTGTACGTACTTTCACCCATGCTGGACCAAGGGCCACCGCACTGGCCGCAGGTTTGCCCCTGGCCTTGCTGGCCTTGCTGGCCCCCACGCTGCTCAAGCTGGATCACGCCCCTTCCATCACTTTCTACAACCAGGCGATGAGCGTGTTCGGCTGGGGCCTGTTCGCGGCCTGGTTGTCAGGCCGCCCTGATGCCGTGGGTGCTAGGCCAGTCGGCGATGAAGGCCCGTTCCTGGCCGGCGCCCTGGTGTTCTGGATCACCGCAGGCTCGGCTCTGGGCTCCGTGGTGGCCACAGGCCTGCCGCTGGGCCTGGCATTGATGGCCGCGGCCCTGGCCTTGTCAGGCTGGTGGGTGATGAGCACGGCCTGGCACCATGCGCATCGGCAAACGCCGGCCGCGCTGATGGATTTGTTCGCCCAGGGTCTGGCCTGGACCGGTGTGGCCTCTCTGGCCATCGCGGTCATCCAGGTCTTCCTGCCTCAATTGATCGATGGCGCGCTCATCGCCGAGCCCACCGTGGTCGGCCGGGCCGTGGGCAACCTGCGCCAGCCCAACCATTTCAGCACCTTGCTGTTCTGGTGCGCCTGCGGCGCCGTCTGGCTGGGCCGCCGTGGTCGCTGGCCCAAAGCGCTTGCCACCCTCATGCTGGTGCTGTGCATCGGCGCCATCGTCTGGACGGCCTCGCGCACCGGCATGGTCGGCATGGCGCTGCTGACGCTGTGGGGCATACGGGACCGACGCATGCCACGCATCCTGCGCTGGACCCTGATCGCCGCGCCGCTGGCCTACGGCGCCTGGTGGCTGGGCATGGCCTGGTGGTCGCACCTGGGCACTGGCCACCATTTCGCCGCCGAGGCCCGGCTGCACGATGGCAGCGACATCTCCAGTTCCCGCTTCAAGATCTGGAGCGATACGCTGGGTCTGATCAAGCTGCACCCCTGGACCGGCGTGGGCTGGGGCGAGTTCAACCTGGCCTGGACCTTCTCGGAGTTCCCGCACCGGCCCGTGGCTTTCTTCGACCACACCCATGACGTGATCCTGCAATGGGCGGTCGAGCTGGGCATTCCATTGGCACTCTTGCTCACCGGCCTGAGCGCCTGGAGCGTGTTCATGCTTTTTGCCCGCTGGTGGGTGCCCGATGAGGATGAGGGCGACCGCGTGGCCGTCATCAGCGTCTGCGCCAGCATCGTCGGCATCGCCGGCTTGCACAGCCTGTTGGAGTACCCGCTGTGGTACGGCTACTTCCTGCTGCCCACGGCATTCGCCTGGGGCTTGGGCCTGGCTGCGGCCTCACTGTGCAAGGCAGATCGCGATGCCGGGTCGGCCGCCCAGGTCACGCCACCCGTCAAGCCATCGACCGGCAAGCTTCAAGCCGGCATGGGCCTGGCCATGGCCTTGGGTGCGGTCTGGTGCACCATCGATTACCAATGGGCCGCCAACATCTATGCGCCCTACCACCATCAATGGCTGTCAGACATCTACCCGCCCTACAAGGGGCCGGGCACGCTGCCCGAGCGGATCGACAAGGGCCAGCACCGGCTGTGGTTCGGCTACCAGGCAGACTATGCCCATGCCACTGGCCCCGATGAAGGCGAGCCCAGCCTGCCGCCCCGCGCGTTCTCACGCACCCTGCACAACCTGGTCGATGCCCGCCTGATGATCGCCTACGCGCGTTCGTTGGCTGAACACGGCCGCGTCGATGAAGCGCGCTACGTCGTGCAGCGGCTCAATGAGTTCCACACCGACATGGGCAAGGAGTTCATGAGCGAATGCGATGACCTGGCCAAGGATGAGCTGCCGCCATTCCAGTGCCAGGGGCCCAAAGGGCACTACAACTGGCGGGACGTGCTGCCGCACTGATCAGCCTTTTTGATCACGCACCCAATGGCCGCTGCGCCCGCCTGATTTCTCCAGCAGGCCCACATCGGTGATCAGCATGCCGCGGTCCACGGCCTTGCACATGTCATAGACCGTGAGCAGGCCAACCTGGACCGCCGTAAGGGCCTCCATCTCGACCCCGGTGGGCCCGACGGTCTGGGCAGTCACGCGGCACACCACGGCGCTGGCCTGCTCATCGATCTCCCAGAGCACGGCCACTTTGCTCAAAGGCAGCGGGTGGCACAGCGGTATCAGATCGGCCGTGCGTTTGGCGCCCTGGATGGCGGCGATGCGCGCCACCCCCAGCACATCGCCCTTGCCCGCCTGCCCTTGCTGGATCATGGCCAGCGTGGCCGGCAGCATGCGGATGCTGCCTTGCGCCACGGCCACACGCAGGGTCGCGGCCTTGTTCGAGACATCAACCATGTGGGCTTGGCCCTCTTCGTCAAAATGGGTAAGTCCGCTCATGCGATGATCTTCACAGGGTTGGGGTTGCTGGGATGTAAAGCCTGGGCTGGCATCCGCGATTGTGGAACCAAACCGGCCCCCTGCGGTTCTGCCAGCGCATACTCTCTGGCGCAAGCTGACTTACATCCTCACGTGATGGCGTTCATCCCTTTCAAGACAATCACCTGGCCTCAGGCCCTCACCTTGAGCGCCTGCCTCCTGGCCTTGCCTGCGGGCCTGCAAGCTCAGAATGCGCAACCGCCAATGACCAGCGAGCGCTCGCTGCCCACGCTGGGTGATGCCAACTCGCAATCCCTGAGCCCCGCCGCCGAACGCCTCCTGGGTGACCGCATCATGCGCACCATCCTGAGTGACCCCGATGTGGTGGACGACCCACTGGTGCTCGAATACATCCAGGACATCTGGACATCGCTGCTGGCCAGCGCACGCCAGCGCGGCGACATCGGCGATGAGCTCGACGCCGCCTATGCCTGGACACCCTTCCTGGTGCGGGACAAGACTGTCAACGCCTTTGCCTTGCCCGGCGGCTACATCGGCGTGCACCTGGGCCTGATCTCCATGACGCGCACGCCGGAAGAACTGGCCTCCGTGCTGGCGCACGAGATGTCGCACGTCACGCAACGCCACATCGCGCGCATGATGAGCCAGTCCAAGCAGACCTCCTGGATGAGCCTGGCCACCATGGTGCTGGGCGCCCTGGCCATGAGCCGCAGCCCCCAGGCCGGGCAGGCCTTGCTGATGGGCGGACAAGGCTTGGCTGCGCAAGGCCAGCTCAACTTTTCGCGCGACATGGAGCGCGAGGCCGACCGCGTGGGCTTTGGCGTGCTCACCGATGCGGGCTACTCGCCGGCCGGCATGATGCAGATGTTCGAGCAGTTGCAGCAGGCTTCGCGCCTGAACGATGACAACAACTTTCCCTACCTGCGCACCCACCCGCTCACCACCGAGCGCATCGGCGAAGCACGCGCACGCATGGGCGCCGAAGGCCTCACAATCCGCAAGATCAACCCAGCCTCATTGAGCGAGCATCTGCAGGTCATCAACCTGCGGCATGCCTTGATGTCGGTGCGGGCCCGTGTGCTGATGGACACTAAAAGCGTGGCTTTGCAGGCTTGGCTCAGGCCGCCAGCTTTGCCGAAAAATGCCACGACCACTGAACAACTGGCGCAGCAGTACATGAGCCTGGTGGCCGCCACACAGCTCAAGGACCGCGAGACCATCGAGCGCGCTTTGGTCCAATGCCAGGCCACGGTCGCCACCCTGCCCACGGCCATGGCCCGCGAGGCACGCCGGGTGCTCGCCTTGGCCGACCTGGAAGCACGTGTCGAAACCGGGCGCGCAGCCTCTGCACAGCCTTTGCTCACCGACGCCTTGGGCCGCCCCAATGCCGACCTGCTGGCCGGCAGCCGGCCCGAGATCCTCATGAAAGCACGCGTGGCCTTGAATCAGCCCGATGCGCGCGAACAGACTGCCCTGCTTCAGGATGCGGTCAATGGCTTGCAGACCCACATGGCCGCCCATCCCCAGGACATCACGGGCTGGACCTTGTTGGCCTCAGCCTGGCAGCGCCTGGGTCAGCCGTTGCGCGCCGTCCGTGCCGATGCCGAAGCCACGGCAGCGGCGGGTGACCTGCGTGGCGCGGTCGATCGCGTCGAAGCGGCGCGCAGGCGCTTTGCGCAACCCAACTCGGCCGATCTGATCGAGCTGTCGGTGCTGGATGCGCGCGTGGTGCGCTGGCGCCAGACCATGCGTGAAGACGCCAAGGACGACCTGCTCAAGTAGCAGGTTGGCCTGCGATGGCCGTCCAGGCTTGTGCCAGCGAAGCTTTGAAGGCTTCACGGCCATGGGCCGTCACGGACGCCTGAAACGCCCCTTGAACCTCCGCGCGCCACACAGGGGTCGATGCGCATCGCAAGGCCGTGTCCAGCGCCTGGGCAAAGGCATCGTGGTCACCCTCAGCCACCCAAAAGCCATTGGATGGCGTGGCGTAGTCGCGCCCACCACCGCCCGTGAAACCAGCCACGATGCAGCCACAAGCCGCCGCTTCCAAGGGCGGCAAGCCCAAGCCTTCGAGGTGGCTGAATGAAGCGAACACTGCCGATTGCTGCAGCACCTCGGCGCACTGCTGGCGCGTCATCTCGTTGATACTGAGCCAGGGCACCTGCGCCCATTGTGGATAACGGGCGCGAAACAGGCCTTGCATGAACATGGCCTCGACAGGCCGCTTGCGCGGCATCAACGCGATGCGCAGGGGCTGCTCAAGCAAAGGCGCCGCACGCGGCGTGAACACCGGGTCGATCTGCGGCACCACCGTGTGCAAAGGCCCGGTCCAGCCGAACTGGCGCAGCAGCATCGAGGTGTAGTCGCTGCAGGTGAGGATGTGCTCGTAGCCTTGCTTCATGAGGTCAGACATGTGGTCTGCGCCCCGGAAGCAGTAATACGGGTTCTGGTTGTGCACCACCTTGCGCACCTTCAGCCCGGCGAACACCTTGATCTGAGGCCGCCAGGCCTCGGGCAGCACGATGATGTCTTGCGGGCGCAGCACCTCGGGCGAGCTCATGCGATCGAGGCGGCAGGCCGTGTGCCAGGTCGGCCAGGGCTGTGCGTCGTTCTGGCGCGGCCATTGCAGCAAGCGGGCATCCCAGCCCATCTCGCACAAGGCCTGCACGTGCTCCTCGTTGACCTGCTGGCCACCCGACGTGGGAGCGCCCACGGTCAGGTAGTAAATGATGCCCGGCCCGTTCATGTCACGTTGCTCTGAGCTTGGTGGGCTTCTTGCGGCGGCCCAGGCCAGCCTGCTTGGCGATGAATTTGATGAAGACCCACAGCGCCGATTCAGTTGGCACGGGTGGCTGACCCTGCCCAATGCGCTTGAGCTGGCCGGTGTACCAAGTCACCTCCATCAGGCCCATCTTGTCGATGAAACCAATGCCGGTCTTGATGGGCTTGACGGTCTGCGTCGGGTTCTCACCCATGAGCAGGCGCTGGCAGACATCGGGCTCGATGGCCATGACACGCGCGATGCCCACCATGTCCACCGCCCCTGAATCGATGGCCTGCGCCATGGCCTGCGCGGTGCGGAAGCCGCCCGTCACGACCAGCGGAATCGACACGGCCTGGCGGGCTTTTTCAGCGAAGGCCAGGAAGTAGGCCTCGCGCTTGACTGTGCTGTCCTTGGCGGGCTCACGGCTGGCCTTGGCGCCCGTCATCGCAGGCGCCTCATACGTGCCGCCAGAGATCTCGACCAGGTCGATGCCGGCTTGCGCCAAAGCACGGATGGTGTCCAGCGACTCTTCTTCAGTGAAGCCGCCTTTCTGGAAATCGGCCGAGTTGAGCTTGATGCCGATGGGGAACGACGGCCCCACCTGCTCACGCATGGCTTGGACCACGGCCAGCACGAAGCGCCGACGCTTCTCTGGCGTACCGCCCCAGTCATCCGTGCGGCGGTTGTGATGCGGCGACAGGAACTGACTGACCAGATAGCCATGCGCACCATGGATCTGCACGCCCGAAAAACCTGCGCGCTTGACCACACCGGCGGCATTCGCGAAGCGCTGCACCAGGCCATGCACCTCGGCATCGGTCAACTCGCGCGGCGTGGGAAAGAAGGCTTGCATCTCAGACCGAAACGGCACGGCCGATGGCGAGACGTTTTCCTTGTTCAGACCCTTGGGCGCTTGCTTGCCTGGGTGGTTGAGTTGCACCCAGCACTGCGTGCCATGTTGCGTGGCGGCCTGGGCCCAGGCCTTGAGCTGTTCGAGGTGCGCGTCATCTTCGATCACCACATTGCCGGGCTCGCCAACGGCACGGCGGTCGATCATCACGTTGCCCGTCACGCACAGGCCCACGCCGCCCTGTGCCCATGCGCCATACAAGCGCACCAGCTCAGGCGTGGCTGATCCATCGCGGCGCCCGAGCGCTTCGCTCATGGCCGATTTGAGAAGGCGGTTCTTGATCACGGTGCCGTTGGGCAGCGTCAAGGTTTGCGACAAGACTGCTTGGGGGGTCATCGAATGGATCCTGGGTGACTGGTCATGGCAACACGCGCCACATTGAACACCAAAACCCGGGCCATACCGCCCTGGGAAGGTGCATTGGCCTCTCCTGGGTGGCGCATGAGGAAAAATCTTTGATGCACAGGGGCGACAAACCCGTATTCATGCTGGTTTTCAGAGGGAAGTGGCATTACCATGTGCCTCGCTGAGTCTCCTGAGGAACGTTGCGAAGCAGCACCGCCCAGAGACCATGTTCAGATCTGACCTCGATGGAGTGAATACCCATGGCAACTGCGAAGAAGGCTCCGGCCAAGAAGGCCGCCCCGGCCGCTACCAAAGTCCCTGCTGCTAAAAAAGCAGCTCCCGCCAAGAAGGTCGCCGCCAAGCGCACGCCGAGCGCGGCCTTCATGAAAGCACTGACCCCCAGCCCGGCTTTGGCCGCGATTGTGGGTGCTCAGCCGCTGCCTCGCACCGAGGTGACCAAGAAGGTGTGGGAGTACATCAAGAAGCACAATCTGCAAGATGCCGCCAACCGGCGCAACATCAATGCAGACGACAAGCTCAAGGTGATCTTCAAGAAGGCTCAAGTCTCGATGTTCGAGATGACCAAGCTGATCAGCGACCAACTGAGCTGATCACACCAGGGTCACACCTGGTGCTCACGAAACCCGGCTCAGGCCGGGTTTTTTTTCGGCAACTCGATGATGAACTGCGTGCCGCCACCGGCCCGCGTCTGACAGCGCACCTGGCCGCCATGACGCAGGGCGATCTGCCGCACCAGGCTCAGGCCCAAGCCGACACCACCGGCGTGCTCGGCATGGCCAGGCAAGCGGTAGAAGGGCTCGAAGATGCGCTCCCATTGTTCGGGCGGCACACCCGGGCCTCGGTCGGACACGGTGATCACGATGCGGCCGGGCGTTGAGGCCAAGCCGACCTCCACATCGGCGAGCTCATTGCCCACATGGCCATAGCGGCGGCCGTTCTCCAGCAGGTTGCGCACGGCGCGGCGCACCAGCCGCTCATCGGCCAGGCACTCCAGTTGCGCCGTGGTCGGATCGGCCACCACCTGTGCGCCCGTGCGATGCGCTTCCTCGGTGACCAGGCCCAGCAAATCCACCGGGTTGAGTTCCAGTTCGGATTTGGCATCGAGGCGGCTGGCCAGCAGCACTTCTTCAACGAGTGCGTCGAGTTCGCGGATGTCCTCGTGGATCTCTTGTTTGAGTTTGTCGGCACGATCGGGCGGCATGTCGCCCATCATGGCCAGGGCCATCTTCATGCGCGCCAAGGGCGAGCGCAACTCGTGGCTGGCATTGGCCAACAAGCTGCGGTGCGCCGTGACCAATTCTTCAATGCGTTGGGCGGCCTGGTTAAAGCTGTGCGCCACATCGGCCACCTCGTCGCGCCCCTCGACCTCGACACGGTGTTGCAACTGCCCTTCGCCGAATCGCTCGACACCTTGCCGCAAAGCCTGCAGGCGCCGCGTGAGCCGATTGGCCACGGGCCAGGCACCCAGGGCCACGGCCGCGAACACCAGCACCAGCATGACGCCCAAACCCTGCGCGCCAGTGGCCCAGCCAGGCGGCAGCATCCAGGCCAATGGGGTCAGCCACGGGTCCTCACGCGGTGACATCAATGGCGGGCGACCCGGCAATGCGCCGGCAGGCCTGTGAACCTCGGCCAATTCGGGGTGATCACCAACACCACCGCCGCGCCGTCCATTGCCGTCATCGAGGTCCTGATGGGGGCGGGGGCCGCCACCATTGCCACCCGGCGGGCCAGGCCGCATCACCCACAACACACGCCCGTCCGTGAACACCGCGCGGTACATGCGCTGCGCATCCTGAGAGCGCAGCAGACGCTCGGTCAACAAGGGGGAGGTGGCGATGCGCTGACCCGTCGGGTTGTCCAGCGCCATGGGCAAACGCAGGCGCTGTGACCAGTCCAGCAAGGCATCACGCTGGACGGCATCGGGCGCCAAGGCGTCCGGCAAGCTGTTTTCGAGCAACTCGGCCCAGGCCAAGGCGCGGTCCCTGGCCGAGGCATTTTGCTGCGTCATGAAATGAATGCGCTCGCGCTCGATGTTGCGCTGCGCGAGCCAACCAGTCACCAAGGCGAACAGCAACAAGACGGTCACCACCGCCAGGTAAATCCTCAGCGCCAGGGTCTTCATTGATCAGCGTCTTGCTTCTTCGCAAAAACGTAGCCGACGCCACGGACAGTGAGGATGCGTTGCGGGTTCTTGGGATCGTCCTCGATCGCGGCCCGGATGCGCGAGATGTGCACGTCAATGGAGCGATCGAAGGCTTCCAGGGGATGGCCTTTGAGCGAATCCATGATCTGGTCGCGGCTGAGCACACGGCCCGGGTGCCGCGCCAGCACGGTCAGCAAATCGAACTGGTAGGACGTGAGGTCGCAGGGCTTGCCATCGAGCCTGACCTGGCGCAAGCCATTGTCGATCTCGATGCGGCCCAGGCGCCAGACGTCTTCTTCGCCCTGCACGGCCGTGCTTCGCCGCAGCAAGGCCCTCACCCGTGCGAGCAACTCGCGTGGCTCGAAGGGCTTGGGCAGGTAGTCATCAGCCCCCAACTCCAGCCCGACGATGCGGTCCGTGGGCTCGCCCCGGGCGCTGAGCATGAGCAGCGGCAGCGACCGCGTTCGCGGTGCCGAGCGCAACTCCCTGCACAGGTCCAGACCATCGCCATCAGGCAGCATCAAATCGAGCACCAGCGCGTCACAGGCCTGTCGGGCCAGCAGCTCCCGCCCGGCGACCAGGCTGGGGGCTGTGGACACCTGGTAGCCGTGACTGCGCAGGTAATCACCCACCATGGCGCTCAGGCGCATGTCATCGTCGATCATCAAGATGTGTTCGCTCATGTCAACCATTGTGGCGTGCTCCGGCGTCGGTTCTAAAGGCGGGCTGAAAACAGGGGCTTTCGTCAGCTCTTGGGGCCGCCGGTTCGCTCACGCTGCTCGCGGTGCTTTTCCTGCCATTGCTCACGCTTGGCTTGGCGCTCCTTCATGTGCTCACCCAATTGCGCACGCTGCTCCGGCGTCAACACGTTGGCGCTGTCCAGTGTCGCCACGAGCAAGCGCTTGCTGATCGCCGCATGCTGGGCCTCCATCTTCTGACGCAGGGCTTCGGCCGCGGCGGCATCTACCTTTGGCTGCACCAGGAGGTTGAGCGATTGTTGACGCAGTTGTTGTGACGACTCGCGCAGCTTGTCCACATCGGCGCGCGCAGCATCGGCAATGGTGCGGATCTGCTGACGCTGGGCATCCGTGGCCTTGACCTCGTCCAACATGCGATCAAGCCTGGGGCCACCCAGCAGCAGACCACCACCTTCAGGGCCGCCAGGGCGGTGCATGACACGGTGGAAATCCGCGCCGCGTGGGCCATGGCGGTGAGCCTGGTCGCCCCGGGGCGCATCAGACGCAGCCTGACTGTCTGCCGCAGGACGTTCGGCCCAGGCGCTGACACCCGAGCCGGCTGCGATGAGGCCAGCGGCCACGGTCAGCACAGCGACGCCGCCACGCACCCAGGGCGCATGCAGCACGGCAGAGACTTTGGATGAAGATTCTTTCGACGACATGGAAATGTCTCCTCGGCATTGGCGAGAAAGCACCATGCCTTCTCTGTCCATGTCTTCATATTGCGCGGTGTGGGTTAAGCGGCTGTGGGGTAGCGGTAAAGATCTGTGAAACGAGGACAGGCCAATGTGAACAGGGCTTTCCCAAAGAAAAGTGTGAGGTTTGCCTCATCCATCGTCACTTTGATCGATTGAAAAGAGGGGGGATTTGTAAAGTTGTTTCAGGATCAAGGCTGCCCGACGAAAAACACGACAAGCGTCACCGGAAAGGGGGGCAAATCATGAACATCACTGCCATTTCAGCCGTCAGTAGCAGCTCGACCGTCGCCTCCGAAGGCGATCAAACTGCTGCCCTTCAAAAACAGCTCGCCTCGCTGGAAAAGCGCCTGGCCGATGCCCAGAAGTCCGCCGACACCGCCGGCGCCGTGGCACGAGAGCAGCGAATCGCACAGCAAATTGCCTCGCTGCAGAATCAGCTGGCCGAACTGGCGCAGCAGGCTTCAGAGAAAGCCCAAACCAAGTCGACAGGCAAAAACCAGGTCGAGCAGCAAGACAAGCAGAAGTCGCAGTTCAGCCAGGAAGAGAGAAGCAACCAGGCGCGGGCCAAGGCCAAGGCCGAGGGCTCTCAGGTCGGCACGAACGTCGACACCTACGTCTAGCGCCCACGCCCTGACGCCCCCTTTTGCCGCGTGTGTGCTGTGAAAGCGCCCACGCGGCATTGGCTTTTGTTTCGCGAAATCATCACGAACGTAAAGAGGGATGAAGACGGCGTTCGCCTACATACTTGCCTGTGCAAGGAGTGCACTATGAAGTCATGTATTACACGAGGACATGACCATGAAGCAACGCACACTCACCCTCTTGATTGGCGCATCCCTGTCGCTGTCGTCTCTCGCCATGGCCCAGGATCGCGACCATGACCATGACCGTCGCGGCGATCGCCATGACGACCGTCGATCCGAACAGCGGTATGACCATCGTCACGACGGCCCACCTGCGCGGGTCGTGGTGCGCGAACGTGGCGCCGGGCCGCGTCACGATTTCTACCGTGGCCGTCAATTGCCGCGGGAATACCGGGAGCGCCGCTACGTGGTCCAAGACTGGCACGGACGGCATCTCAGCGCGCCACCGCGTGGCTACCACTGGGTGCAGACCGGCAACGACTATGTGCTGGTGAGCATCGTCAGCGGGATCATTGCCCAGGTGCTCTTGAGTCAGTGATGACTTAAAGCAAAAAACCCCAGGTGAATCAATCACTTGGGGTTTTTTAACCTTGGCGGAGAGGGTGGGATTCGAACCCACGGTACGGGGAAACCGTACGCCTGATTTCGAGTCAGGTACATTCGACCACTCTGCCACCTCTCCGGAAAACTGGGGCCACCGTGGTCATCGGTGTAGCCGCGCACTATAGCATGGATCCACACCCATCAGATGCCTGACCCTCAGGGCTTGAGCACCGTCAGGCCGCCCAGGTAAGGCTGCAAAGCCGCCGGCACCTTGATCGAACCATCGGCCTGCTGATGGTTCTCCAGCACCGCCACCAGCGTGCGCCCCACCGCCAGGCCCGAGCC
>CANBUA010000005.1 GCA_947372535.1 Burkholderiales bacterium
CTCAGGATGCGTGCGTGGGTGGCTTCGATGTGCCGAAAGGCCTGGATCAATTCCTGCGCATAGGCAGTCAAGACTGTGCCACCACCACCGGCGCCACCAGCCTGGCGTTCAACCAGCGCGTGACCCGCCGCGTTGTTCATGTCGTGCACGCGATCCCAGGCCGTCTTGTAGCTGATGCCCACCTGCTTGGCGGCATGCGTCATGGCGCCTGTCGCATCGATGGCCTCCAGCAGGGCGATGCTGTCGGCGCCGCCCAGCAGGTGACTGCCTTGCTGAAGCCACACGCTGCCGCTGAGGTTCAGGGCAGGTGAGCTTGACTTCCTGGGGGTGGCGAGAGGCTTGGCTGGCATGGGCTGGGCTGGGAACAAAGCGAGCGTTGTATAGTTGTTTACATATCGATCAGGGCCCATCACCTTCAACGGATCCCACGACCAGCATGCCATGAGAAACTCACAGCACCTTCTTGCCTTCACCCTGGTCGCAGTATTCTCCCTGGCCGCCTCGGCCCAGGAGATCACGGTCTCGGCCGCCGCCAGCCTGCAAAACGCCATGCGTGACATCGGCACGGCATATCAGGGCGCTCACCCGGGCAGCAAGGTCAATTTCAACTTCGCAGCCTCTGGCCCCTTGCTGGCTCAGATCGCACAAGGCGCGCCAGTCGATGTATTTGCCAGCGCCGATGTGGAGACCATGGACAAGGCTCAGGCCCAGAGCCTGATCAAGGCCGATACCCGAGTGAATTTCGCGGCCAATGACCTGGTGCTGGTTTCGCCCACTTCGCAAGCGGCCAGCCTCAAAACTTTGGCGGACCTCAAGCGCCCAGGCATCGTCCACATTGCGGTGGGCACGCCCGCCACGGTGCCTGCCGGCCGCTACGCTCAGGCTGCACTGGAAGCGCAAGGCTTGTGGGCTGACCTGATGCCCAAGTTCGTCTTTGCCGAGAACGTGCGTCAGGCCTTGAACTATGTCAGCCGCGCCGAAGCCGAGGCCGGCTTCGTCTACCGCACGGATGCCCTGATCGACAATGACAAGGTGCGCATCGACCTGGTGGTGCCCACGACCAAGCCGGTGCTCTATCCCATCGCGCTGGTGGCGGCCACCAAAAATGCCGCAGCGGCCGGTGAGTTCCTGAAGTTCGTCGCAGGTGCCCAAGGCCAAGCTGTGCTCGGCAAGCACGGCTTCAGCGCCGCACCTTGATCTGATCGTTGCGCAGTCATCAACGTGGATGTCGACCTTCATGCCCTGTGGCTCACGCTGAAGGTCGCGGGCTGGGCCACGCTGGTGGCCATGGTGCTGGGTGTGGCGGGTGGCTGGCTGGTGGCGCGTGGCCGCTGGCCCGGCAGGCGCCTGCTGGAGGCGCTCCTGACGCTGCCGATGGTGTTGCCACCCACGGTGCTGGGCTACTACCTCATCGTGGTGCTGGGCCGGCATGCGCCTGTTGGTCGTTGGCTGTCCACGCAATTTGACATCAACCTGATGTTCACCTGGCAGGGCGCGGTCATCGCGGCTGCGGTCGTGGCCTTTCCGCTGGTGTTCACCTCTGCACGGGCGGCCTTCGAGGGCATCCATGGCGATTTCGAGAAGGCCGCGCGGGTGCTGGGCGCCAGTGAGCTGAAGGTCTTCCTGCACGTGACGCTGCCCTTGGCCATGCGCGGCATCCTGGCGGGCACCATGCTGGCGTTTGCGCGTGCCATGGGCGAGTTCGGCGCCACCTTGATGGTCGCCGGCAACATCCCTGGCAAGACCCAGACGCTGTCCATGGCCATTTACGACGCCGTGCAATCGGGCAACGATGCTTTGGCCAACACCTTGGTGATCGTGATCTCGGTGCTGTGCATCCTCATCCTGGTGACGGCCAGCCGCCTGCTCGATCCGAAAGGCCAGCGATGAAGATCGAACTGGACATCGGCATGACGGTGCGCAGCGGCGCGCAGACCTTCACCTTGCAGGCGCGTTTCGAGGCCTCGCGTGATCGGTTGGTGCTGTTCGGGCCCTCCGGCGTTGGCAAGACCATGACCATCCAGGCCATCGCCGGCTTGATGCGGCCGGACCGGGGGCACATCCGCCTGGGTGAGCGATTGCTCTTCGATCAGGCCCAAGGGATCGATGTACCCGCACGTGATCGGCAGGTCGGGTATGTGTTCCAGGATTACGCGCTGTTCCCGCACCTGAGTGTGGCGCGCAACATTGCCTTCGGTTTGTTGCCGACGCTGCCGCGGCGCTTGAGTGCCGCCCACCTGCGCCAGGTGACCGAACTCATGAAAGCGCTGGACATCGATGGTTTGCAGGAGCGCCTGCCATCGACGCTGTCGGGTGGTCAGCGTCAACGGGTGGCCCTGGCGCGCGCCCTGATCCGCGAGCCTGAACTGCTCTTGTTGGACGAGCCGTTTTCCGCGCTGGACATGGCCTTGCGTGGCCGGGTGCGCCTTGAGCTGGATGCCATCCAGCGGCGCTTTGGCATCCCCATGGTGATGATCTCCCACGACCTGGACGACGTGCGGCTGTTCGCGGACACCCTGGTGCTTTACCAGGCTACCGGCGATGCGCAAGGCCGCGTGGTCCAGGTGATGTCAGCTCAAGGTGATGACCGCAGCGCGCCGTTGGCCCTGGCGCAGGCTTCCTGGCAAACCGGACAGCCTTGAGGCACTCACAAAGTGCGCCGCATCTTCCGCCCACCCACGGGCTGGAACTCATGGCGCTTGTAAAAGTGCAAGGTCTTGTCGAACTCGGGCAAGGGTGGCGTGCACAACTCCAGCGCGCTCCAGTTGCGGCGACTGGCCAGATCGCCGATGCGGTCCAGCAACTGCGCGCCCAGGCCGGACGAGCGCAGCTCGGGTTGCACGAAGAACTCCTGAATGATGCCGATGGGCCCACCGGCGTACAAAGCAAAGCTCTGCGCGATGGTGGCCACACCCACGGGCTTGTCGGCGTCGTAAGCAAGCAGGGCCTGGTAGTGGCCTTGCTCCAGCCAGCGGCGTACGGTTTGCTCGCTCGTGGGCTCGTCCACCTTGAAGGCGTCGGCCCCCAGCCGCGATGACACCTCGTCCAGCAACTGGTGCACCAGGCTGGCCACGATGGTGGCGTCCTGCGCTTGCGCCCAGCGCAATTGAAACTCCGGTTTGTGCTCGGCCATGGCCAGGCGCTGGTAGGTCACGAAGGCGTAGTCGCAATCCAGGGGCGCGGGCGCGCGGTGGGTCTCGCGGGTGATTTCCTTGAACGCAGCTTTGTCCCAGTTTGGGAAAAAAGTGTCGGCCTCGAAGTCGCGGGCTATCTCGGTCAGCACGATTTCGTCGACCAGAGGCAGGGCCTGCTCGTAGACTTGCGCACCACCGATCACGAAGACTTTGTCGGCGTCTTGAACCAGCGCCAGGGCGATCTCCAGCGACGCCGCGCTTTCCACACCGGCGGTCACCCAGTTGGCATTGCGGGTGATGACGATGTTGCGCCGGCCGGGCAGCGGTCTGCCGATGGACTCATAGGTCTTGCGGCCCATGATGACGGGGCAGCCCAACGTGGTCCGCTTGAAGAATTGCAGGTCTTCGGACAAGCGCCACAGCAGTGCGTTGTCCTTGCCGATGGCCCCGTTGCGGGCGACGGCGGCGATGAGGCTCAGTTGCATGGTGCTTGTGTACTCATCTTTCAAACGGCCACCGGGGCCTTGATGGCCGGGTGGTGCTCGTACTCAAGCACTTCAAAATCTTCGTACTCGTAGTCGAATATGGAGGCTGGCTTGCGCTTGATGTTCAGCAACGGGTAAGGCTTGGGCTCGCGGCTCAATTGCAACTCAACTTGCTCGGTGTGGTTGCTGTAGATGTGGCAATCACCGCCAGTCCAGACAAAGTCACCGACATCAAGGTCGCACTGCTGGGCCAGCATGTGCGTCAGCAGGGCATAGCTGGCGATGTTGAAGGGCACGCCCAGGAAGATGTCCGCGCTGCGCTGGTAGAGCTGGCAACTGAGCTTGCCCTTGCCGCCGGGTTCCGTGGCAGGCGCGACATAGAACTGGAAAAAGGCATGGCAGGGCGGCAGCGCCATCTGCTCGATCAGGCCTACGTTCCAGGCGCTGACGATGATGCGGCGGGAATCAGGCGTGGCCTTGAGTTGCTTGACGACTTCGCTGATCTGATCGACATGGCCGCCATCGGGTTTGGGCCAGTTGCGCCATTGCACGCCATAGACAGGCCCGAGCGAGCCATCTTCGCGTGCCCACTCGTTCCAGATCGTCACGCCGCGCTCTTGCAGCCATTGCACGTTGTCGTCGCCGCGCAGGAACCACAGCAGCTCGACGATGATGGACTTGAGGTGCACCTTCTTGGTCGTGACCAGCGGGAAGCCTTCATTCAGATCGAAGCGCATCTGATGGCCGAAAACGCTTCGTGTGCCAGTGCCCGTTCTGTCGGTCTTGAGCGCGCCGGTGGTGTGCACGAGGCGCATGAAATCTTCGTATTGGCTGCGGATGGGACGGTTCACCAGGGGGCCTCTCGCTGGATGCGGATCAACAAAACAGGTCGCCACCAAATGACGACAGCCCGGATTATCCGGGCTGTTTGAGCTGTCTGATCCCGCGAAGGGGAATCAGGCTGGATCAGGACGTGCTGGCGTCGCTCACGAAGATTTCGACACGGCGGTTTTGAGCGCGGCCAGCATCGGAATCATTGGAGGCGATGGGCTGGCGCGAACCACGGCCATCAACGGCCACGCGGTTGGCGGACACGCCATGGTCAACCAGGAAATCACGCACGCTGTCGGCGCGGTCCAGCGACAGGGGGTTGTTGATCTGGTCGTTGCCACGGTTGTCCGTGTGGCCGATGGCGCGCACGGTCAGGCCGGGGTTCTGGGTCAGGCCGTTGGCGAAGGTGGTCAGCACCGAGCGCAGTTCAGGCTTGAGGGCCGCGCTGTTGGTGTCGAAGGACACATCGCTGGGGATGTTGAGCTTGAGCTGGTTGTCGGCCGTGCGGCTGACTTCCACGCCTGTGCCGGCGGTGGCTTGTTCCATGGCGCGCTTCTGGGCTTCCAGGCGCTTGGACCAGACGTTGCCGATTACGGCACCGGCGATGCCACCGACGGCAGCGCCTGCGCCAGCGTTGTTGCCCGTGGCCCCGCTCAGCACCGCACCGGCGACAGCGCCGATGGCGGCGCCGCTGGCCGTGCGGCGCTGCGTGTCGTCCATGTTGGCGCAGCCGGTGGCCAGGGCCGCGGCCAGCATCACAGCGCTCAGGCCGAAGTGACGGATGTTGTTGCTTGTGGTCGTCGTGTTCATGTGTGTCTTCTCCACCGTCGTGCGGCATGTTTGATGAGCAGAGCTTAAGTGCTGGCCCCGCTCAACACGATCAGACAAGGCTGATCCTCGTGTCAGACCTGTCCGACACTGGATGAGGGGGTGGGCGCGACGGCCTGGCTGTCTTCGAACTGCGCGGACGCCAACCGCTGGTAAAGCGCGCAACGCGCCATCAACTCGTGGTGCGTGCCGATGTCGACGATCTGGCCTTGGTCGATCACGACGATGCGGTCGGCGTTGATGACGGTGCTCAGGCGGTGGGCAATCAGCAGGGTGGTGCGGTCGCGCATGGCAGCTTCCAGCGCAGCTTGAACGGCGCGTTCGCTCTCGGTGTCGAGCGCGCTGGTGGCTTCGTCCAGGAGCAGCAGCGGGGCGTTCTTGAGAATGGCCCGCGCGATGCTGATGCGCTGGCGCTGGCCGCCGGACAGGCGCACGCCGCGCTCGCCCAGGAAGGTCTGGTAGCCCTCGGGCAGCATCATCAAGAAATCGTGCGCGTGGGCGGCTTTGGCGGCGGCGATCACTTGCGCATCGGTGGCATCGGGGTGGCCGTAGCGGATGTTGTCCATCGCCGATGAGGAGAAGACGGTGCTGTCTTGCGGGACCACGCCGATGCGCTCTCGCAAGGTGTGCAAGCTCAACTGCTGGATGGGGACGCCGTCGAGCAGGATGCGACCGGCCTGCGGGTCGTAATAGCGCAGCAGCAACTGAAAGACCGTGGTCTTGCCCGCGCCGCTGGGGCCGACCAAGGCCACGGTTTCTCCGGGCTGGATGACCAGGTTGATGCGGCTCAAAGCCGTCTGGCCGGGGCGAGATGGGTAGTTGAAGCTCAGCTGGCTGAACTCGACGCGCGAGCCGCCCGGTGTGGTGGGCAGGGCCACGGGCTGTGCGGGCGTGGCGATTGACGAGCGGGTCTGGAGCAACTCGATCAGGCGCTCGGTGGCGCCGGCCGCCCGCAGTACTTCGCCATAGATTTCCGACAGCGCGGCGGTCGAGCTGATGAGCAGGATCACGTACACCACGGTCTGGCCCATGTGGCCGGCGCTGATGCGGCCTTCGACCACAGCTTGCGTGCCTTGGTAAAGCACCCAGAGCAGTCCACTGGCGATGCCGCTGATCAGGAAGGCGACCAGGGCGGCGCGCATTCGGGCGCGGCGCACGCTGGTCGAGAAAGCTTTTTCAGTGGCTTGGCCAAAGCGCAGGGCTTCGCGCGCCTCGGCCGTGTAGCTTTGCACCAGCGCGATGGCGTTGAGCACCTCGGAGGCCATGGCGCTGGAGTCGGCCACGCGGTCCTGGCTGTCGCGGGAGAGGCGCTTGATCTTGCGGCCCGCGAAAATGGCCGGCAGCACGACCAGCGTCAGCACGCCCAGCACCAAGGCCATGACGCGCGGATTGGTCACCACCAACATGGTCAGAGCGCCAATGCCCATGATCACATTGCGCAGGCCCATCGACAGGCTGGAGCCGACCACGCTCTGGATCAAGGTGGTGTCAGCGGTCAGGCGCGAAAGCACTTCGCCGGTCTGGGTGGTCTCGAAGAACTCGGGACTTTGCTCCAGCACATGGGCGTAGACGGCGCTTTTGAGGTCGGCCGAGATGCGCTCGCCCAGCCAGGTCACACTGTAGTAACGCAGCGCCGAGAACACGCCCAGCGAGACGCCTACCGCGCCCAAGGCCAGAAAATGCTGGCGCAAGGCCGTGATCCGCGCCTCTGGGTCAGAAGGCACCATGCCGTTGTCGATCAACTGTCGCAAGGCGATCGGCAGCACCAGCGTGGTCAGCGCGGCCAGGATCAGGAAGACCATGGCCATCAGGATGCGCCCACGGTAGGGCCGCAAAAAGGGCGCCAGCGCTTTGAGTTCCGCCGGTTTGGGCTTGGCGGCGGCCTCTGCAGGATTGGTCGAGGCTGGGTCGTCCATCGGTAGGGTGGTGGCCGTGGCAGGCGGGTTCATGATCATGGCGTGGATGGGGTGACGCGTTGGCGCCAGTGAGACATTATCGTGCCTTGACAATATTTGCTTGAGCAAACAACAATGCTTGCATGAGCAAACAATCTTCGTCGCCGAAAGACACGTCGGCCATGCTGCCAGATGCGACCTTCTACCAGGTCGAGCGGTACTGCAGCGAAGACAGCGTGGGCTTTTTGATGCGTCGCATCGTACTGAGCCTGATCAACGAAGTGGATCGGCGGCTGGAGGGGCAAGGCCTGACGCACGCGCAGTGGACGCCACTGTTCCTGCTCTTCAAAGGCAAGGCTTCCACGTTGGCCGAGCTGGCGCGCGAACTTCAGATCGACCCTGGTGCTTTGACGCGCACCCTGGATCGCCTGGAGGCCAAGGGCCTGTGCATGCGGGTGCGCTCAACCGAAGACCGCCGCGTCTCCCACCTGCAATTGACAGAAGAAGGCCTGGCCGCAGCAGCCCAGGTGCCCTCGGTGCTGTCCGAGGTGCAGAACGCCTACCTCAAGGGTTTCACCGAGGCTGAGTGGCGCCAGTTGCTCGACATGTTGCGTCGCCTGGGCGCCAATGCCGAGGCTTACAAGGATCAGAGTCACAAGGCTTAAGCGGGTGCCCAAGGCAAAGACTTCAGATCAGCAGAGGCCGACGCTGCTGAACGCGCTGGTGCCTGAGCCGCGTCGAGCGCGTCCTTTGACCCACCACCAGCTTCAAAGCGGAAGCTGTTCATTTTCTGAGTCAAGCGCTCAGCCTGGGTCTGAAGCGATTGCGCCGCGGTGCTCGATTGCTCGACCAGTTGCCGGTTGTGCGAGGTCATGCCATCCACCTCGGCCATGGCCAAGCTGACCTGCGCGAAGCCCTGCGTCTGCTGCTGCGTGGCGGCCGTGATCGTGCCTACGATGGTGGAGACCTGCGCGTTGCTGTCCATGATGGCTTGCATGGAGCGTCCTGCCGCCTGGACCAGCGTGGTGCCGGCCTCGACCTTGCCCGTGCTGTCCTCGATCAGGTCCTTGATCTCCTTGGCCGCCGTGGCGCTGCGCTGCGCCAGCGAACGCACTTCGGCGGCCACCACGGCAAAGCCGCGTCCCGATTCGCCCGCGCGTGCGGCCTCGACGGCAGCGTTGAGCGCCAGGATGTTGGTCTGGAAGGCGATGCCGTCGATGACGCTGAGGATGTCGCCGATGCGCCGGCTCGAGCTGGCGATGTTGTCCATGTTGCTCACCACCTGGCCCATGACCAACTCGCCCTGGCCTGCGGCATCCTGGGCGGAGCGCGCCAGGCGATGGGCCTGATCGGCCGACTCGGCTGTGCGGCGCACCGTGTGGTCGAGCGATCCGATGGCGGAGGTCGTGTCCTTCAAGGCGGTGGCCACGCCCAGGGTGCGCTCGTTGAGCTCATCGCTGCCAGCCGAGATCTGGTCGGATGCAGCCGACACATCGTCCACCATGTCGCGCAAGTCAGCGAGCATGTCCACCCAGGTCAGGCGGGCCGTTTCCAGGGCGCGCATGCAGCTGCCGATTTCGTCGCTGCGCTCGGTGGCGCAACTGATGGTCAGGTCGCCCCGGCCCAGCGATTCGGCCAGCGCCTTCATGCGGTTGACCGGCACGGTGATGCTGCGGCTGATGCTGACCATGGCCCACAGACACAGGCAGGCCAGCACTGCGGCGACCACGGCCTGCATGGTCAAGGCACGTTCGACATCCGATTGCCGCTCACGCAGGGACTGCTTGAGGAAGCTGCCGATCTGATGCGTGGTATCGATCTGCTCGTCGATCGGCTTGGAGGCGTGCTTGAAGTACTCCTTGGGGCTCATGTTGGCCACCGGGCTCTGGTTGTCGCCTTCGAGCATGCCGCGCGTGTCCAGCGAGAGCTTGCTGAGCATGGCGGCCTTGAGCAAGGCCGGCTGGATCATCTCGGCATTGAGGTCGGGCCGTGATTCAGCCACCTGGTTCCAGTGCGTCTGCAGGTGGCCGATGCGTTCGAGCAGGCGGCCGTGGGTGTCGCCGGCCAGCTTGACATCGCTGGCCAGGCCCTCGTGGTTGGTCAGGAAGGCCGTGCCCAGGCCGCGCATGCGGGCGGCCAGTTCGGTGATGCGCGGGCTTTCCTGATAACCGGCGATGATCAAGAGGTAGGTGTAGTCCACCGGGTCGTAGAGCAACTGGCTGGCGGCCATGACCTTGAACAGTGACTGCTGCAGTCGGTCGATCAAAGCAGTGTGCTTGTCGAAACTCTCCGCGTTGTCGAGGCCTCTTGCATCGACCCGTGAGGCCAGGGCGTCGAACTCGGTCATCACGCCTCGGGCTTGGTCCAGCGCCTTGCCGTCCAAGTGAGCCGCTGTCCAAGCCCGCTCGAAGGCGACATAACTTTCGTGAAGCTTGACTTGCACGGCTTGGCGAGGCGCATCGCTGGGCGCGTTGCCGAGCAGCCAGGGAGCGGACAGACCACGGTGGCGCTGCAATTGCGCCGTCATGTCGATCAAGGCATCGGCCGGGGCCAGGCCGCTCATTTCGGCCTCATTGAACCGCCATTCGGCGATGCGGGCATTGACCAGGGCGGCCAGCGGGATCAGTACCATCACGCCCAACAAGGCTGACAGCCCCACGAGACGTTGACGCAGGGACAGGTGATTCAACGCGTTCATCGGGAGCACTTCCAAACACTGCATGAACCTTGGATTTTGCGGTGCAGCTTGCGCCGCCATGGCTCGAAAAGCAGGCTGGGTGTGCCGTTTTTAACGCTCAAGTGCTTTCAAGGCCAACTCGGTCATGCTGGCCACGGTGGCCGCGCCATCACAAATCAGGACATGTCGCCAGGGCATGCTGCGCAGCCAGGTAATCTGGCGCTTGGCCAACTGGCGGGTGGCTGCCGCGCCCAACTCGGCCACGGCGGCTCGCTGGGCGGGATTTTGGAGATCACAGCCAGCGTCCAGGGCTTCCCAGATCTGGCGGTAGCCCACGCAGCGGATCGAAGGCAGGCCAGGGTGCAAATCGGATCGCTTGCGCAGGCGCATGACCTCGTCGATCAGGCCCGCGGACATCATCTGCTCGTAACGCAGGTTGATGCGCTGGTGCAGCCAGGTGCGGTTCTCGGGCTCCAGCGACAGCATCACCGTGTCGGCCGGCGGCTGCGTCTGCTGGCTGGGCAAGGGTTGGTCCAGGCGCTTTTGAAAGTGCGACAGGGGCAGCCCCGTGCTGTGCCAGACCTCCAGCGCGCGCTGAATGCGTTGCGAGTCCAGCGGTGCCAGGCGGGTGGCGGTGACCGGATCGACGGCCATCAAGTCCGCATGCAGGGCGGGCCAGCCTGCCCGCGCAGCACGCTCATCGAGCATGGCGCGCACCTCGGGCCGGGCGGCCGGGATGTCATCCAGCCCGTCGATCAGGGCCTTGACGTAGAGCATGGTGCCGCCCACCAGCAGCGGCGTGCGGCCACGGGCGCGGATCTCGGCCATCAGGCGCCGTGCATCGCGCACGAAGCGCGCGGCGCTGTAGCTCTCCATCGGGTCGAGGATGTCGATCAGGTGATGGGGCACCTGCGCTTGTTCGGCCAGGCTGGGCTTGGCCGTGCCAATGTCCATGCCGCGGTAGACCAGGGCCGAATCGACGCTGATGATCTCCAGCGGCAGGTGCTCGGCCAAGGCCAGCGCCAGGGCGGTCTTGCCCGAGGCGGTTGGGCCGGCCAGGATGAGTGTGCGTGGATCGGGCGGGGTCATGGGTATGGCGCGTGGATTCAGACCAACCGGACGGCAGGCGGCAGCGGGTGGCCATGGCGCTGCACGCGGCCCAGTGCCACCGAGGCCGTCATCAAAGCGCCCAGGCCCAGCCCCAGCGTCATGGGGTGGATGGTGCCGGCCCAGGCGGGGTGCTTCATCCAGGCTGACAGCACCGCAGAAATTCCGAAAGCCAGCACGCTCATGACAAAGCCCGACAGCGCCGAGGCCGCGCCGGCCTGGTCCGGGAAGGAGGCCACCACACCGGCCTGGCTGCACGGCTGGTGGATGCCATGTCCGATGGCGTAAGACCACAGGCCAGGTAGCAACAACCAGGCGGGCGGCAGCCACCCAAAGGCCAGACTGGCGCCTGAGAGTGCGATGCCCCACAGCCCGCCTGCGGCCGACAGCCAGGCGCCTAATCGCACCGTGCCGGGCAGCCCCATGCGCGGCAGGCGATGGCGGCACAGCATGGTGCCGGTGAGGTAGCACAGCGAGGCCGAGGCCATCACCAAACCGAAGACCGGGCGGCTCAGGTGCAGCACCTCGATGAACACAAAGGACGATGCGGCCAGGAAGACATACAGGCCGCCGTAAGTGGCGGAGGTCAAGGCCGTGTAGGCGCGGAACATGGGTTGGGCGCTGATATGCTGCCATTGCCTCAAACGCTGGCTCAAGCTCATGGCCTCCTGGCGGCGGTGCAAGGGCAGGGTCTCGCGCATCTGGATCGACAAAAAGACCAGGCCTGCCAGCGCGAACAGGCCGACCAGGGCCAATGTCGCCCGCCAGCCGAACCACGCGGCGGTCAAGCCCCCCAGGATGGGCCCGATCAAGGCGATGATGGCCAGGCCGCTCAGCCCCTTGGACAGCATGCGCGCTCCTTGGTCGGGTTCGTACAGATCGCGGATCATGGCGCGTGCGCAGACCACGGCGGCCGCCAGGCCCACGCCCTGGGCGGCACGCGCGGCGATCATCACCGGCAGATCAGGCGCCAGCACCGTGACGACGGAGGCCAGCACGAACATGGCCAGACCCATCAGCACCACCGGCCGGCGGCCGATGCGGTCGGATACCGCGCCCCACAGCAGTTGCGCCGTGCCGAAGGCCAGCACCACCACCGACAGCGTCCACTGCGCATCCGCCTGGGAGACACCAAGCTCGCGCTGCATCTGCGGCAGGGCGGGCAGGTAGAGATCGGTGGCCACAGGCTGCAAGCCCAGCAGGAAAGACAGCGCCACGATGATGACCCAGGGCGCCATGGCCCGGGTGCTCGCACCGTTGTTGATCGTCAATGAAACCTCAGAACTGCTCATCGGGCCTCAGGAAGCGCCACTCGCCCACTGGCAGCTTGCCCAGCACGACCTTGCCCATGCGCACCCGCTTGAGGCCGACCACGAACAGGCCGACCTGCTCGCACATGCGGCGAATTTGGCGCTTCTTGCCCTGGCGCAGCACGAAGCGCAATTGCTGCTCGTTTTGCCACGACACCTTGGCCGGCTTGAGGTATTCGCCGTCCAGGCTCAGGCCGTGGCGCAGCAGGTCGACATCGTCGGGGTGGGTGACGGCCGAGACGTCCTCGGCTTCCGGGTGCGTCATCGATTGCACGCGCACCAGGTATTCTTTCTCGACCAAGGCATCCTCGCCAATGAGGTGGCGCGCGATGCGACCGTCCTGCGTCAACACCAACAGGCCGGTGGAGTCGATGTCCAGGCGCCCGGCCGGGGCCAGCTTGTTGAGGTGGCCGCGCGTGAGTTGCCAAGGCGCCGTGTCGCCCGACCAACGGGTCTCCGGGCGGATCAGCACGTAAGCGGGCTCGTGGCCGTCTTCGGCCTGGCCGCTGACGTAGCCGATGGGCTTGTTCAGCAAGATGGTCACGCGCTGGGCCTGCTGGGCCTTGGCCATCGGGTCCACGGTGATGACCTGATGGGGCCAGACGCGGGTGCCCAGTTCGGAGACGACCTCGCCATCGACACTGACCCAGCCCTGCTCGATCCAATCATCAGCCTCGCGGCGCGAGGAGATGCCGTTTTCGCTCATGAGTTTGGACAGGCGCACGCGGCCATCTTCGGGCGCCTGGCGCTCGGTTGGGATGGCCTGGTGGCGAGGCGCGTCGTGGGTAAAGGCGTTCTGGCGATCGCGCGCAGCGGGCGGACGGTCAGGCGGATTTTGACGATCCTGGTAAGGCGGCTCCGGCCGTTGCTGGGACTGAGCGTGCCGAGGGGCCGATCGTTGATCTGGCTGATCTCTTGGATCGCGCTGATGAGGACGCTGGGCATCGCGAGGTGCAGCGCGTGGGTCACGCTGATCCCTTTGATCGCGTGACGGCGGGGCTTGGCGTGGGCCGCTGCCTGATGCCGCCGGCGAAGACTTCGACGCAGGCGCCTTGCGTGGTGTGCCGAACGAGGCTGGCGGTGCCGCATCAGGCGCCTCGCTCGCGTTGCCAGGCGCGTCGGCGGGCACGGGCGCCTCCTGGCGCACCCGATTGCGCGCCACGGGCGTGCCCGGGCGAACCGGCTTGCGGCGCGGAGCGTCCTCTTCGGTGGCGGGCTTGCCCGAGGGCAGGGTGATTTTGCGGCGTTCGCTCATGGCAGAAATAGGTCCGGGACGGTGATCGGCTTCGTGGTGCGCCAGGCGCATGCCCTCATCGGCCACGCAGGAAAAGGTTGTCGAGTTCAGCCACGGTCAGTTGGCGCCAGGTCGGGCGGCCGTGGTTGCACTGGTCGGCGCGGTCGGTGGCCTCCATGTCGCGCAGCAGGGCGTTCATTTCAGTCAGGGTCAGGCGACGGTTGGCACGCACGGCACCGTGGCAGGCCATGGTGGCCAGCAACTCATGCTGCGCGCGTTGAACCACGGTGCTGGCATCAAAGCCAGCCAGGTCGGCCAGCACCGAGCGGGCCAACTCCGCCACATCGGCCTGGCTCAAGGCCATGGGGCGCGAGCGCACGGCCAGGCTGGTCGGCCCCAAGGGGTCGATGTCCAGGCCCACGGCCAGCAGCGTCTCGCGGTGGGCTTCGGCCGCGGCCATCTCCTGCGGCGTGGCCGCGAAGGTGACTGGGATCAGCAGGGGCTGCGAGGGCAGGGTGTCTTGCGCCATCTGCGTTTTGAGCCGCTCGTAGACGATGCGCTCGTGGGCCGCATGCATGTCCACGATGACCAGGCCCTTGGCGTTCTCGGCCAGCACGTAGATGCCCGAGATCTGCGCGATGGCGCGGCCCAGTGGCCAGTCCTCTTGCGCATGGGCTTGTGCATCGGAAAAAGCCTGGGCATCGTCCGCAGCAGGCATGGCGCGTGGCTGGAAGCCCCCTGACGGGCCGAAGCCGCGGGCGGTCTCAGTTGCCGCAGGCCAGTTCGAATCGGGTGCACGTTCGCGCATGATGGGCAAGCTGGCGGCGTCCGCGCCAGGCCAGCCGGCCCAACGTTGTTCGGGTGAGGCGGCAAACGCCTGGCCGGGGTTCAATGCGCCCCAGGGCAGGCGTTCCTGCTGACTCGCTGGCAAGGGCTGGCCATTCAAGCCAAAGCCGGGCGATGCATGCGCCATTGCAGGTGAGGCCGGCGGGGCCAGCCCCAAGTCGCTGTCGGCCACGCCTTCACCGGCCCGCGAAATGGCCAAAGATGCATCCACCGCCTTGCGCATGGCCTGATGCACCTCGCGGCCATCGCGAAAACGCACCTCGATCTTGGTCGGGTGCACGTTGACATCGACCAGCTCGGGCGGGATCTCCACAAACAGCGCGTAGGTGGGCTGGCGCTGGCCATGCAGCACGTCCTCGTAAGCCGAGCGCACGCCATGGGCCAGCAGCTTGTCGCGCACATAGCGGCCGTTGACGTAGCAATACTGTTGGTCGGCGCGGTTGCGTGCGGCATCCGGCAGGCCAGCGCGGCCCGTCACGCGAACGGGCCCGATTTGAAGTTCCACGGCGCGGCTGCCGACGATGAAGTCATCGCCCAGCACATCGCGCAGGCGCTGCTCTTGCGAAGCAGCACGCCATTGTTCGACCAGCTTGCCTTCATGCCAGACCGTGAAGCCCACATCGAAGCGCACCAACGCATGGCGCCGCACGGCATCAAGGCAATGGGCCAGCTCGGTCGCCTGCGATTTGAGGAACTTGCGCCGCGCCGGCGTGTTGAAAAACAGCTCGCGCACCTCGATGCTGGTGCCCACACCGCGTGCCGATGGGCTCAGCTCACCCGAGCGCGCATCCAGCCGATGCGCGTGCGCGGCATCGGGTGTGCGGCTGGCAATGGCCATCTCAGCCACCGAGGAAATGGCCGCCAGCGCTTCACCCCGAAAACCCATGGTCCCGACACGTTCGAGGTCTTCCAGCGAGCGGATCTTGCTGGTGGCGTGCCGCTTGAGGGCCAGCGCCAGTTCACCAGGCGGGATGCCACAACCGTCGTCTTCGATCAGGATTTGGCGGATACCGCCGGCCAGCAGCTTGATGGTGACCTGGGTAGCACCCGCATCCAGGGCGTTGTCCACCAGTTCGCGCACCACCGAGGCAGGCCGCTCGACCACCTCGCCGGCCGCGATCTGGCTGATCAGCTCGTCGGGCAGTTCGCGGATGCGGGGAGAGGCGGTGGGCGCGGGCGTCATCGACGCATTTTAAGGGTTGCTTCAATCAGACACCACATAATGCGCGTCCATGGACATCGCACATTTTCTGCTCGACTTCATCCTGCACATCGACAAACACCTCGTCGAGTTCGTTCAGATGTATGGCCCGTGGGTTTACGGCCTGCTGTTTCTGATCATTTTCGTGGAGACCGGCCTGGTGGTCATGCCCTTCCTGCCGGGCGACTCTCTGCTGTTCGTGGTGGGCGCGCTGTGCGGCACCGATACCATGAGCCTGCCGGTGGCCATCGGGGTGATGCTGGTGGCCGCGATCTTGGGCGATCAAGTCAATTTTTCGCTGGGCCGGTGGATTGGCCCGAAGGTCTTCCAGTGGGAGGATTCGCGCTGGTTCAACCGCAAGGCCTTTGATGCGGCCCACGCTTTTTACGAGCGTCATGGCGGCATCACCATCGTGCTGGCCCGCTTCATGCCGTTCGTGCGCACTTTCGCGCCCTTCGTGGCTGGCGTGGCTCAGATGAAGCGCACCAGCTTCACGGCCTTCAACGTGCTGGGCGGCGTGCTGTGGGTGGTCGGTCTGATCTTGGCGGGTTACTGGTTTGGCCGCGTGCCCTTCGTGCAAGAGAACCTGAGCAAGATCATCTGGGGGATGATTCTGCTGCCCGGCGTGGTCGCGATTGTGGGCGGCCTGCGTGCCAAGCTGGCGCCTGCCCGGGCTCAATAGTCCTCATCGGGTCTTCCTGCGCCTCAAAGCGAGGCATTTCTGCGGCAGGCCCTTCAATGCTGCAGGTGGTTGGGACGGCGCGCACGGCGCTCGGCCCATTGATCTTTCGGCGAAGGGCCTTTTTTTCTGGCCGTCGCGTCGCGGTGCTGAAAGCGCCACAGGATGATCAAGCCCGACGCCGCGAACAGCAGGCCGGCACTGATGGTGCCGATGACGTTGTTCAGGCCCAAGGCCGCCAGCAGGCCGGCCGCCGCGATTGCGTAAATCGCCGGGAGCACTTTGTAGAGCAATTCAGGAAGCCACATGAACAGCCTTGGTGGTCAGAAAAAGGTCCATCGACTGTGCCGGGATTTGGTTCCCGACACGCTTGGGTTTCATGCTGACAGAAGGCCTTGCTGGCGGGGGATGTGGAATCCCCCTGGCTCATGGGGCGGCGAACGCTGAAAACGTGCGCAAGCGTGCGGATGTCACGCGCTATCGCGCCCGCTCAAAGCGGCCGGTTGCGCGCCATGGGCGGGTTGCGGGCGAAGTACCGGCTGATGCCAAGCAGCAAGGCGGCGGCCAACTGATCCTGGTAGGAGTCGTCCCGAAGGCTGGTTTCTTCTTCCGGATTGGAGATGAAGCCGGTCTCGACCAGGATGGACGGGATGTCTGGCGCCTTGAGCACGGCAAAACTGGCCTGCTCGACGTGCTGCTTGTGCAGGCGCCCCACCTTGCCCAGGTTGCCCAGCACGGCATGACCGAGCTTGAGGCTGTCCTTGATCTGCGCCGTGGTGGACATGTCCAGCAGGGTGCGCATCACCTGCGCATCACTGGCCTTGATGTTGACGCCGCCGACCTGGTCGGATGAGTTTTCCTTGTTGGCCATCCAGCGGGCCGCCGCGCTTGTGGCCCCGCCTTCCGACAGCGCGAACACCGAAGCGCCACGTGCCTGCTGGTTCATGAAGGCATCGGCGTGGATGGATACAAAGAGGTCGGCCTGCACGCGCCGTGCCTTGCGCACACGGTCGTACAGCGGCACGAAAAAATCGGCATCGCGCGTGAGCATGGCGCGCATGCCCGGCTGGGCGTTGATGCGATCACGCAGCTTGATGGCGATGGCCAGGGCCACGTGCTTCTCGTACAGGCCGCTGGGACCGATGGCACCAGGGTCCTCACCACCATGGCCGGGGTCCAGTGCCACGATCACCAGGCGTTGGGCGCCGGAAGCCGAGCGCAAGGCGGCCAGCTCGGCTTCTTCGTCGCGCCTGGTGTTCTCAGCGGTTTTACCAGGGGGCGGCTCTGGCGTTTTGTCTTCCAGCTTGGCCACGGGGGGCTGCTTGGCCTTGGCGGAGCCTTTGTCCAGCGGCCGTTGGCGCAAATCGGCGATGAAGTCGTCCAGCGCGTCGTTGACGGTCTCGGCGGCGCGGTCCGATTGCTGGCTGTTGATGGCGGCACGGGCGGGCGTGTTGGGTGCTGGCAGCGTCGTGGCTGCGTTGCCTGTGGCAGTGCCGGAGACGGGCCCTGGTCCGGATGATGGGCCGGTTGCAGCAGAAGGCGCGGCTGGCAGCGGTGTCGAGGCGGCCGTTGGCGGCGCCACCGATGCGATGCCCGCCTGCGTGGGCACCAGCGCGCCCGAGGCATCCGCATTGGCATTGGGGTACAGGTCGAACACCATGCGGTGCTGGTAGGCGGCCACGGGCGGCACGGCGAACACCTGGGGCTTGGTGGGCTGCTTGAGGTCCAGCACCATGCGCACCACGCGCGGCTGGTATTGGCCGATGCGGATGGTGCCGATGAAGGGATCATCCGAGCGGATCTTGCGCACCAGGTCTTTGAGCTGCGCATTGAGCTCCAAGCCCTCGACATCGATGACCAGCCGGTCTGGGCCGTTCATCAGGAAGTGCTTGGCCGTCAGTGGCGTGTCCGATTCGATGGTGACGCGGGTGTAGTCCTGCGCGGGCCAGACGCGCACGGCCAGCACCTGCGCGCCCCAGGCCAGTTGCGTCGGCCCCAAGCTGAACAGCACCAGGCCAGGCGCGCCAGCGAGCACGCCACCGGTGCGCAGCGCGCGCCTTCTGCCGGCATCGGGCAGGCGGTTGGTCGGTGAGCTCGGTGTCTTCTGACTCATGGGGCCTCCGAAGGCAAGTTCGAGCGGGCCAGGGCGGCCATGGCTTGCGCAAGCTCGGTGATCAGGGCCTGCCCTTGGGCCGTGTCGCAACGCCAATGGGCACTGCGTTCTTCGTGTTCGTGGGTGCTCAAATCAAGTGCCAGGTCGAAGGGGGGCAGCAAGCCGGCTGCCTTGTCCGGCCATTCAACCAGTTTCAGGCCTGGCGCGCCGAACAGGTCCCGAAAGCCCGCATCTTCCCATTCGCGTGGATCGGCAAAACGATAAAAATCGAAGTGCCACATGTTGATGCCGGGCACCTCGTGCGGCTCGACCACGGCATAACTGGGGCTCTTGATCCGGCCTTGCACACCGAGCCCACGCAGCAGGTGCCGCGTGAACGTTGTCTTGCCCGCACCCAGCGTTCCCCGAAGTTCGATGAGGACGCTCCCACCTTGGCCAAGCCGTGGTGCCAACAAGGCGGCCAGGGCACTCGCACAGGCCTGGCAATCGCTTTCGTCCTGCCAATGCAGGCGCAGATCGTTGCCCACGGCAAGGCCAGCCTCGGACGGGCGGGCTTGTGTCGACAAAGAATGCGTGCTTGTTAGGATGGTCACATGCATCAGGCGCCGCAGCATCTTCCTCTTGACCCCACCCTCGCTTCAGACACTGAGCAAGGTCGTGTGATCGATGGCCAGGCGGTGCTGGCACGGCTGCGGCAATCGGCTGCCAAGCTGGGATTTTCGCAGATTGGCGTAGCAGACGTGGATCTGTCAAGTGCAGAGCCCCGATTACTTGATTGGCTGTCACGTGGTTTCCACGGTGAGATGCACTACATGGCGTCCCACGGGCTTAAGCGAGCGCGCCCTGCGGAACTCGTGCCGGGCACGGTTCGGGTCATCACGGCACGCATGGATTACCTGCCCAATACCGTGCCGCCAGGCTGGCAGGCCATCGAATGGCAAAGGCTTGAGCAACCCGCAGCGGCCAATGTGTCGCTGTACGCGCGGGGGCGGGACTACCACAAGGTCTTGCGCTCTCGCCTGCAGAAATTGGCCGATGAACTCGCCGCCGACATCGGGCCGCTGGGCTACCGCGTCTTCACTGATTCGGCGCCGGTGCTGGAGGTCGAGCTGGCCAGCCACAGCGGCCTGGGCTGGCGCGGCAAGCACACGCTGCTCTTGTCGCGCCAGGCCGGCTCGATGTTTTTCCTGGGCGAGATCTATGTCGATGTGATGCTGCCCCTGACCGCGCCGGAGACCGCTCATTGCGGCCAGTGCACGGCCTGCATCGATGTCTGCCCGACGCAAGCCATCTTGGCCGAGGGCATGGTCGATGCGCGGCGCTGCATCTCTTACCTGACCATCGAGCATCCCGGTCCCATCCCGCTGGAGTTTCGCGCGCCCATGGGCAATCGCATCTACGGCTGTGACGATTGCCAGCTGACTTGCCCCTGGAACAAGTTCGCCCTGCGGGCCCAGGTGGCCGATTTCGACGTGCGCGGCGTCTGGCGCGATCCCACGCTGCTGGCCTTGTGGGCCTGGGATGAGGCGGCCTTCCTGCGCCACACCGAAGGCAGTGCCATGCGCCGTATTGGCTTTTCACGCTGGCAGCGCAACTTGGCCGTGGCTTTGGGCAATGCCTTGCGCGAGAGCCCGCCAGGCGTCTGGCGTGACGATGCGCTGGCGGCTTTGCGCCAATGGTTGGCCTCGCCGCCTGCCGGTGTGGACGTGCCTCTGGTCACTTCTCACGTTGAGTGGGCCCTCGATCAGGTGGGGTGAGGCGCCAATTCATGGGGGGTGAGCGTGTTCAAGTGCGGCACGATTGTTATAGATGCGCACAATGCGGGCCATGAACTCTGCATCCCTTGTGACCACCTCAATCCGCACGGCCCTGGTCGTTGCCCTGACCCTGGCCGCCACCATGGCCTTGGCCCAACCGCTGACATCGCCTGAGCGCCTGCCCACGCCGGCCAAGCCTTTCACACCGGCTGCGCAGGACGGTTTCTATCAGCCACCCGCCTCGGCCGCCTTGACCGTTGCGGCGCCAGGCACCATCTTCAAGGTGCGCGAGATCGCGCCCAAGGCCTACTTCTGGTTCGATGTGCCGGCCCGTGCCTGGCAGCTGATGTTCCGCTCCAATGATTCACGTGGCCAACCGGTGGCCAGTGTCACGACCGTGCTGGTGCCTTTCAATGCGCCCGATGCGCCTTCGGACCGCGTGCTGCTGTCCTACCAGGCGGCTTATGACGGTCTGACGCTCACCTGTGCACCTTCGCAGGCCCTCATGAAGGGCGGCCAGTGGGAGCAGGTCCTCATCAACCGGGCGCTCAAGAAGGGCTGGATCCTGTCCGTGCCTGATTACGAAGGGCTGCAATCGCATTGGGGCGCTGGCGTCAATTCGGGGCAAGGGGTGCTCGATGGCGTGCGGGCGGCTTTGAATTTCGGGCCGCTTGGGCTGTCAGGCAAGGCCACCCGCGTGGGCCTGATGGGCTACTCGGGTGGGGCGCTGGCCTCCGCCTGGGCCGCCGAGCTGGCCCCTGGTTACGCGCCGGAACTCAAGCTGCAGGGGGTGGCTGCCGGCGGCGTGCCGGTGGACTTCGGCAACGTGGCCCGCAAGGTCGATGGGGGCACTTTTTCAGGCCTCTACATCACCATGGCTGCTGCCTTGTCTCGCGCTTATCCGGAAGTCGATCCCCAAACCTTCGTCAATGACAAAGGCCTGAAAATGCTGGCGCAAAGCGGCGAGATGTGCGCTGGCCAGCTCATGACCGGCGCCAAAGAGACGGTATTGGCCTATCCCTTCAAGCGCATGAGCGACTACCTCAAGGTCCCTGATCTGCTGGAGGTGCCGATCATGAAGCGCATCATCGCGGAGAACCGCCTGGGCCAGCGCTCGCCCAAGGCACCCGTCTACATCTACCAGGGCACGCTCGACCAGCTGATCCCCATCGAGGACGTGGATCAACTGGTGCAGACTTACTGCAGGTCCGGTGTGCCGGTGCAGTACGAGCGCTCTTTCAATGATCACCTCCTGACGCCATTTACCGGCTTTGGGGGCGCGCTTGACTTCATGACCGATCGATTCGACGGCAAGAGCCCGCCCAACCAGTGCGGCTCCAGCAAAATGGCCGCCCAGCCGTGAGGCGAGCTCAGCAGATCAAGCCGGATCGTTGACCAGCACGACCTTGCCGCGCACCTGGCGCGAACCCATCAGCGTGAAGGCTTCCTTGAGCTGGGACATGGGCAGCTTGTGCTCAATCAATGGCTTGATCTTGCCTTCCATGTACCAGGCGGCCAATTGCATCAGGCAGACCGCGTTGTTCTGCGGCTCGCGCTTGGCGAACTCGCCCCAGAACACGCCCATCACCGAGGCGCCCTTGAGGAGGGGCAGGTTCAGCGGCAGGGCCGGGATGGGGCCATTGGCAAAGCCCACCACCAGGTAGCGGCCGCGCCAGGCGATGGAGCGGAAGGCCGCTTCGGTCAGGTCGCCGCCCACGGGGTCGTAGACCACGTCCGGGCCCTTGCCTTCGGTCAGGGTCTTGAGCTCGTCGCGCAGGTTGGCCGTGGTGTAGTTGATGGTCGCATCGGCGCCCAGTTCCTTGCACAGGGCGCACTTCTCGTCGGTCGATGCGGCCGCGATCACCTTGGCGCCCGCTGCTTTGGCGATCTGGATGGACGCCGTGCCCACGCCACCGGCGGCGCCCAGCACCAGCACGGTCTCGCCAGCTTTGAGGGCTGCACGGTCCATCAGTGCGTGGTAGGAGGTGCCATAGGTGCACAGGAAGGCGGCGGCATCCTCGAAGTTGAAGGCCGGTGGCAAGGGCATGAGCACGGCGGCCGGTGCGATCGTGTGCGTGCCAAAGCCGCCCGTGCCCGCGAAACCGGCCACAGCGCTGCCCACCGCCAGGTGCTTGACGCCTTCACCCACCGCTTCGACCACGCCAGCGAATTCAGCGCCGGGCACGAAGGGCAGGGGCGGGCGCATCTGGTACTTGCCTTGCACGATCAGCAGGTCGGGGAAGTTCAGGCTGGCCGCTTTGATGGCGATGCGGACTTCGCCTTTGCCGGGTTCGGGCGTGGGCGCTTCTTGCCAGACCAAGGCCTCGGGGCCGCTCAGTTCATTGCAAAACCAGGCTTTCATGGGGTGTCCTCAGACGGATGATGGGGTGAAGGTGTCGCATTGGCTCATGTCGCCCGACTCGAAGCCGCGCTTGAACCAGCGCACGCGCTGCGCGCTGGTGCCGTGGGTGAAGCTCTCAGGCACGACGCGGCCCTGGGCCTTTTTCTGCAAGGTGTCGTCGCCAATCTGCGAAGCGGCGTTGAGCGCTTCTTCCAGGTCGCCTTGTTCCATCAGTTGCTTGGCCTGTTGCGTGTCGTGGGCCCAGATGCCGGCGTAGCAATCGGCCTGTAGCTCCAGCCGCACGCTGGCGGCGTTGTACTGCGCCTGGCTGACCTTCCCGCGCAATTGATCCAGCTTGGCCGAGGTGCCTTCGAGGTTCTGCACATGGTGACCAACCTCGTGCGCGACCACGTAGGCCTGCGCGAAATCGCCGGGCGCGCCCAGGCGGCTGCGCAAGGTGTCATAGAAGTCGAGGTCGATGTAGACCTTGTGGTCGGCCGGGCAATAGAAGGGGCCCATGGCCGCTTCGCCCTGGCCGCAGCCGGTGGCCGTCTCGCCACGGAAGATGCGCAGCTTGGGCTCGACATACTGGCTGCCATGCTGCTGGAACTGGGCGCGCCAGACGTCTTCGGTCGTGGCCAGTACTTGCTTGACGAAGTGCGAGGGCGCATCGTTGGCTGCCGCGCCGCCGCCTGTCCCGTCGGAGACGGGCGCGCGCTGGGTGGGCGCCATCTGCACATTGCCCCCGCCACCGCTGAGCATGCTCAACACCGTCAGCGGGTTGATGCCCAGGAAGTAGCTGGCCACCAGCGCGACAGCAATGGTGCCCACGCCCAGACCGCGCCCGCCAATGAGGCCGCCCAAGCCTTGGCCGCCACCGCCGCCATAGCCCCCCTGGTCTCGAACGTCCTCGACGTTGTCGCTCTCTCTTTGTCCATCCAGTTTCACAGCAGGCTCCTCGGCAAGGCAGGGTGTGCGGGGATGTTATCAGCCGGGGGGCAATACCCTTTCACTGGCCTGCCCGCATCGCCCCATAAAATGCCCGGATGGTTGAACACACCGCTACGGCGTCTCCCTTGCCCATCGTCATCATTGGGGCCGGCTTGGCCGGTCTGACCGTGGCCCTTCATCTTGCACAAACCCAACCGGTGGTCGTGCTGGCCAAGCGGCGGCTGGAGGAAGGTGCCACCGCATGGGCGCAGGGCGGCATCGTGGGGGTGCTGGGCAGCGACGACAGCATCGACTCGCACGTCAAAGACACGCAGGAAGCCGGCGCCGGGCTGGTGGACGAGCGTACCGCCGAGTTCATTGCCCGACACAGCGCCGAGGCGGTGGAGTGGCTGGTCGAACGCGGCGTGCCGTTCTCGCCCGACCCTGACGGCCCACTCGGCCTGCACCTGACGCGTGAAGGCGGCCATGCCGTGCGGCGGATCGCTCACGCGGCCGATGCCACCGGCAAGGCCATCCATGATGTGCTGCTCGACGAGGTCAAGCGCCATCCCAACATCACCCTGCGCGAACGCTGGATGGCGGTCGATCTGATCACCAACCGGCACCTCAAGCGCAGCAGCGCGGTCTCGTCAGACACCGGCCAGCGCTGCCACGGCGTCTACGCCCTGGACATCGACACCCAGCGCGTCGAAACGCTGCCAGCCGCTGCCGTTGTGCTGGCCACGGGTGGCGCGGGCAAGGTCTATCGCTACACCACCAATCCCGACACCTCGACGGGCGATGGCATCGCAATGGCCTGGCGCGCGGGCTGCCGCATCGGCAACATGGAGTTCATCCAGTTCCACCCGACCTGCCTGTACCACCCGCAGGAGCGCAGCTTCCTGATCACCGAAGCGCTGCGTGGCGAAGGCGGCATCCTGCGCCTGCCCGATGGCACGCGCTTCATGCAGGACCACGATGAGCGCGGCGAGTTGGCCCCGCGTGACATCGTCGCTCGCGCGATCGACTTCGAGATCAAGAAGCACGGGATCGACCATGTCTGGCTGGACGCGACCCACTTGGGCGAGGCCTTCTTGAAAGAGCACTTCCCCACGATCTACGCACGTTGCCTGTCACTGGGCATCGACATCTCCAAGCAGCCGATCCCGGTGGTGCCTGCCGCCCACTACACCTGCGGCGGCGTGGTGACGGACCTGCATGGCCGCACCGATTTGCCCGGCTTGTACGCGGTGGGTGAGACCACCTACACCGGCCTGCACGGCGCCAACCGCCTGGCCAGCAATTCCCTGCTTGAATGCGTGGTGCTGGGCAGAAGTTGCGCCGAGGACATCCAGACCCACCTCCCGACCAGCGTGCCCAAAGTGCCCGACTGGGACGAAAGCCAGGTCACCGATGCCGACGAGGAAGTGGTCATCGCTCACAACTGGGACGAACTCCGCCTGGTGATGTGGAACTACGTGGGCATCGTTCGAACCACGCGTCGCCTGGAGCGGGCGCTGCACCGCATCAAGTTGCTGCGCAGCGAGATCGATGACTACTATGCCAACTTCCGCGTCAGCCGCGACTTGCTGGAGCTGCGCAACCTGGTCGATTGCGCCGAGTTGATCGTGCGTTCAGCCTTGTCGCGGCAAGAGAGCCGCGGTCTGCATTTCAGCCGAGACTATCCACGCACTTTGCCGGCCAGCTTCCCGACGATTCTTTGCAAGAAGCCTAAGAAGCGGGATGCCTGGTTGCCCTGAGTCTGATCAGCGCCTGGCGCGCATCGCATAACGCGCTTGCACGAACTCGAAGGCGTACTTCACCGAGTCCAGGAGCAACTGTTCGCTCTCAGCGCGCTCCTTCTCGGTCATGTGAAAGGCCAAATCCACCTGATGGCGGATATAGCGGGGCGGCAGGCGGTTGAGCGCGACGCAGGCCACGTCAGGCAACTGATCTTCGGCAATCAGCGGGTACTGTGCCGCCATGGTGATGACGGTGTGGACCACCTGGTGTTCGTGGTAGTTGCGCAGGGATTGAAAGTCGGCAGGCATGCTGGAGCTGCTCCATCGCGGGGATGGTGACAGTGTGCCGGTGGGGGCATGGCTTGGCGCGGCAAAAATCCCGCTTATGGCTGGCAACGCACAGCCAAGGGCGCTTTACACGATCCGCTCAAGCACCCGCAGTGAAAAATCCACGGCCTTGACGTCTTTGGTGAGCTTGCCGATGGAGATGCGGTCCACCCCCGTGGTGGCGATGCCACGCAACTGATCCAGCGTCACGCCGCCGGAGGCCTCCAGCAGCGCTTGGCCGCCCGTGACTTGCTCGTTGATGGCCACGGCCTCGCGCATCAGGGCCTCGTCGAAGTTGTCCAGCAAGATGCTGACGGCACCGGCGGCCAGGGCCTCGCGTAGTTGGTCCAGCGTTTCCACCTCGATCTGGATGCCGATCTCGAACCCTTGGGGCGCGGCCTGCTCGGCCACGAGCTTCTGCGCGCGCTGCAAAGCGGCCGTCACGCTGCCAGCTGAGGCGATGTGGTTTTCCTTGATGAGGATGCCGTCGTACAAAGCCAGGCGCTGGTTGGCGCCGCCACCGACACGCACGGCGTATTTTTGCGCCAGGCGCAGGCCGGGCATGGTCTTGCGCGTGTCCAGCACCACGCAACCGCGCGGATTGGGCGAGGCGCCTTCGATGGCCTGCATGTGCTGGCGCGTCAAGGTGGCCACGGCCGACAATGTTTGCAGGAAGTTCAGTCCGGGGCGCTCTGCTGTGAGCAGGGCACGTGCATCGGCCTCGATGGCGCAGACCTCGGAGCCAGGCGTCATCAGGCCACCTTCGTCATACGCCCAATGCAGTTGCGCGCTGGCATCTAATCCCAGCAAGCAGCCTTCGAACCAGTCGCGGCCGCAGAGCACCGCCTCTTCGCGGACGATCAGGCGGGCCTTGACGCGTTGGCCAGGTGCCACCAGGGATGCCGTCCAGTCGCACACGCCCACGTCTTCGAACAGGGCATCGCGGATGTTGCGCTCGCGGGCTTCGTGCAGGGTTTCGTTGTGGTCGAACATGAAAGTCAGGACGGGAGAAAAAATCAGGCAGCGCCCACGTTGGGCACGAAGCCCTGGGCGGGCTTGGCAATGGCGGCTGGGTGGTGCGCCACGAAGTCCAGCATGCGATCGATGCAGCCATGGGCTTTGACGCGGATGGCCTCATCGACCAGGATCTCGCCCGTGCCGTGTTCCAGGCAGGACAGCACGCCTTGCAGCGCGTTCATGGCCATCCATGGGCAATGCGCGCAGCTTTTGCAGGTGGCGCTGTTGCCGGCGGTCGGTGCTTCGATCAGCAGCTTGTGCGGCGCCAGTTGGCGCATGCGGTGCAGGATGCCGTTGTCGGTGGCCACGATGAAAGTGGTCGCGTCCATCTCGGTCACGGCGCGCAGCAGCTGCGAGGTCGAGCCCACCACATCGGCCAGGGCGACCACGCTTTCGGGCGATTCTGGGTGCACCAGCACCTTGGCGCCGGGGTGTTCCTGACGCAGCAGGTCGAGCTCCAAACCTTTGAACTCGTCGTGCACGATGCAGGCACCGTTCCACATCAGCATGTCCGCGCCGGTTTGCTGCTGGATGTAGCGGCCCAGGTGGCGGTCAGGCGCCCACAGGATTTTCTCGCCCTGGGCATGCAGGTGGCTGACGATGGCCAGTGCGCAGGAGCTGGTGACCATCCAGTCGGCACGGGCCTTCACGGCGGCGCTGGTGTTGGCGTAAACCACCACCTTGCGGTCCGGGTGGGCATCGCAAAACTTGACGAAATCCTCGGCCTCGCAGCCCAGGTCCAGCGAGCAGGTGGCGTCCAGGTCGGGCATGAGTACGCGTTTGTCGGGGCTCAGGATCTTGGCCGATTCGCCCATGAACTTCACGCCGGCCACGATCACGGTCTGCGCTGGGTGGTCGCGGCCAAAGCGCGCCATCTCCAGCGAGTCGGACACGCAGCCGCCGGTTTCCATGGCCAGGTCCTGCAAATCACCATCGACGTAGTAGTGGGCGATCAGCACAGCGTTCTGCGCCTTGAGCTGCGCCTTGATGCGGGCTTTCACCTGGGCGCGTTCATCCGGCGGCAAAGCCGCGGGCACCTTGGCCCAGGCATGGGCGGTGCAGCTGGCGCCGGAGGCGTCCTGGCGGGTGTAATCAAAAACAACGCTGGAAGACATGTGGGGCAAGAGAAGCGAAGAAGGTTCAGCGCAAGGCTCGGCGCGGGCCGATCCTGTCAGGATGATGCGGTGGCAGCTTGCTCAGGTCGTATCGCCTGAAGCCATAGGCTACCAGTTCGCACGTCAACCATACCGTGTAGAAGGAGAACACCACGTCGCTGATGTAGTGTCCACCTTGCATGATGCGGCCCAGGCCCACTACGCTGCCCGTGAACAGGCCCGCGAAGAACCAGCGGCGGCGCCACACCGGGCTGGCACACAGCCCCAAGGCCATCAGGCTGAAGCCCACGGCGGCATGCCCACTCGTGAAGCTCTTGTGGTGCACTGGGTCGGTGCCCATCTCGAAGACCGTGTGGAAAGGTTCTGTGCCGCCAAACTCCACGGTTTGTACGGGCCGAGGGCGGCCCACATGGCCCTTGAATGCCACCTCGACCAGCAGGCCGGAACTGATGCCACCCACCAACAGCAAGGCGATGGCCGTGCGGCGCCAGGTCGTGCCGATCAAGGCTTGCAGGTCGACCTCACGGGGGCCGGTTTTGCCTTGCGCCCATCGGATCAACCAGGGCGAGACCACGAGGAACAGCGCCGCCAGAACAAGCATGCCGCGCCCGATGCTGGGGGTGTAGAGGTAAGAGAACTGGATCCAGTGGGCCTGCGCCGCAAAAAATCCCTCGCCGGCTCGCCAGTAGCGCGCCGACACCCACAAATCCACGGCCGGCACTTTGGAAAACACGGCCATGCTCAAGAACAAACCCGCCCAAACCAGGCGGGTGTCACGCATGGGGGCTTCGACGGGCGCGGGCTCGTCGAAGTCTGGGGGCAGGGTGCTCACGGCTTTTTCTGTTCGGTGAAGGGCGTGTCTTCCGTGCGGGTGCCCGCGGTGCCGCTCTGCTCTTTGTAGGTGGCGTTGTCGTAGCCCACAAAGCCACGCGCCAGCACCAGCTTCAAATGGATCTGTCGATCAATGCCGACTTGCACGGTGCTCTGGGCTACATCACGCGTCCAGGCAAAACGCGCCAGGATGGCACTGACATTGGTGCTGTCATCACTCAAGACCAGCACGTCCTGCCCCACGGTGTTAGGCATGCTGTGCTGCAACTGGTAGTGGTCCTGCTTGAGGCCCAGCGGGTTCCAGGCCATGACATGAAAGCCTGTGTGCTTGCGCCATTCATAGGAGGCCTGGGCCAGCAGCAAGCGCTTGTCTGCCACCACCGGGAGCCCCTTGAGCCGCGGATCATCCAGTGAGGCATCGAGTTGCTCGAAGGCCGCATGCCAGCCGCGCATGCGCACCAGCACGTCGAATTTGGGGGGCAACTTGTCGCCCAGGAAGTCGTGGGCATGCACCACGGCGCCAGTCAACAGCACGTTGCTGATCAAGGTGATCCACAGCCACTGGTTGGGGCGGATGTTGGCCAGCGGCACCAAGGGCGGGCTCAGGCGAGAGGCCACCAGCAGCACCAAGCCGATCATGGCCGGGGCGGCCCAGTTCAAGTGCGCATCGGCCAGCACGGCCTGGATCGTGGCCAACACGAGCAGCGGCACGCTCAGTGCCACCAGGTAACGGTAGGAGGTGACCGAGGCCAGGTAGTAGGCGGACGAGCGTGTTGCTTTGGTCTTGGGGACGGCTTCGCTGGGCAAGATGCTGGCCTGCTGGCTGTTGGAGGCCCATTGGCTGGGTGGCATCATCTGGCTGGACGCGGCCCATTGGCTGGCGCCCGCGACTTCCACCGGCGCAGGCGGGCCTTTGCGATGGAGCCAAACGCTGGCGATCACCGCGACGGGCCCGAGCATCAACAACTGGCCAATCAGGAAGGTCAGGGCCGAGACAATGCCCCCATCACGTGACGATCGCGTGGTGATCTCGGCGGTGTGGATCAGGGTTGGAAAGCCCATCTTGGCGTTCCACATGATGTTGGGGCTGATCACCACGAGCGCAGCAGCCAGGGCCAACCAGGGGCCGGCTCGCAAGATGCCGCGCTTGGGGCCTTGCACGCCCCACAAGGTCCAGATGGCCGTGATGGCAAAAGCGGCCATCGTGTACTTGCTCATCAAACCCAGGCCGCACAGTGCGCCGCAAATCAGCCACAGGCCGACTCGGTTGGTGACCTGGGCGCGCCACAGGGCCCAGGAGGCCAGGGTCCAGCACAGCAGCAAGGGCGCATCCGAACTGGCAAACATGCCCAGCATGCCGGTCATGGGCGCGGTCAGGAAGACCGCACCGGCCACGACGCCAGTGCGCACGCCGCTGGAGGTGGGCCACAAGGCCCGCGACAGCCCAACCATCGCGATGGCCGTCCCCGTGTAACAAAGCATGCTCATGATCTTCACGCCGATGATGCCGTCGCCAAAGACCAGGGTGCCCAGCTTGATCAGCAGCGCGATCATGGGTGGCTTGGAGTAATAGCCCCACTGAAGTTGCTGCGACCAGTCCCAGTACTGCGCTTCATCGAAGAAGAGCGAGATCCCGCTGTAATGCACGACACCCAAGCGGTAGATCAGCAGCACCACGGCCAATGCCAGCAGCAAAGAGGTGCGGCGGCCCCACAGGCGAGGCCAACGGTGCACGGTGCGTGGTGTAGCCACGGTGGGTGTCACGGAGTCAGTGGTGGTGTTCATGGTGCGGGAGCTTGGGTAAGGCTGCCATGAGCCAGGTGCCAACCCTGGGCCTGGTCCATGGGCGCGACGTGGGTCGTATGGTACGGGGCGGCATCACCCCGTTCGTAGTAGATGCGGATCAGCAACTCGGCCAGCACGCCGGTGGTCAGGAACTGCAGGCCACCGAGCACGCAGAAAAAGCCCAGCCAGAGCAAAGGCCGTCCGCCGATGGATTCGCCCAAGAGTTTGAGCACGCCCAGGTAGCTCAGGATGAGCGTGCCGAGCAAGCCCACGCCCAGGCCGACGCCGCCAAAGAAGTGACCGGGCCGGCCCGCAAAGCGCAGGAAGAAGTTGACGGCCAGGAGGTCCAGCACCACGCGCAAGGTGCGAGAGATGCCGTACTTGGATTCACCGCGCGTGCGGGCATGGTGCGTCACGGGCAACTCGGCCATGCGGGCGGGCGAGGTCACGGTGGCCATCCAGGCCGGTATGAATCGGTGCATCTCGCCATAGAGCTTGACGCGCTTGAGCACACTGGCACGGTAAGCCTTGAGGCTGCAACCCAAATCCTGGAACTGCAAGCCCGTGATGCTGCGGATCAAACGGTTGGCGATTTTTGACGGGATCTTGCGCAGCACCATGCCGTCCTGACGGTTCTGGCGCCAGCCGGCCACCAGGTCCAGGTCCTTGGCGATCAGGTAATCGACCATCGCGGGGATGTCCTTGGGGTCGTTCTGCAAATCGCCATCCAGGGTGACGATCACGTCGCCACGCGAAGCATCGATGCCGGCCTGCATGGCGGCGGTCTGACGGAAGTTGCGCCACAGGTGGATGGGACGCACGTGGGGCCCGCGCAGTTTGGCCTGTTCATCCAGCGCCTGCTGGGTGCCATCGCGGCTGCCATCGTTGACGAGGATCAGCTCCCAGGCCTGGGCATAGTCCTTCAAGGCCTCATGCACGGCGGTCACGAAGGGCTCGACGTTGTCGACCTCGTTGTACATGGGCACCACGATCGAGAGGCGATGGGTCTGGTCGGCAGAGGAAGCTATGGTGGCCATGGGCGCAACAGTCATGAAGGGGGTTTTTAACCGATTCGCGGGGTTGACGTCAGTCGGGAAGATGCGGGGTGGACCACGAAGGCGTGATCCAGGCCACCAGCCCGGCGGTGACGGCACACAGCAGGAAACAGAGGTGCAAGGCGAGGGCGGCCGGCACGATGGCCGATGCCGCCCCTGAGGAGGCGCCCGTGTGCAGGGCGTAGGCGGCCCACACACCGGCTTCGTAAGTGCCAAAGCCCGCAGGTCCCTGGATGGGCACCACGGCCGCCAGCTCACCACCCAGCGCACCCGCCCAGCCGTCGCGCCACGGGTGTTGCGTCAATGCTGCGAGCAGGCAGGCGCCAGCGGCCAGTTTGGTCGTCCAGTTGGCCCAGGTCAGCGCCCACGCCGACCAGCGGTGGTGGTGCGGATCGAGCAAGGCCTTGTGGAATTTGTCAATCAGGCGCGCCCAGCCGGGCCCCACTGCACCCGCGTTGGCCGCGGGCAGCCGCCCATGCAGCCAGTTGAGCAGCCAGATGCCACCGTGCCAGCCGGTCACGAGCAAGGCCAGTCCAGCCGCTCGCAGCCCGTCATGCAAGCCAGGCCACATCAACAGGCCCAAGGCCAGCAGCACGGCCAGGTCCTGCAAGCGCATCCAGAGCAGGCTGGCCACGCTGGCATCCAGCGGCATGTTCAGGTGTTTGGCGGCCAGCCATGGAAAGCTCAACTCGCCCGCGCGCATCGGCAGCAGGTTCACGGCGGCGTTGTGCATCAGAATCACGCGCAGGGCATCCAGGCGCAGACCGGCCCAGCGCTTGCCGCCAGTGCGCTCATCCAAACCCAAGACGATTTGCAAGCGCGCGGCTCGCCAGCCATAGCTCAGCGCCAAGCCTGCGCAGGTCAAGGCCCATGCAGCCGGGGATGCGCTGCCCAGCATCTGGCCCAGGCTTTGCAACGGCACCTGGTGCAGCAACCAGGCCAGCAAGCCCAGCCCGGTCAGCCACACAAGCGCCAGCCTCCACCAGGGGCGGGGTGCGATGGGCTGGGGCAGAGGCTCTCTCATGCGGGGTGTGGGGCGCGTCAAGCCCGGGATTGTCGTCGATTCGGCTGAAGGTTCCGGCTCGGGGGTCCAGTGAGGCGCACTCGGGTCAAAATACGCCCAGAAAGGACTTTCCCATATGAATGATTTCGTCACCTGCGACCTGTGCGATGCGCACAAGAACGACACCGATGGCGCCTTCCGCGTGCTGCCGCCCGTGTTCAGGGATTTCGGCAAACGCCTCAAATTCGCCGGCCCCGTGAGCACGGTCAAGTGTTTCGAGGACAACTCGCTGGTCAAGGCCGCGGTCGATTCACCTGGCCAGGGCCGCGTCCTGGTGGTCGATGGCGGTGCTTCTTTGCGCCGTGCCCTGGTGGGCGGCAACCTGGGCAAAGCAGCGGCCAAAAACGGTTGGGCTGGCGTGATCGTCGATGGTTGCGTGCGCGATGTGGCCGAGTTGGCTGAATGCGAGGTGGGCATCCGGGCCCTGGCGTCCATGCCCTTGCCGACTGAGAAGCGCAACGAAGGCCAGAAGGACGTGGCGGTGCAGATCCAGGGCGTCTGGGTGCGCCCGGGCGATTGGCTCTATGCCGATGAGGATGGCATCGTGGTGATGGCCGAGCCTGCCTGAACGCTGGCCCGCCGCGTCAGTTCAGGACTTCGAGCAGGCGGTCCAGGCCGCCTTCGTTGATGGCGACCATCGCCTGCTCGCGCACCTTGGGCTTGGCGTGGTAGGCCACGCTCAGGCCCGCTACACCCATCATCGGCAGGTCATTGGCGCCATCGCCTACCGCGATGGATTTGAGCGGATCGCAGCCGATGCGGCGGCACAGGGCCAGCAGGTGCTGCTTCTTGGCCTCGCCATCGACGATGTCGCCCAGCACCTGGCCCGTCAGCACACCACCTTCGACCTCCAGCACGTTCGAGTGCGCCTCGTGCATGCCCAGCCGCTCTCTGACGCGGTCGGCAAAAAAGGTGAAGCCGCCCGAGACCAGCAAGGTCTGCAGGCCGGCTGTTTTGGCTGCGTCGATCAGTTCGTGTGCACCGGGGTTGATCAGTAAGCGCTGCTCGAAGACCTGCTGCAAGGCCTGCGCGGGCACGCCCTTGAGCAAGGCCACGCGTCGGCGCAGGCTGTCCTTGAAGTCGGTGATCTCGCCACGCATGGCCGCTTCGGTGATGGCGGCCACTTCAGCCTTTTTCCCAACTGCATCGGCGATCTCGTCGATGCATTCGATGTTGATCAGCGTGGAGTCCATGTCGAAGGCGATCGCCTTGAACCAGGCCAGCCCCATGGGTGGCGTGAAACGCTGGATGACCAGCCCGGGGGCGAATTCTTGGGCAGCAGAAGACATGGCAGGGCGCAGGAAAAACAATGGAGGGCAGGCCGCTTGAAGCAACCCAGTTCAAATCCGCTGATTATCCCCGGGGGATTCAACGGCGTCGAACTCTTCGATAAGCTGGCGCCATGCAGCTGAAATACCTCGATTTCGACCACAGCGAAGACACCGAAGGCGTGGGCACTTTCGAGGCCATGGCCTCCGTGGGGCCCAGCCAGCGCCAGGCCGTGCGCGCTGAGTTGGCCCAGGTGCTGGCCTGGGCGCATCGCCGCTTTCCCTTGGGCCGTGGCCCCATCGACGAGGGGCGTGACTGGGATGTGGACATGCAAGATGTGACGGAGGTGTCCACGGTGGAGCAATTGGATTACGACTCGCAGCGCGGCGTGTTCACGGTCCACGTCGAGCCGGCCGGCGCGCCGCGTCACACAGTGACGCTCTCGCTCACTGGCACGGAGGCCTTTTGCCAGGCATTTCGTGAACAGTTCCTGCGCGAGGCCTGAGATTTGAAAGCCGCAGCGGGAACATCCGGTGAAGCACTTGACCCTTTGCCACTCCTGCGGCAAACTCTTTGCCATGACCTTCTCTCGCGTCCTCAACAAGCTACTAGCGCTAGCCACCTCGGCTGGCCTGGAGACGCACGCGCTTGATTGACCTGTTCTAGCGCTTGAGACCTTCGCAACGCCAGCATCCCAGCTGGCGTTTTGCTTTGTTCATCGACGCACCCGCGTCATGCCAGCTGGCCCTTCATCCCTCGAAGAAAGCCCGCCATGACCATGCTCGCCGATCCCTCCTTCAAGTACCAACCCGCCCCGGCGGTCGACTTGCCCGACCGCACTTGGCCCGCTCAGCGATTGACGCGTGCGCCCATCTGGATGAGCACCGACCTGCGTGATGGCAACCAGGCTCTGTTCGAGCCGATGAACGGCCAGACCAAGCTGCGTTTGTTCAAGACGCTGGTGGCCATCGGCTTCAAGGAGATCGAGGTGGCCTTTCCGGCAGCTTCCCGCACGGATTTTGACTTCGTGCGCACCTTGATCGAAGGCGGGCACATTCCGCCGGACGTCACCATCGAAGTCATCACCCAAGCCCGGGAAGACCTGATCCGCCAGACCTTCGAGGCCTTGCGCGGTGTCCCCCGCGCCATCGTCCACCTCTACAACGCGACCGCGCCGGCTTGGCGCCGCGTGGTCTTTGGCACGGATCAACACGGGGTCAAGGCCTTGGCGGTGAACAGCGCCCGCTTGATCCATGACTTGGCGCAAGCCCAACCCGAGACACAGTGGACCTTGCAGTACAGCCCCGAGACCTTCAGCCAGACCGAGCCCGAGGTGGCGCTGGACATCTGCAATGCGGTCATCGAGGTCTGGCAGCCTGCGCCGGATCGGCCCGTCATCATCAACCTGCCCGCGACGGTGGAGGCCAGTACACCGAATGTGTATGCCGATCAGATCGAGTGGATGCACCGCCGCCTGGCCCGACGCGACAGCGTCATCCTCAGCGTGCACCCGCACAATGACCGTGGCACGGCGGTAGCCGCGACTGAGCTCGCCCTGATGGCCGGTGCGCAGCGGGTGGAGGGCTGCCTCTTTGGCAATGGCGAGCGTACCGGCAACGTCGACTTGGTGACACTGGCCTTGAACCTCTACAGCCAGGGCGTGCATCCCGGCTTGATTTTTGACGATTTGCCGGGCATTGCCCGCACGGTCGAGCAGTGCATCGGCCTGCCTGTTCATCCACGCCATCCTTATGCAGGCGATCTCGTTTTCACGGCATTTTCAGGCTCGCACCAAGATGCGATTCGCAAAGGGCTGGCCGCTCAGCAGCCTGATGAGCCCTGGCGCGTGCCTTATTTGCCGCTTGACCCGGCGGATGTCGGTTGTGGCTACGAAGCGGTGATCCGTGTCAACAGCCAGTCCGGCAAGGGCGGTATCACCTATCTGCTCGAATCTGCCTATGGCTTGGTGATCCCGCGCAGAGCGCAGGTCGAACTCAGCGGCGTGGTCCAGGCCATGGCGGACGACACCGGCAAGGAGATGACGCCGCAGGCGCTCTGGGACGTCTTCCATGCTGAATACCTCAAGGGCGCTGGCCCGTATGACCTGTTGCACCACCATGTTCACGAAGAGGGGGCCAGCGGCACCCAAATCGACATCGTGTTGCAGACGCCAGAGGGCAAGCGGCGCATGCAAGGCCAGGGTAATGGCCCATTGGATGCTGCGTGGCATGCCATTCAGGGGCTCGACTTGCCTGCAGGTGCACAACTGCGGAGCTTTGAAGAGCATTCCATCGGCGAAGGATCGGACGCCATGGCGCTGGCTTGGGTGGAAGTCGGCTCGCCAGCCTTGGCAGGCGGCGTGTATGGTGCCGGGCAGCATGCCAACCTGACCACTGCGTCGCTGGCGGCCTTGATCCAGGCTGTCAACCGGCTGGTGCACAAGGCGGGAGGTGCAGCATGAATCCCCCCAATGAATGTCCGATTTGTGCCGCCTCAACGCCCATGGTGCGTCATGCCCGGCGGCCGTCCTGGTGGCGCGATGTGCCGCGAGACGGGCGCCCGCATGTCCGTCAGGGCGACATCGTGCGATGGCGTTGCATGGCTTGTCGGTGCACCTGCTCAACCGCGCCTGCCTGGGCCGATCCATCGCGCCGCATGACGCAGGCGCTCGTGCAATGGCTGAGCAGCCAGCGCCAGGCGGGCTTGCCCGTCATGGCGCTGGCTCGTGTTTGCGGGTTGGATGCCAAGACGGTCAGGCAGATGGGCGCTTCGTCTTTCACCGAAGAGCCATTTTGACGAGTAAGCCGTCACAGCATTTCAGCAGTCTTGTTACAGTTTGCGGGGCGAGCATCCCTTGGATCGAGGGTTGTCGCGAGGGAAGGATGCTGGCGATCCTGCCTAAAATGCCTCAGGAAAAATGAGGGCGGGCGTTCTGATCAGAACACTGCTGGTTCTTTGGAAAAAGGTGATTTCAATGTTTCGCAATGGTTTGGCAAGTAGTACGGGGCGCAGGGCGTTTTTTCACATGGCTTCGATGTTGGCGCTGGCGGCCCTTACGGCTTGCGGTGGTGGCGATTTCAACGATGGCAATGCGCCGGCGAACCCTTCGACGCCTTCTTCAACCGGTCCTGAAATCACCAGCATCAGCGGCAAATTGACAGGCACGACCAACGGTGCTGTGGTCATTGGTCAATCTGCCGACTTCACCATCACTGGCAAAAGGCTGGCTGGTGTATCGGCCGTTGGCGAAGAAGGCAACTCCTGCGATGTGGATCCAGGCGTTGTCGCCACGGATACACAGGTCACCTTCAAATGCAGGCCCATTTATTACGTGCTGTCCTTCAAAATCAGCAATGGCAGTGCGGAGTCAGCTGGCCCGGTCAAGTACGCCCTGGAAGGCAAACCGGTTGTGACGTTCACGACGACTGCAGGCACCATCGAGGTTGAACTCGATCCTCAGTCCGCACCTGAAACAGTCAGGAGCTTCTTGACTTATGCCTACGACGACGGCACTGGTGTCGATAATGGCGAACACTATGTCAACACCATTTTTCATCAGGTTATCAACGGCGGTACTGCGCCTCAAGTGGTTCGTGGGGGGCGGTTTGTCTCTGGCATGATCGAAAAAGCGGGTGCACGAACGGTCACTCAAAAAATTCTGGACGAGCTCAATGCCCCCAGAACTTTAAGCAATACCGATGGCACCATCGCCATGGCGCGCAGCACGAGTTCGCTGGCTGATACTTCAGAGTTTTTCTTCAATCTGGGCAACAACAGTGCTGCTTATGACTGGAAAAGCACATCCCAGCCGGGGTATGTCGTGATTGGGCACATCACCAGTGGTCGGTCCGTGGTCAATGCCATCCAGGCGGGGGCGGTGAATGCAGGTTTGACGGGCGGGTACAGCAATGTCCCGACCACGCCTGTGACGATCACTGGCCTGGACGTGACGCCCTGAGCGAGGCAAGTCGCCTCTCTCTGAGTTGAATATTCCTCGATAGGCGCCACGAATGCGTGGCGCCTATCCCATTCTTTGTGGCCTAATACCGGCCTTTACCAATACTCATTCTCCGGAGCCATCATGGGCAACAAAATCGTCACCGAAGCGGATCGCCGCGCCACCCCACGTCCTGCCGCGATCGCTGGTGCCACCGTCACCGACCGCAAGGGTCAGCGCCGCAGCCTGGAGCGCGGTTCGCACACGCGCAGCAAGAAGAACCCTGGCAAGCGCTGCAGCAAGGGCGGCTGAACCTGAGCCGCTCGGACACGACGCGGCGAGGTGCCACCGATCCAGGTGGGCCCGTCGTGCTCGCTGTCGTAGACAATCGCACCGATGCTGCGAATCACCGAATTACGTCTTCCCCTGGACCATGCCGAGAGCGCCTTGCGCCCGGCCATCGTTGCCCGACTGGGCATCCATGATGCTGACCTGACCGCTTTCACGGTCTTCAAGCGCAGCTACGACGCGCGCAAGAAATCAGCCATCGTCCTGATCTACACGATCGACTGCGAACTGCCCGAGGCGCTGCAAGCAGCCTTGCTGCAGCAGTTTGCCGGCGATCCGCACGTGCGCCTGACGCCTGACACGGGGTATCACTTTGTGGGCCATGCGCAGGCCGATTTCCTGGCATCCGATCAACGTCACCGCCCCGTGGTCATCGGCTTTGGCCCTTGCGGCATTTTTGCGGCGCTGATCTTGGCGCAGATGGGCTTGCGCCCTATCGTGCTGGAGCGCGGCAAGGAAGTGCGCGAACGCACCAAGGACACCTGGGGCCTGTGGCGCCAGGGGGTGCTCCATCCTGAATCGAATGTGCAGTTCGGCGAAGGTGGGGCCGGTACGTTCTCTGACGGCAAGCTCTGGAGCCAGATCAGCGATCCGCGCCACCTCACGCGCAAGGTCTTGACTGAGTTCGTCAAGGCCGGTGCGCCCGATGAGATCCTCTTCGTGGCCAAGCCCCACATCGGCACCTTCCGCCTGGTGAGCATGGTCGAGAAAATGCGCGCCGACATCGAAGCCCTGGGCGGCGAGATTCGCTTCCAGCAGCATGTCACCGATGTGCTCATCGAAGGCGATGAAGGTGCGCGCCACATCCGCGGCATCACCCTGGCCAGTGGCGAGCAGATCCGCACCGACCACGTCGTGCTGGCCCTGGGCCACAGCGCGCGCGACACCTTCACCATGCTGCATGGCCGTGGCGTGTACATGGAGGCCAAGCCCTTTTCCATCGGCTACCGCATCGAGCACCCGCAAGGACTGATCGACCAGGCGCGTTTCGGGCCCAATGCCGGCAATGAGATCCTGGGCGCGGCGGATTACAAGCTGGTGCACCACGCCAGCAATGGCCGCTCGGTCTACAGCTTCTGCATGTGCCCCGGCGGCACGGTGGTGGCCGCGACCTCTGAGCCCGAGCGCGTGGTCACCAATGGCATGAGCCAATACTCGCGCAACGAGCGCAACGCCAATGCCGGCATCGTGGTGGGCATCACGCCGCAAGACTATCGGCAGGATGGCTTGAAGGAGGGGCCAGTCAGCCCGCTCGATGGCATGGCCTTCCAGCGGTTCTGGGAGTCACGGGCTTATCAACTGGGCGGCGGTGGCTATCAGGCGCCCGGGGCCCTGGTGGGCGAGTTCATCAAGCGCCAGCGCAGCACCAGCGTGGGCAGCGTCATGCCGTCTTACAAGCCAGGTGTGAACTTCACGGACCTGGCTCAAAAGGGCAACGGCAGCCTGCCGATCTATGCGCTGGATGCCATCCGCGAAGCCTTGCCGGCCTTCGAAAAACAAATCAAGGGCTTCTCGATGCCCGATGCCGTGTTGACCGGCGTCGAGACGCGCACCTCGTCGCCCTTGCGCATCACGCGGGGCAAGAACTACCAGAGCCTCAATGTCAAAGGCCTGTTCCCGGCCGGTGAGGGCGCGGGCTATGCGGGCGGCATCATGTCTGCCGGCGTGGATGGGATCGAGGTGGCCGAGGCACTGGGCGCCGACATGCTTGGCGTCAAGGCCCCGGGCATCAAGCCTTGATCGGCTGACCCAAGGCCCTCAGCAGATCACGCACATACTGGGCCCGGTCCTTGGGGTCGGACAAGGCTTTTTCTACCCGCAGCTTGTCATTGCCGGCCAGCTTGATGTGCTTGTTCTTCTGCACCAGCTCGATGATCTTCAAGGGCTCGATCGGTGCATTGGGCCGGAAGGTGATGTTGATGATGCCGGGCGCCGCATCGATCTTGACCACGCCATAAGGCTTGGCCTGCACACGCAGCTTGTG
>CANBUA010000006.1 GCA_947372535.1 Burkholderiales bacterium
GACACGACCACGGTCTCGCCGCGCTTGAGGTCCTCGATGTAAGAGCCGTAATCCCGAAACCGCAGGACACCGGCCAGACTCTGGATGCCGTCATCGTTCCAGTCGCGCTCGATGGTGATGATCTCGGCCCGTGTGTCGACCGTGCCGTAACCGGCCCGGCTCACGCCCAGCGCGCGGCCCAGGACCTCGGCGGAGGCATATGACAGCTCTGCCGGATCCGAGATGTCCCGAAACCGTTCGGCCAGCTCGACCAGCACGGCCTGGCGCACCAGGCCGCCTTGCAGTGCCTGTTCAGCCTCAACAGCACCCGTCACATCGACGCCAGCGCAGAAGATGCCATTGATGGCCCCCGACGCATCGGTGGTGGGGGCATAGACAAAGCTGAGGTAGCGGATGAGCTCGGGGCCATCCGGGCTGCGACGAAAACGCACCTCGGCACGGTCGGCGTTGAAGGAATCCCCCGTGGCATAGACCTTGTCCAGCAACTCGAAGAAGCCTTGGCCCTCCAGGCTGGGGAATGCATGCCGGATGGTCTGGCCGATCCAGGCGCCACTGCCGAACACTTCGCGGTGCGCATCGTTGACGAAATCGACCACATGGTCAGGTCCCTTCATCACGATGATGAAGCCCGGCGCCTGTTCGAACTGCCGGCGCTGCGTGGCCATGGCCTCGGCTTGAAGCTGCTCGGCCCGCAACCTCTCAGTGGTCTCGATGCACACGCCAAACAGGCCGGCGATGGCCGCACCATCGTCCAGCACTGGGGTGTATGAAAAGTCGAAGGTCGCGTCTTCTATGCGGCCCTGGCGATCCAACCCCACGGTGAAACCCTGCATGTGAACCGGCTCGCCAGCAAAGACCCGGCCAAACAGCGGCGCCAGATCCGCCCAGGCCTCCGACCACACCTGCCGGCTGGGCTGGCCCAGCGCCCAAGGATGTTTGTGGCCCAGGATGGGCCCAAAGGCATCGTTGTAGAGCCAGGTTTGCTCCGGCCCCCAGGCCAGGAACATCGGTTGCCTGGCGGTCAGCAGCAGGTTGACGATCGTCTTGAGCGACTGCGGCCAATGGCGCGGATCACCCAGCGGTGTCGTCGTCCAATCGAAGGCGCGAACGCGCTCGCCCATCGCACCGCCATCGGGCAGAAAAAGAAAGGCGGAAACATCAACGTCCGATCCAAGCTGGCCTGCCAAGTGCATCTCCCAGCGCCGGGTCGGGCGCCATGTGGCGGATCAAAAACAAGGCCCGAAGTTTATAAGAGTCAAGCGTCGCACCGTGTTTTGAGGGGCTTACAGATCGAACTTGAGCTCGGCCAAGTAGCTGCGCTGCGGGTACGGGTGGAAGTTCCAGTACTTGTCGTTGTTCAGGTTGTCGATCCCGAAGGCCGCCGTCCATTGTTGGGACAGGCGCCAGACCACCCGCACGTCCGCCGTGGTGTAGGCACTCACGCCCTGGTAGGTGAAGCCGTTGACATCGCTGTTGTTGAGCGTGCGGTACTGACGGCCACTGTGACGCACGCCCAAGGTGGCGGTCCAGCGGTCGTCGAAGCGGTAGCTCGCCATGGCGGTGGCACGCCAGCGCGGGATGTTCGGCTGCCAGCGCCCGATGGTGTCAGGGAAGCCGGTGTTCTCCTTGATGATCGAATCGGCATAGGTCAGGCTGGTCTGCAAACTGAGCCCATCGACCAGCCAGTCCTGACTGTTCAAGGCCGCCTCCAGGCCGGAGGTCGCGATGCGGCCCACATTGAGCACGCGGCTGACGGTGGCGCCGCTCACCAGCGTGGTCTGCGAATAGATGGCATCGCGCGTGTCCTCGGCAAAGAAGGTGATGCGTGCGATGGCGGCGCCCAGGTCCTTCTCGGCGCTGAGCTCGGCCGTCCATGATTTTTCCGGGCGCAGGTTCGGATCGTTGATGCTCTGGCTGTTGGCCGTGGCGGTGGCGCCGTAGAGTTCGTTGACGGTCGGCATGCGGACGGCGCGACCCACCGAGGCCTTGAGCACGGTGTCGGGCAGCCATTGCCAGGACAGCGCCGCCTTGGGTGAGACATGGTTCTCAATGCGTGATGGGTAGACCGCCATCGGACCGGTGAGGGTGCTGCCGTTGCTGAAATCGGTCAGGCCATGAAAAGCCTTCCAGTGCTCGGCGCGCAGGCCAAGCACCGTTTTCCAGCGGGGGGCCAGTTTCCAGGTGTCCTGCACGTACAGGCTCTGCAGCACGGCGTCCCCCTGAACATTGGTGGCATTGTCTGGCAGCGTGGCCGGCGGCGCATCCACCAGATAGTTGCCGCTGAGGGACGTGGTCAGGTAACGCAGTTGATAGCTGTCTCGCTGATACCCGAAGTCGACCACATGCGCGCCCTCGCCCTGCGGCGGTCGCCACGTGCCCTTGAAAGCCAAGGTGTTCCACCCGGTGCCGCTGCCATCGGCCAGCGTGCCGGCACCGCCCGTCTGCGCCAAGGGCTGGACATTGGCCGCACCGTTCTGCCGCTTGTCATCGCGGTGATAGTCGTAGAGGCTGGCGGCCACCTCCCAATCCCATTCGCCACGCGTGTGGCTCTTGACCGACAAGCCATGCATGGCGTGCAGCAAACTTTCACGCGTGACCGGGAAATCACCGCCGCCCAGGTTGGCGTAGCTTGCACCCCCGATGTTGATGGCCCCACCGTAGACCGGCTGCCCGCCGGCATCGCGCAGGTAGGACACCGACTGTCCCTCAGCCTTGTTCTGCCACAGGCCCAGCACATAGCTGGCGCGCACGGTAGGCGTCACCTCATACGCCAGCTTGACCTTGAGGTGATCCTGCCGGGTGTGGTACTGCGTGCCTGTGCCCAGGATGTACCAGGGCAGGTTGGCGTTGTCGGCGCCCAGGACGGCACCAGTCACGCTGGTGCCTGCCGATCCCGCGACCCCTTTACTCACCAGGCGCGTCGGGAAGGTCAAGGGTTGCCCTTCGCTGTCGGTGTGGTTGACATTGATCCACCAGGCCCAATCGCCCGAGCGGTCTCCCAGGGAGGCACTGGCCTGCCAGGCCTTGTAGGTGGTGTGCGTGTCGTACAAATCAAAGGGTTGAGAGACGTACCCCACCTTGACGTGTGCCTCGAACTTGGTGGGCATGCGTGTCACGTAATCGACCACCGCCCCGGCCGAATTGCCCGGGTAGATGGCCGAAAACGGGCCATACATCACATCGACGCGCTCGATCTCTTCGGGCGTCACCAGGCCCCATCGCGGCGGGAAGGACAGCCCGCCCACGCCATTGCCCAGGTAGTTGGACAGCAGGATGCCATCGGCATACACCGCCGAGCGCGCGCTGTTGCCCGTGCCCGAGGCACGGCTGGACAGCACGGCGTGGTTGTAGTCGCCGATGTAGCGCTTGCGCACCAGCAGGCTGGGGAAGTACTTGAGCGCGTCTTCGCTGTCCGTCGCGTTGACGGTGCGCTCGATCTCCTGGCGCGTGAGGCCTTCGGTGGTGGTCGGGATCTGCGTGGGCAGCGAGGTGGGGCGTGTGGCCGTGATGGTGACCACGCCCAGCGTCCGGGTGGGCGCATCAAGCGGGTCGGGGGCATCGGCGCCACGGCCGGCCAAGGGGAAGGCGATGGCCAGAGCGGCCACCAGAAGCGTTGTACTGGGGTTCATGTTGTCGGATCTCACCGTGTCGGGGACAGACAGGGCGCACGCCGGCCAAAAAACCCACCCTGGTGGTGAGCGCCTGACGTGTCAGCCCTGAAAAAGCTTGATGGGGGCGATCAAGCCGACAACGGTGGGGCCCTTGGCTGCGCGTTGAGCCAGACATGGCCCGTCGTGGGCGCATGCAGAAAAGCGGACGGGACGTCCTGGGCCTGCGACAAGGGCGTGGACAGACGAGGCAGCTTTGGCAACACGGGCACGACATCGGCATGCAGCGCGCAGTACGGGCAATGCTCGAAGACATGCGCCTGACCACCCTCAACAGGCCGCTGCTGTTTGTCGAAAGCATCGACCTGCGCTCGGGCAGTCTTGCTCGTGGAGCAGACCTCCAGCCAGGTGCGTGCAGCGCCGTCACCCAAAGCTCGCGATATCACCGGCGCGAACGTGGTCATCAGGATGGCCAGCACGGCCATCCAGGTGCACAACGTACGAGTGGCCCGGTCAAATCGCATGCGAGGATTCTAGGGGACACCGACATCGTCATGAAGAGGTCTAATGGCGGTATGACGACATCGCCCTCATCGACCGGCCAGGCCGCCCCAAAAACCGGGCACGCGCCTGCTCACGACCACGGATGTGGCGCCTGCGGCCACCATGCAGACCCCGCGGATCCCTTGCCTTCGACCGGACAGATGCCTGTCAGCGCCGGATGGACGCAGTTCCGCATCGCCAGCATGGATTGCCCGATTGAAGAGGCCGAGATCCGGCGGGCGCTGGATCCCATCGAGGGGATCAAGGGTTTGCGCTTTCAGCTCGGGGCCCGAACCCTCGGGCTGCGTGTTTCAGACACCGCCCTGCCTTTGGCATTGGCGGCGATCCGCCAGGCGGGCTTTGATCCACAGCCTGTCACGGCATCCAACAGATCGCACAGCGGGGATGCCCACGACCACGACCATGCGCACGATGATGACCACCATGGCCACGATCACGCCGCCCCTGAAGGGTGGCAGCGCCTCGCGCTGGCCTTGGCGCTGGCCATCGCCGCCGAGGGCGTCCATTTCTTCGCCCCAGAGACCACCGTGTTCAAGGCTTTGGGCCTGGCGGTGGCGGGCGCAGCCATCGCCTTGTCCGGGCTGGAAACCTACCGCAAGGGCCTCAAGGCGCTCAGCCAACTCAAGCTCAACATCAATGCCCTGATGGCCGTGGCCGTCACCGGCGCCGTGCTCGTCGGTCAGTGGCCCGAAGCGGCCATGGTGATGGCGCTGTACGCCATCGCCGAGTTGATCGAAGCCCGCTCCGTGGACAAAGCGCGCAATGCCATCCAGGGCTTGCTGGCCCTGAGCCCGCAAGAGGCAGACGTGCAGCAGCCCGATGGTCAGTGGCGGGTCACGCCGGTCGACCAGGTGCCGCTGGGTGGCCTGGTGCGCATCCGCCCCGGTGAACGCGTGCCGCTGGACGGCATCGTCAGCCAGGGCAGCAGCACCATCAACCAGGCACCGGTCACGGGCGAGAGCATCCCCGTGGACAAAGCCGCCGGCGACACGGTCTTTGCCGGCACGGTCAACGAGACGGGTGAGTTGCAGTTCAAGGTCACGGCCCTGGCCGATGACACCACCCTGGCCCGCATCATCCACGCCGTCGAGCAGGCGCAAGGCAGCCGCGCGCCCACCCAGCGCTTCGTGGACCGCTTTGCGGCCATCTACACCCCCGCCGTGTTTGCGATCGCGCTGGCCGTGGCCCTGCTCACCCCCTGGCTGCTGGGCTGGACCTGGCTGACATCCATCTACAAAGCCTTGGTCTTGCTGGTGATTGCCTGCCCTTGCGCCCTGGTGATCTCCACCCCGGTGACCGTGGTCAGCGCACTCACGGCCGCCGCGCGCCGAGGCATCCTCATCAAGGGCGGCACGTACCTGGAGCAAGCCCGCGAGCTGAAAGTGATCGCGTTCGACAAAACCGGCACCATCACCGCCGGCCAACCCAAACTGGTGACCTGGGAGGCCCTGCAAGGCGAGCGTCAGGAGATCGCCCGAATCGCCGCCGGATTGGCCGGCCGCTCGGACCACCCGGTGTCCCAGGCGATCCACCTGGGCTTGGCCACCGAAGGCCTGCCGGTGGATGCCTTTGAGGCCTTGCCGGGGCGCGGCGTGCAGGCGCAAGCCCAAGGCACCACTTATGTGCTGGGCAACCACCGCCTGATCCAGGAGCGTGGCCAAAGCCATGCTGCCCTCCAAGCGCAGCTCAAAACCCACGAGGAATCCGGCCACACCGTCACTCTGCTGGCCAGCGATACGCAGGGCGTGCTGGCCTTGTTCGCCGTGGCAGACACCATCAAGGCCTCGTCACGCCAAGCCATCAGTGAGCTCAAGGCCTTGGGCGTACACACCGTCATGCTCACGGGCGACAACGAAGCCACCGCGCGCAGCATCGGCGAGCAAGCGGGCATCGACGACATCCGCGGCCAACTGTTGCCGCAGGACAAGCTGCAGGCCGTCGATGAGCTGCGCCAGCGCCACGGCCCCATCGCCATGACTGGCGATGGCATCAACGACGCGCCCGCGCTGGCCAAGGCCGACATCGGCCTGGCCATGGGCGGCATGGGCACCGACACGGCCATGGAAGCGGCCGACGTGATCATCATGAACGACGACCTGGGCCGCATCCCCGAGGTGATCCGCCTGTCGCGCCGCACCCATGCCGTGCTCTGGCAGAACATCTCGCTGGCCCTCGGCATCAAGCTGGTGTTCCTGATGCTGGCATTGGTCGGCCACGCGTCGATGTGGATGGCGGTGTTTGCCGACCTGGGCGCCACCCTGCTGGTGGTGGCCAACGGGCTGCGCCTGGTGCGGTCTCAGCCTTGATGCGTCATCACCTGCCAATCACCTGAACCGCTCGGGAATGCCTTCCTGGAACGGATACATGTTGAAGTAGGGCCTGGCCTGGGCCAATACCTTTTGAGCCGATGGCCTGGTCATGAGCCGCTCGAAATAACCGTGCAGGTGCAGGCACGCATCGGGCAAGGGCTCGATGGTGTTGGCATAAAACAGCGCCGGAACCGCCGCGCAATCAGCCATGCTGAAGGCCTCGCCGGCCGCCCAGGTTTTGGTGGCCATGTGCCGGTCGATCATCTGGTAGACCGTTTGCAGGCTGGCCCGCGCGCGGGACATGTCGCCCTTGGCGCCGCCCAAGCGGTCACTGACGATGGACTGCATCGGACCCTGCACGTGGTTATCGAAGATGCGATCCCACAGGCGCACCTCGATGGCCGTGTCCCAGTCAGCGGGGATCAGGGGCTGCGGGCCGGGGAAGAAGCGATCCAGGTACTCGATGATCACCGAGGACTCCGCCACATCGCGTTGACGGGCGTGGTCACGGATCACCGGGAACTTGCACAAAGGCCAGATGGCCGCCAGTTCGGCCCGGTCATCCGCCTGACCCAGGTTGATGAGGCGCTTGTCAAAAGTCGTGCCGTTTTCATCCAGGGCGACCAGCACCTTGTGGCAGTACGAGGACAGCGGGTGGTAGTAGAGGGTGAGTGACATGTGCCTATCCTTGAGCCTTTAACCCGCGATCTCGGCTTCGACGAGTTGCCCCAGCAACACCAGGGACTCTTGCCAGCCCAGATAGCAGCTTGCGGTGGGAATCATCTCAGGGATGCCCTCCTGCACCACGCTGATTTCGACGCCGCAGAACGCCTTCACCAGTGTGACCGTGGTTTGCATCTCGCCTGGCAGGTTCGGGTCATCGAACACGGCGGTGTAGCGGATACGCTCGCCCGGTACCAGCTCCAGGTACGTGCCGCCAAAAGCGTGGCTGCCGCCGGTCGTGAAGTTGGTGAAGGACATCTTGTAGGTGCCCCCGACCTGGGCGTCCATGTGATGGACCTTGGCCGTGAAGCCGTTGGGCGGCAGCCATTTGGCCATGGCATCCGCATCAAGGAATGCACGGTACAGCCGATCGGGCGTCGTGCGCAGCACGCGGTGGAGGCGGACGGTGTTGGTCGCGGTGGTGGTGCTCGACATGTTTGTTCAATCCTGAAAAAAGAGGCAGAGGAAGACCCTCTTGGATGCACGACGAATGGCCATGGCCAAAATCGACATGACCTGCGGACGACACAGCTAGCCCAGGTCCGCCAAGCCTGGGTTGAATGCGATTTCCCAGACATGCCCGTCCGGGTCTTGAAAATAGCCGGCATAGCCGCCATAAAAGGTAGCCTGCGCGGGCTTGATGACCTTGGCGCCGGCTTGAACCGCCACCGCCATCACGGCATCGACTGCTTGCGCTGACTCGACGTTGTGGCCCAGGGTCATTTCAGTGGGCGAGGCCGGATGCTCCACCAAACCCGTGTCCGCCGCGATGCTCTGGCGCGGCCACAGCGCGAGCTTGAGCCCGCCTTGCAAGTTGAAAAACGCGACGGCGCCGTTTTCGATGTCGGCGCCGATGATGCCCTTGGTCGCAAAACCCAGGCCATCGCGGTAGAAGGCCACCGCCTGTTCGAGGTCGGCCACGCCCAGGGTCAGCACGGTGAGGTGAGGTGTCATCTGATCGCTCCAATCACGCGCCGCCTGGCGCTGACGCATCACCAAAGGTAGTAGCCCCAATACCAAGGGCCCCGTGACACGCTCACATCGAACTCCGCTTCACCGAATTGCCGGCTCACCGACTCCGTGATGGCGCCGACCGTCGTGATCTCCACCAAGCCCGACTCCCAGAAGCTGATGACCTCACTCTCTTGCCCTTGCAACTGTCCGGTGGCCAAGGCCACATGATCCAGACCAAAGGGCACACTGGTATCGGCTGAGGTGCCAAACCGATCGAATGCAGAGAGCAACTTATTTGTTTTCTGCTTCATCTTCCAGAACACCAGATCGCCCTGCAGGGCGTTGCCGGGTTTGTAGCCACGCAGCTGGTGCCCTTTGAGGTAATGCGCTGGATTCTGGATCACCTTTTTGGTGTACCAATGCGTCATGGCATTGACATTCAAGGAGGCAAGCAAGGGCATTTCAAAACAGACCAGGCTCCAGTCCTCGGAGGGTGCGAAACCACCGGCAGGCATGCGTTTGGCATCAGTCAAGGCTGCGTAGAGATTGCTCTTGCCACTGGACTGAGACACCCACTTCATGCGGCCCTCATTCACGGCCCAACTTCTGGCCAATTTGACAATGGCTAGTTCTTTCATGATCGCTCTCCGGAATTTGTAAGGGCCAGGGCCCGGGCACCGCTTTACAGCTGAAGCGGCCCGTCATTGTATTTTCTGCCTCGGCGCATGCCCATCCCTATCAAGCCAGTGGACCGGTGGTGAAAGGCTCTGCTGGCTGTTTCTCGTCGGCCAGCCCGAAGCGCTCGTACTCGGCAATCACCTGCGCGCCCAGCAGGAGCAGCGTGGCCGCGATCTCCAGGCTCAGCAGCACGGCAATCGCCGTGGTCAAGGTGCCATAGACCGTGCCGATCTGGGACAGGGTCGCGAAATACCACAGCAGCAGATGGCGAGAGACCTCCCACAGCAAGGCTGCGGCCACGGCACCGAACAAGGCATGCGACAAGGGCGGCCGCCCCACCGGCATCACCAGGTAGATGGACGCCAGCACAAAGACCTCACCCGCCAGGCCCAGCAGATAAAGCAGCGTGCCAGAGAGGCCCCCCAGCGACCACGTGCGCCACAAGAACACCACGTGCTTTTCACCCAGCACCTGCAGGCTGCCCGCCGCCAGCGTGACGAAGAGCAGCCCGAAACCCAGGCTCAGGATGTAGGCATAGGGAATCGCCGCAGAGATCACCACATGCCGCCGCCGGACCGCCACCCGGTGGTGAAAGATCACCGACATCGCGTTCTCCAGTACCGTGAAGGCCAGCGAGCTGAAAAACAGCATGCTGCCCAGCAGCACCCAGCCCAGCACCTCCCGGTGGCTCAGGAAGCGGGCCAGCTCCTGCACGATGGCACCGGACTGGCCCGGAATCAGCCATTCGAGGTAGCGCCCCACGGTTTGCAGCAACTCGGCCTGATCCAACAGATGCGACAAGGCGATGACCGAGAGGATCAGCAATGGCACGATGGACAGCAGCGCGTAGTAGGCCACCGCACCAGCCAGGAGCATGCCCTGGTTGGCCTTGAACGACTTCAGCACCGCCAGGGCGAAGCTGCCGGGTTTTTCAAGGATCAACAAGGTGTGTCGGCTGGCGAATTTCATGGGGTAATGCAAGGACACCAAGGATGACTGGCGACCGCGAGGTGAGCGTTGTGTCAGTATCCCCTCAATGCCGATTCGGCGCTTCGCTTACCTTGCCACTTCATGAACGCCCCTGCGCCCGCACCTGTTCCACCCGCCACCACGCCACCGCCTGAACAGCCGCCAGAGATGGCGGGCCTGGTCCAGCCCACTCCACTGCCCAACGAGCCCCAACGCATGCACTTGCACATGCCGGTGGATGTGCGCAGCGTGTCGCTGGCCATCCTGGCGGTGCTGGGAACGCTGTTTGCGCTGCATGTCGCCAGCGCTGTTTTCATTCCCGTGTTGCTGGGCATCATCGCCACGTATGCGCTCAGCCCCCTCGTTGACTGGTTGGAGCGATTCCGCCTGCCTCGCGCGCTTGGTGCCGCGCTGATCATCGGGGTCATCTGCACCACCGCAGGCTGGACGGCCTATTCACTCAGCGACGATGCCACCAACCTGCTCGAATCGCTGCCCGATGCCACCCAAAAGGTGCGCGATGCCGTGCGTGCGCGGCGTGGCCACCAATCGGCCATGGACAAGGTGCAGCAGGCGGCCGTGCAACTGGAGCAGGTGGCGCAGGAGAACGCGGTCAAGCCGGCCAAAGGCGTCACCCGCGTCACCATCGAACATGCGCGCTTCGACGTCAAGGAGTACATGTGGTCGGGCACCTTGAGCGTGGCCACGTCCATCGGGCAATTGCTGGCTGTCATCTTCATCACGTATTTCCTGCTGGCCTCGGGCAACAGCTTCAGGCGCAAGATGGTCAAGATCGCCGGCCCCACGTTTGCGCAAAAGCGCATCACCGTGCAGGTGCTCGATGAGATCGCCACCCAGATCCATAAGTACTTGCTGGTGCAGGTGTTCACCAGTGTGCTGGTGGGGCTGGTCACCTGGCTGTCCTTCATGGCCATTGGCTTGCAGCATGCGGCCGTTTGGGGTGTGCTGGGCTTTGTGCTCAACTTCATTCCCTACATCGGGACCATCGTGCTGGCGGGCGGCGCCGCGCTGGTGGCCTTCGTGCAGTTCGGCTCTCTGGACATGGCCTTGCTCACCGTGGGCATCGCCATGGCCATCCACACCATCTCGGGCAACTTGCTCACCCCTTGGCTGACCAGCAAGACCAACAGCCTCAATGCGGCCTGCGTCTTCATCGGCCTACTGGCCTTTGGGTGGCTGTGGGGTGTATGGGGGTTGCTGCTGGGCGTGCCGGTGCTGACGACCATCAAGGCCGTGTGCGACCACGTCGATGACCTCAATCCGATCGGCGAGTTGCTGGGCACCTGAAGCGCTTGACTTCAGTCAACTGGCCTCAGGTCTGCTGGCTGCTCGGGCCGGCGGCTTCATCATCAGCACGGCCTGTGCGTTGGGCACGTGATGCATCAGCCGGGTCAACACCTGGCCCGGGCCGATTTCGCGCAGCGCCGTGGCGCCCTCGCCCAGCAGGTAGCGCATGCTGCGCGTCCACAGGATGGGGTGCACCATCTGCTTGACCAAGTAGGAGCGCAGCACCACTGGGTCGTCGCTGGGATAGGGGCGCCCAGTGACGTTGGCCACGACCCGCAGCCGCAGGGGCTGGAAGTCGATCTCGGCCAGGAAATCCTCGAAGGCTTCGCTGGCCTGGGCCATGTAGCGCGAATGGAAAGCGGCGCTGACGGCCAGGGGCACCACGGTTTGCGCACCGGCCGCCATGAGTGGCTGGGTGGCCCTCACGAGTTGATCGGTGGGGCCGGCGATGACGGTTTGGCCCTGCGCATTAAAGGCGGCGATGTCGATGCCCGTCAAGTCATGTGTCTTGAGCACTTCCACGATCCTGGAAGGCGGCAGGCCCAGCACGGCGGTCATGGTGCCATCGCGGGCTTGCGACATCAGCTCGCTCTGCTTCTTGACCAGGCGCAGGCCCGTGAAGAAATCGTAGGCGCCGGCGGCCAGCAAGGCGTTGTACTCGCCCAGGCTGTGCCCGATGGCCACTTCCGGGCGGGCGCCGCCGGCCAGGGCCTGGTGGTAATGCAAGGCATTGACCACGTACAGGCAGGGCTGAAGGAAACGGGTTTCATTGAGCCGGTTGTCCGGGTCGTCACGGCACAGGCGACGCACGGAAAAGCCCAGCAGCTCATCGACCTGGGGCTCGATCGCCTTGAAGGCGTCCACCATGTCGAACAGGCCGTCACCCATGCCACGCCTTTGTGACCCCTGCCCCGGAAACATGAAAACCAGCATTGTTCGCCACCTTCGAACACCGATCCCGAATCAGGTGCCCTGTATGAATGACACGCGATGAAGTGGCCCGGGAAGGAGAGCGATCATCCCCGATGGCCAGTGTTCACGTCTTGTATGAAACCGGCGTCAGGTGTGAGCAACAGCTGCCCTTGTTTCCATTGGAAACGAGGACATGCCGCTCGTTTTTCAAGTCGGGGGCTGCCCAAGCCACGCTTTGACTTTGACGAGCTCGCTGCGCAGGAAATGGGAAGGCGGGCCACCAAAAACTTCCTGAAACATGTGGCACATGTGCGCCGAGTCCGTGAAACCGGCAGCATGCGCGATTTCCGTCAATGACAAGCCCTGACTGAACAAGATGGCCACGCGGTGGGTCTTGCGCCAGAGCTGGTAGCTGCGCATGGGCAAGCCCACGGCCTCCAGGAAGATCTTGGACATGCGGTCGGGCGAGACGCCCACCTTGGCCGCCAGCGCTTCCAGCGAATCGACCGGGTCCAGCAACCACGCGTCGATCTCAGCCTGACCACGCAAGCCCCGGCGCGGCTTGAGCAGTGGCAGCTGGCTGGCCGCGATCTGGATGAGGTTTTCATACAGCGCAGCCGCCTGGGCGATGTCCAGCTCACCACGGTAGGCCGCATCCATCGACGGCAAGTGATCCGCAAAGGCCTCGAATGGCAAGGCCACGGTCCCCACGTCACCGATGGCGCGAAACCGGACGAACAATGGGTGCAAGGGGTTGACCAGCAAGGCGATCAGCCTGGCATCGTCGGCGGTCAAGGTGCGCTCTGTCGAAGGGCGCGAGACCATGGCGGGCACCTTCATGACCAGGCCATCGGCCGATTCCAGCAAGGCCGCCTCGCCATTGGCATTGATGACGATCATCACGTAGAAGCGCAAGGTGAACGTGGCCGAAACGCTGGGTGTGGCAAACAGATGGCCACGCTCAAGGATGTAGAGGTGGTCCTTCATCACGTGCGCCATCCGTCCAAAGGCTGGCGCGGTCTTGGCGGTTGAGGTCATGGTTTTGGTCTGCATCGCCGACACGCCATCGGCTCAAAAAGCGTGCCGCGGATTCAGTTGCAATGCACCTTGCTTGAAGGCGCGCGAGGCCGTCTGGTAATAGGCGATGGCCTCATTCATCAGCCGCTCATCGATCGCCGTGGGCGTGGCCGCCAGGGTGACCGGATCGATGCGGTAAGCCTCGACCTTGCGGCGCGGCAGCAGCACGGTCAACACCCCTGAGCGCAAGTAGCCCAACTCCTGGTAGTTACTGATGAAGGCTCGGTTGGGGTTCTCGCCCGCCTCGAAGAAGGCGCGGCCGAAGAAGTGGTCATCACCGCTCTTGCCCATCATCTCGATGATGGTGGGTGCCAGGTCAAGTTGGCTGACGATGTGTTTGTACACGCTCGGCGGCACGATGTCCGGCGCGTAGAAGATCAGCGGGATGTGGTAACCATCGACCGGTAGCTTGCTCTTGCCGGCCACCGAGGCGCAGTGGTCCGCGATGATGACGAACAAGGTGTCCTTGAACCAGGGCTGCTGGCGGGCTTCTTCGATGAACTGGCCGATGGCGTAGTCGGTGTACTTGACCGCGCCATCGCGTCCACCGGGGGACTTGATGTCGATGCGGCCATCTGGGTAGGTGTAGGGCCGGTGATTGGACGTGGTCATGATGTGGGCAAAGAAGGCCTTGCCGCTGCGGGAGTCGACGTTCAAGGTCTTGATGGCATGCCTGAACAGCACCTCGTCGGCCACGCCCCAGACGTTCTCGAAGTTCACATCCTGCTTGGGAATGTCGGTGCGGTCGAGGACCTTGTAGCCATTGGCGTCGAAGTAGGCGTTCATGTTGTCGAAGTAGCCATAGCCGCCGTAGAAGAAGTACGAGTTCACGCCTTGGGGCTTGAGGATCTCGCCCAGCGTGGCCAGGTGCTCGTTGTGGGGGCGGCGCACGATGGCCTGACCCGGCACCGGCGGTGTGCCCAGCGAGAGCGACTCCAGCCCGCGCACGGTGCGGGTGCCGGTGGCGAACATGTGCTCGAACATCATGCCCTCGCGGGCCAGTTTGTCTAACCGGGGCGTGAGGTGGCGGGTCGCGCCATAGCTGTCCATGAAGGAAGCCGACAAACTCTCTACCGAGATCAGCACCACGTTCTTGGGCCGGCGCTTGAAAGGCAGAGGATCGTCGGCGTTGTCGCGATTGGTGGGCGGTTTGATGCCATCGCTGAGGGGTGGGCGCTTCACATCCAGCGCCTTGAGGATGGCATCGGCCTGTGGCTGGGGCATGGTGCGGTAGAACTTGTCGTAGTCCAGCTCATTGCGCCGCATGGCCGCGGCCAGCGTGAACACGCCGTTGCCCGAGAGCTCATCGGCATAGGCATTGCCCAGCCCCTGCATCTGATCGATGTTGACCAGCAGCAGGCTGGCCCCCGGCAAGGCCACAGCGGCGCCCCACAAGGCCATGCGCTGTCGCATCGAGAACACCAGATCAGCCGAGCGATGCAAGGGCCTGTACAGCGCAAACGCCAGCAGCGCAGCCAAAGTGGCCAGCCCCAGCATGATGGCCGGAATCGGGTAGGACTGGCGAATGTTGCCGATGACCTCCTGCGTGTAGAGCAAGTAGTCCACCGCGATGAAGTTGAAGCGGGTGGAAAACTCGATCCAGAACGTGACCTCGGAGCCTGCGCCGACCAGCATGATCAGCAAGGCGAACCAGAACCACAGCGTGCGCAAACGCCGATGCCAGGCCAGGGCTCGCCAGCGGTTGGGCAAGGTGGCTTCATAGGCGAAAACCGGCGCGGCGGCGATGCTGGCCACGGCCAGGTCGAACATCAGGCCCTTGAGAAAAATGGCCGGCCACAGGGCCAAGGGCACGGAACTCAGCCCCACCAGTAAAGCCAGGCCCAGCCTCAGGGCTGTGAATACACCGACCCAGGTCAGGATGATGAGCAAGGGCAGGCGCATGGGCGCGAGCAGGGAAGACCGGGAATCAGGCATGTCAGGGCGCCCTGTGGAAGTGGTGGCGGATTATCCGCCGCATTGGCCATCATGGGGCATGTCAGATCCGTGGCCATTCAATGGGTAGACTTGGGCACCCACCATGAAAGACCTGCCTTGAGCCCAGCCCAGATCGTGTTGTCACCAGGACATGTGCATGTTTGGACGACCAGGCTTGATGACTGTCAAGACCCGGCCTTGCTTGAGCGGTACGCCAGTTTTCTGTCCGATGATGAGCGCGCCAGGTGGCAGCGTTTCGTTTTCCCGCGCGATCGGCAGGCCTTCCTGGTGGCGCGGGCCTTGGTGCGGTCGGTGCTGGGTCGCGTACTTGGTGTTCAGCCAGCGCAGTTGCGCTTCGATGCGGGTGAACATGGCAAACCACGCCTGGCCGATGCGTTGGTGTCCTCCACGGACGCACCGCTCTCATTCAACCTCTCCCACACGCGCGGCATCGCCATCCTGGCGGTGACCAGCGGCCTACGACAGGTGGGCGTGGATGTGGAGAGCACGGCGCGCCCGCCATCGCTGGACGTGGCCGAGCGATTTTTCTCCGCCAGCGAATCACAGGCGCTGCGAGCGCGCGCGCCATCGGACCAAGCCGAGCGCTTCTGGTCACTGTGGACCCTGAAGGAAAGCTACCTCAAAGCCACTGGCCAAGGGCTGCATGCTGCCCTGGACGAGTTCAGCTTTCGCTTTTCTGACCAAGCCCGGCGCATCAGCTTGAGCGGGCAAGCCGGTTGGCAGGACTGCGCCAACCGTTGGTGGATCGGGCAATGGTTGCCTTCGCCTTCGCACATGGCCGCCCTTTGCATCGAACAAGGCGATCACCCGTCATCACCCATCATTCATGCGCATGAGTTGACGCCCCTTCAGCACGAGCGCCCTGGCCCTTTGGCATTCATCCGGACGACTTCCTAAAGGAAGGAAGAACAAGGGGCACAGGCAAAACCTGCCTGTTGCCGGCAGGACTTGCCTGTCGGCAGCAGGCCAAGGTTTGCCGCTTACTTGCCGTCGTGGTCGGAATCGCCCGGCACGGCGCGCTCAACCCGGTCGCTCAGGCGCTGCCAGGAGTCACGCGTAGCGTGCCTCGCCTTGTCCCAGGACAGGCTGGATTGGCCCTTGACGGATTCCCAGCGGCTGCCCAGGTCGCTGTCGACATCTTCGAAGTCACGGCCGATGTGGTCTTCGTAGGTGTTGACGCCATAGCGGTAGGCCGGGCCGTAGTCATCGTAAGTGGCCTCGGGCGTGACGTAAGGTCGGGTCTTGTAATTGGCTTGCCAATAGTCTTCCTCGACGTGCGGCTCGACACGGTGCGCCACGGCCTTGCCGGCCAGGCCACCGATGATCGCGCCCGCAGCGGCGCCAAGGGCCGTGCCGACCGGGCCGACCACAGTGCCGATGGCGGCTCCTGCGGCCATGCCGCCCGCAGCGGCGCCAACGCCCGTGGCCACGGGGTGAAAGTCTTTCTCGCCCGTGATGGGGTCGGCTGAATGGGGAATGTCCACGGTGTGGTCGTGACTGCTCATGTCGATCTCCTGTTGAGTTGGAAACGGACGGCAGGCTGCCAAGGCGATGCCTGCCGGGTCAGGTAGATTAGCAACCGACATGCCCGCAGGCACCCACATCAAACCGGAAAGGACTCGACGATCCCTGTGAAGGCCTCTTGAGACACCGGTCGCCCATAGAGGTAGCCCTGCACCAACTCGCAGCCCAGCAACACCAGGTGATCGGCCTGCTCACGCGTCTCCACGCCTTCGGCCACCAGGTTCATGTTCAGACTGTGCGCCAGCGAGACGATGGCTTTGACCAGTTCCGCGCTGCCCCGGTCGCCCGGCAGGTCCTTGATGAAGGATCGGTCGATCTTGAGTGTGTCCACCGGAAACCGCGTCAGGTAGCTCAGTGCCGAATAACCGGTGCCGAAGTCATCCAGCGCGATGCTGATGCCACAGGCCGCAATGTCCTGCAGGATGGTGAGGATCTCCTGCCGGCCATCGAGTAGCAGGCTCTCGGTGATCTCCAACTCCAGCCACTCGGGCTTGCAGCCGCTCGCGGCCAGGGCTTCGCTCACCGTGGTCGAAAACGGCACGCCGATGAACTGCCGCGCTGACAAATTCACCGCGATCTTCAGAGGCTGGGTGCGCCCCTGGTTCCATTTTGCCGCCGCGTGGCAAGCTGTGTGCAAGGCCCAGGCGCCCATGGGCACGATCAAGCCGGTGTCTTCAGCCGTGGCGATGAAGCTCAGGGGCGGCACCAGCCCACGCTGTGGATGGTTCCAGCGCATCAAGGCCTCGGCACCCACCAGGCGGCCGCTGGCCAGGTCGAACTTGGGTTGGTAATGCAGCGCGAGCTCACCCAGTTCAATGGCCTTGCGCAACTCGCTTTCCAGCGAGAGGCGTTCCGAGGCCTGTGTCGTCAGCTCGCGCGCATAGAGGCGGAAGTTGTTTCGGCCCTGGGCCTTGGCGTGGTACATGGCCGCGTCGGCGAATTGCATCAGCTGTGGTGCGTCCTGCGCATCGGAGGGATAGAAGGCGCCGCCCACGCTGGCGGTCACAAACACCTCCTGGCCCGCGACCTCAAAAGGCTGCGCAAACGCGCCCATCACTTTTTGCACAATGGCGTCCATGTCGCTGGCCTGGCGCAGGTTGGGCAAAACCACGGCGAACTCGTCGCCGCCCAGGCGGGCCACCGTGTCATAGCCCCGCATGACCTGTTGAAGGCGCTGTGCCACGTGCTTGAGCAGCGCATCGCCGATGGCATGGCCCAGCGAATCGTTGATGTTCTTGAAGCGGTCCAGGTCCAGCATGATCAGACCGAGCTGGTGGTTTTGCCAGGAGGCATCGGCCAGGGCCTGATTGAGGCGGTCAATGAACAGCGCCCGGTTGGGCAGGCCCGTCACGGAATCGAAGAAGGACAGCGAATGCAACTGGCGCCGATGCGACTTGAGTTCGGTGATGTCCTGCAAGGTGGCCAGCATGCGACGCGGCCGGCCATCGGGGCGGTAGTCGATCTTGACCAAGGAGTGGAACTCGCGGGTCGCGCCTTCGGCATCGGTCTTTCGGACATCGTAGCGCAGTGAAATCTGACGCTCTTTGAAGGCTTGCTCATACAGCCCACTGACCCATTCGCGCTGCTCCTGTGGCACCACCTCGATCATGCCGCGCCCACCGCATTGCCAACCGGCGGGCAGACCCCACATCATCCGCGCCTGGGCGGACACCATCGCGCTACGCCGCTCGAAATCAATCTCCCAATAGCCGAACTGGGCAATTTCCTGAGCCTCGGACAAGCGCGCTTCGCTGTCGGACAAAGCCTTGATCATCTCGCCCTGGCTGGTCACGTCCTGAAGCGCAATCACGCAGCGCACCGGCATGCCGCCTGTGCCATAGGTGAACAACACACAGACGCCGTAACGACGCCATTGGCCGGCGGAGCCTGCCGCGAACTCACCGCTGAGGCTGTGATGGCGGCCCGCCAGGGCTTCGTCCCACCGCCTTTGTAGGCCAAGTCGCTCTTGCGGGTCGATCAAGGCCAGCAGCGTGGCCACCGGCACGGCCTCGGGCATGTGCAGCAGTTCACGCGCGATAACGCTCAAGGTCATGCGTTCCTGCCCGCTTTCCCAAGTCAGGAAACCGACCTGGTTGAGGCGCTCGGCCGCCTCAAGGCGCATGTCCGTGAGCTGAGAAGCGCGCGAGGTCACCAGGGCAAGCATGCGAGTCATGGATTGAGCCTTCACGAGGCGGCCTTCGAGCGTGTCTGCATTGGGGTTGCTGATCTGGAAATGGTCGGCATCCCCAGGTGGGGCCTACCGTTGGCTATCGGCCCCTGGTGCGCGAGCTTGAACCCTTACCAGTGCAAGGGTGAAGGACTTGCGACTTTCCGCACGGCAGCGCTCAGCCAACGTCGTATATTGGTCTTTTGCCTCAGGCTTATTTCAGGAGATGCCATGACTCAATACCAGATCGCCGTCGTTGTCGGCAGCCTGCGCAAGGACTCGTTCAACCGCAAGCTGGCCACTGCCCTGGCCAAACTGGCACCGGCGGATTTCTCTTTCAAGCAAGTCTCGATCGGTGATCTGCCGCTCTACAACCAGGACGACGATGCCAATCCGGCCGAATCGGTCACGCGCTTGAAGACCGACATCAAGGCCTCACAGGGCCTGCTGTTCGTCACGCCCGAGTACAACCGCTCCATCCCCGGTGTGCTCAAGAATGCGCTCGACCACGCCTCACGCCCTTATGGTCAAAGTGCCTGGGCGGGCAAACCTGCCGGGGTCATCGGCACCTCGATCGGCGCGATCGGCACAGCCATGGCTCAGCAGCATCTGCGCAATGTGCTGGCCTACCTGGATGTGCCCACGCTGGGCCAGCCAGAAGCCTTCGTGCAGGCCAAGGATGGCCTGTTCGATGAGGCCGGCAACATCGGCCCCACCAGCTTGAAGTTTCTTCAAGGCTGGGTGGACCACTACGTCGCCTGGGTCAAGAAGCACGCAGGCTGACAGGCGCAAAGCGGCTTACTTGAAGAGCCGCACCAGGCGCTGCCAGGTGCGCTTGAACCAGCCGGCCTGCTCGACCGCATCGAGCGCCACGGCGGGCTGTTCCGCATAAGGCTTGCCGTCCAGTGTGGCCACGACCTTGCCAATGACGGCGCCCTTGGCGATGGGCCCGGTCAGGTCCGGGTTCAACTGCACCGCCGTGTGGATGTTGGCGGCCTGACCACGCGGGATCGTCAGCGTCCATTCACGTGCCAGCCCGGCACGGACGGTGTTTTCCTTGCCGAACAGCACCTGCCCCACGGCCATCGAGGTGCCGCCTTGCGCCAGCGTGACCTTCTCAAAGCTGTTGAAGCCCCAGTTGAAGAGCACACGTGTCTGATCGGCGCGGGCTTGCATGCTGGGTGAGCCCATCAGCACTGAAATCAGGCGCATGCCATTGCGCTTGGACGACGCTGCCAGGCAAAAACCTGCTTCGGCCGTGTGACCTGTCTTCAAGCCATCGACTGTGGGGTCGGTGTAGAGCAGCGCATTGCGATTGCCCTGCTTGATCCCGTGGTACTTGAATTCCTTCTCGGCGTAGATGGGGTAATAGTCGGCACTGTCACGGATGATGGCGCGGGCCAGCAAGGCCAAGTCATGCGCAGAGGCACTGTGGCCAGGCGCCGGCAGGCCCGTGGGGTTGAGGAACTTGGTCTGGGTCATCCCCAGGCGCTTGGCCTCTTTGTTCATCAGGTCGGCAAAAGCGGACTCAGACCCGGCCATGTGCTCGGCCACCGCCTTGGAGGCGTCGTTGCCGGACTGCACGATGATGCCGCGCAGGATGTCGATCACCGAGGCCTGCCCGTTGAGCGGCAGGTACATGCAGGACTCCGTGCTTGAGCCCCGGCACCAGGCATTCATGCTGACGTGGACCTGGTCATCGGGTTTGAGGCGACCGGCCTTGAGCGCCTGCTCGACCAGGTAGCTGGTCATCATTTTGGTCAGCGAAGCCGGTGGCAGAGGCTGATCGCCGTTGACGGCCGCCAGGATCTGGCCCGAGTCATGGTCCATCAGCACGTAGGCCTTGTTCTCGAGGGTCGGCACGGGCGCGGTAGGCGCCGCATGGGCCGGTGCGCTCAAAGTAGCCAGGCACAGCCCTGCCACGGACAGTGCAACGATGAATGGAGATGATTGGATGGGCATGGGTCGAGGAGAAGAAAAAGGCCGGGGCCAGAGCCTAGCCCAATTCAGGGCCAAGTCCGCCTGCCAATGGCCCAGACACACTGCAAAACATCGTGACGGTCGCTGGCCGCCAAGGCTCAGCGCGACTGGGGTTGCCAGCTCAAGTCTTCGAGGATGGGGCAGTCGGGCCGCTCGTCGCCATGGCAGCAAGCCGCCAAGGCCTGCAAGCTGCGTTTCATGGCCGTCATGGCGTCGATGCGTTTCTCAAGGTCGGCCACATGACTCAAGGCGATGCGTTTGACATCGGCGCTGGCGCGCTGGCGGTTCTGCCAGAGTTTGAGCAACTCGGCGATCTCAGCCATGCTGAACCCCAGATCCCGCGAACGGCGGATGAAACGCAGGGCGTGGACCTCGCGTTCGCTGTATTGCCGGTAGCCGGCCTCCGTGCGGGTCACGTCGGCCAACAAGCCCAGGGTCTCGTAGTGCCGAACCATCTTGATGGACACGCCCGAGCGCTCAGCCGCCACACCGATGGGAAAGCGCTCTGTGTGCCCAATCATGCCAACCCTTTCCATCGCCGAAGCAGCAAGGCATTGCCGACCACGCAGACGCTGCTCAGCGCCATGGCCGCTCCGGCAATCACCGGGTCGAGCAGCCCAAAGGCCGCCAGGGGAATGCCCGCCAGGTTGTAGACAAAGGCCCAAAACAGGTTCTGCCGGATTTTGTGGTGCGTAAGGCGTGCGATGTCCAAGGCCTCAGCCACCAGGGTGGGGTCACCACGCATCAAAGTGATGCCAGCGGCCTGCATGGCCACCTCGGTGCCCGTGGCCATGGCGATGCCCAGGTCGGCGCTGGCCAAGGCCGGAGCATCGTTGATGCCATCGCCCACCATGGCCACCTTGCCACGGCCTTCCTGGCGCAGGCTGTTCACGATGGCAGCCTTCTCTTCGGGCAGCACCTCGGCCCGCACCTCGGTGATGCCCAACGCGTCAGCCACCCGTCGGGCGCTACCCTCGTTGTCACCCGAGACCAGCACCGTGCGGATGCCTCGGGCATGCAACTGCTCAATGGCGTGCTTCGCGCCGGGCTTGAGTTCATCGCCAAAGGCCAGCAGACCCAGCAGGGTGGGCGAATCGGTCACGTCGGCCAGCCAAGACACCGTCTGACCCGCCTGCTGCAAGGCATCGGCCTGCGCCTGCAACGCCTGGCAAGGGACGCCCAACTCACCCATGTAGCGGCTGCTGCCCAGGCGCAGCGCCCGGCCTTGCACAGTGGCCGACATGCCGCGGCCTGCCACCGCCTTGATGGCTGTGGCCTCCGGCACGGTCACGCCAGCTTGATCGGCACCCGACATCACCGCCCGCGCCAATGGGTGCTCACTGCCGCGCTGGATCGCCGCGCTGGCAGCCAGCAAAGCCGCGCGGTCGCCCTGTGACACATGGGTGGCCACCAGTGCAGGGTGGCCCTGCGTCAAGGTACCGGTCTTGTCGAAAGCCACCACCGTCACGGCATGGGCCAACTCCAAAGCCTCGGCGTCTTTGATCAGGATGCCGCGCCTGGCGGCCACGCCGGTGCCCGCCATGATCGCGGCCGGTGTGGCCAGTCCTAACGCGCAGGGGCAGGCGATGACCAGCACCGCCACGGCATGCAGGATGGCGCGCGTCCAATCTCCCACGCCCAGGCCCCAGCCCAGCAAGGTGGCCAGCGCCACAACCACCACCGCCGGCACGAAGACGGCGCTCACGCGATCGACCAGGCGCTGGATGGGCGCCTTGCCGGCCTGGGCAGACTCGACCATGCGGACGATGCGGGCCAGCTTGGACTCCGCGCCGACCGCCGTCGTGCGCACCAGCAGCCAGCCTTCGCCATTGACCGAGCCGCCCGTCATGCGGTCACCCACTTGGCGGGCCACGGGCAGCGCCTCGCCAGTGATCAATGATTCATCGACCTGGCTGTCGCCCTGTTCGACCGAGCCGTCCACTGGCACGCGCTCGCCCGGCTTGACCACCACCAGATCGCCGACACGAACCTGCGCCAAAGGGATCTCCAGCTCCTGACCATCACGGCGCACACGGGCTGTTTCGGGCCGCAAAGCCTGGAGCGCGCGGATGGCCTCCGTGGTCTGCCGCTTGGCCCGTGCTTCCAGCCACTTGCCCAGCAAGACCAGCGTGATCACCAAAGCAGAAGACTCAAAGTACAGGTGCGGCATGCCATGCTCGCCGCCGCGATGTTGCCAAAGCAGGAACACGCTCAAGCCATAAGCGGCAGAGGTACCAAGGGCGACCAGCACGTCCATGTTGCCTACGCCGGCCTTGAGTGCCTTCCAGCCGCTGACGTAGAAGCGTGCGCCCAGCCAGAACTGCACGGGGGTGGCCAGGGCCCATTGAATCCCGCCTGGCAGCGCCCAGTCACGCCCCAGCAACATGCCGAGCATGGCCACGGCCAGGGGCGCGGAAAAAACGGCGGCCCACAGCACCGGCCACCAGCCGGGCCTGGACTTGACGTCAAGGGGGGCTGCCAAAGGTGCCAACCGGGGCCGCTCCTCAGCACCAGCACCCTCATCACTGCTTGATGCAGGCACCACGGCATAGCCCGCCTGCTCGATGGCCGTCTGCAAGGAAGCCAGGTCCGGGTCACCTGCGGTGCGCACTTCGACCGATTCTGTGGCCAGGTTCACCGAAGCACCCAGCACACACGGCACCTTCAGCAACGCCTTTTCGACACGGCCAGCGCAAGAGGTGCAAGACATCCCGCCCAGCTGAAGGCGAACCAAGCGTTCGCCCACCCGATAGCCCGCTTGTTCAACAGCAGTGCGCAAGGCGTCGAAGGCCAGACCCGCATCGCCTTGCACGTTGGCCATGTCAGTGGCCTGGTTGACAGTGACCGTGACCACCCCGGGCACGGCGGACAAAGCCCGCTCGACCCGCGCCACGCAAGAGCCACAGCTCATGCCTTCCACAGGGAAGGACCAGTGACCGGATTCTGCCGCCAAGGGGCCAGTCAAAGCCGGGTCTGCGGGAAGATGAGGCGTGTGTTGATTGGGCATGATGAACGCAGCTTCAGGCCTCCCATCGTGGGAGAGTCAAGCCACCATGTCCAGACCAGCCATCAGCATCGACCAGAACGACGGCTGCGCGGCTGCAATTTGTCGAGTTCGGCAATCTGCTGCTTGAGCAGAAGCATGAGGGTTCGCGCGTCGTCGACGGCCAGGCTCAGGGTGCTCACCACAGTCTGCTCTTCGCGTGCCGGCCGAGGCTGCACCAGGATCTCCACGCCCAACTCGATCAAGCCATGGGCGTGCCGGGCCGATTTCAGGCGCTGTATTTCAATGTCATAAGTTTTCATGCGCGAATCTCCTGCAAATGAAGCGATGGCGAGATTGTCGACCACAAGAGGATCTGGCTCATGGCCACGCCCTTTGGCGCGAGCCGGCATGACAGGTCCTGTCGTTAACCCTGAGCCCAACGAGCCACATGAGATGCGTCGCGACATCCTTTGTGCGCAGGCATGCTCGCCGCCCCCTTGATCGAGGGGTGTGTAACATTTTTGACAATCAGAGAATGTGAGTGAGGACATGGCCTGGGCCGCGTCTTCCTCACCATCCTTCATCCAATCGGAGCACACATGCGCACTCTCGACACACAACAAATCGGCCAAGTCTCTGGCGGCAAAATTTCGGTGGAAGTCAATGTTCCTGCCAAGTACGTCCACGTCAACCTCGTGACGCCTTTCAAAACCATCGTGCTGGTGAATGTCGACTGGAGCAAGTTCACCAAGGGCGGCACCACGGCCCCCGCTGGCGACGAATAAGGCGGTCAGTGACGCTTGAGGCCCTATCAAGCCTCACTGATCGTCAAACAACCCTCGTGAAAAGCCTGTCGACTGCATGTGCAGCGATGGGCTTTTTCCATGGTTGGAGAGGACACCTGATGGAACCACAAATTTCAGTGTTGACAGAAAACACAGATTAGCTAGACTGAAGGCATGGAACTCACAGACGTCGCTCGCAAATTTGTCGTTCACTGGGGTGAGATGGGCTCCGCATGGGGCGTCAACCGCACCGTGTCCCAGATCCACGCCTTGCTCTTCTTCCATGGGCGCCCCCTGCACGCTGAAGAGATCTCCGAGACCTTGGCGGTGGCGCGCTCCAACGTGAGCACCAGCCTGAAGGAGTTGACCAGCTGGAAGCTGATCCGCACCACGCAGATCCTGGGTGATCGCCGCGATTATTTTGAAACCTCCTCCGACGTGTGGGCGTTGTTTCGCACCGTGGTGCGTGAGCGCAAGGAGCGTGAGTTCGATCCCACCACCCGCATGCTGGAAGACCTGGTGAACCAGCCTGGTTTTGACAGCGAGGCGCCGGATGCACAAGACCGCGTCCGTGAAACTTTGAAGCTCATGCAAGCCTTGGGTTCGTGGTCTGACGAGATGCTGCGGCTGTCGCCAAGCACGCTGGAGAAAGTCCTTCGCATGGGCGCCACGGTTCAGAAGTTTGTGCGGGGCTGAGAGGCGCCCCTTTTTTTGACTTTCTATTTCTGTTGTTACTGAAATTTCATTCGGAGATGCAAAATGACTGCAAGCACCTACCCACTGACCATCTACTACGACGCCTCTTGCCACCTGTGCAATGGCGAGATGAGCAACCTCATGCTCCGCAATACCGCTGGCTTGCTGCGCTTTGTGGATGCCTCAGCTGCTGATTTCGTCTCACCCATCCCCGGCGCCGCCCAAGCCGAGCTGATGTCCATGATCCACGCCGTGCAGGCCGATGGACAAGTGGTCCGCGGCGTGGCGGTGTTCCGTCTGGCCTACGGTGCTGTCGGCTTGGGTTGGCTCACCGCCCCGACCGCCTGGCCCGTGCTGCGTCAACTGGCCGATCGCGCCTACCCCTGGCTGGTGCGCAACCGCTACCGCATCCCACGGCCCCTGGTGGCACTGCTCTTTGAAGGCCCCACCCGGCGGGCAGCCGAGCGGGCCGCGCAGCGCGCCCATTGCAACGAGCAAACCTGCCAGCGCTGAACCATCAACCGTCCCTTTGAAGGAGTCATCATGAATACCGTCTTGTTCTTGTTGTCGCTGACCATCGCCATCATCGGCCCGCTGGTCGCCATCAGCTACTTGCGTCCCATCCTCGTGCGTGTGCTGCGCTCGCTGTGCGATGCCGACGGCGGCGCCGAGTTCTGGATACGCAGCGCCTACCTCCTGGCTGTGTGCGGCACCTTGCTGCTCATGCTGAGCTTCGGGGAATTCAGCGAAGGCGCGTCGCTGGTCGAAACCTTGAGACGTGCGCTGTGGTTGGTGTTTGCAGGCGTGTTCATCTCCGTGGCCATCATCTCTCGCCAGGTCTGGGGCCAGATCAGGCCGATGCTGGGGAGCACCACCGCCAGTAGCGGCCCTCAACCCATCCCACGCCCTGCCGCCAGCCCGATGGCCGCCTCTGCCGCCTGGCCAGACGATGGAGCCAGGTCATGAACATCCTGCTGTGTGGTGCGACCGGCTTCATCGGCCGGCAGATCCTGGCCGCTTTGCAACAAGCGGGACACGAGGTGCTGAGCGCAGCGCCCTTGCGGCCAGGCCGCGATGCGTCCCACGTGGCCGTCGATTTCACGCGCGACACCACCGCAGCGCACTGGTTGTCCAGGCTTCAAGGCGTCGATGCGGTGGTCAATGCGGTGGGTGTGCTGCGCGACACACGGGGCCGGCCGATGCAGGCCATTCATCAGGACACGCCCTGCGCGCTGTTCGAAGCCTGCGCCCAAGTGGGCGTGCGCCGGGTGATCCAGGTCTCGGCACTGGGCATCGCTGGCAATGCGACGCGCTACGCCCAGACCAAGCGCACCGCGGACGAGCGACTGCTGGCCCTGAACGCGCAAGGTCTCCTGGACGGGGTCGTGCTGCGCCCCAGCATCGTCTTCGGGCGCGGCGGCGACAGCAGCCAGTTGTTCATGGCCCTGGCTCGCAGCCCGGTGCTGGCCTTGCCCCGGCCCGTGATCCAAGCCCGCGTGCAGCCTGTCGCCGTGCGGGACCTGGCCCAGGCCGTAGCGCGCTTGCTGGATCAGGACATGGTACGGTGCGGCGTGCTGCCCTGCGTGGGGCCGACGCCCCTGGCACTGGCCGAGTTCATCGCCAGCCTGCGCCAGCAACGCAACCATGGCATGGCCCGAGTGGCCACGCTGCCAGACTGGGTGACCCTTGCCAGCGTCAAGCTGGGCGATCACCTGCCCTGGGCGCCGTGGTGCAGCGAAACCCTGGCCCTGCTGGCCCAGGACAATGTGGCCGATCCAACGGCGTTCGCGCAAGTGCTGGGACATCCGGCCACGCCACCCGACCGGCTGGTGAGCACCTCCTGGCACTGAGCGCAAGGCCTCAGCGAGTGGCCGTTGCCGTGGCGTGTCTGAGCAGCAGCTCGCGCTAAGCTTTTTCCCGACCCGCCACCTCGGCCAGGCGGCGCTTGGCAGCCTCGCTGGCACCCGGACCAGCCACCGCCGTGACGGCAAACACATCCAGCGCTTCCCCACTGGCCGAGCGCATGACCAGGGGCGCAATCTCCTGACCGGTGCTGCGCTCAACGATGCGCACGGGCGGGCCATCAGGGCCGGCTTGGTGCTTGTCACCCCACTGCAGCATGGCCACCAGCATGGGGAACAAATCGCGCCCCTTGGGCGTGAGGCGGTAATCCAGAGCGCGGCCGTTCTGGCTGACATTGGCGACCACCACGATGCCGCCCTCGACCAACTTGCCCATGCGGGCGGCCAGCACGTTGGGCGCGATCCCGAGGTTTTTCTCGAACTCGCCAAAGCGGCGGCTGCCGAAAAAGAGCTCACGCACGATCAACAGCGTCCACCAATCGCCGATCAGCTCCAGCGTGTGGGCGATCGAGCAATTCATCTCGGTGAACGAAGTGCGGCGCATGAGGGGTCACTTTCAAGTCAAAAAACAGTTGGCGGCCATGCAGTCTGGCCCCTATACTGCCCCAACTACTTGCATCATGCAAGTAACTCAGGTTTGGATGAATCAAGGAAAGGTCTGCTCATGGCTGATGTCGCGATGTTTGTGCACTCCACCGGCACGGGTCCCTTCATGTGGAAAAAGCTCATGGGCAGCGTTCCCGAAGGCATCCAGGCGATCGCGCCGGTGAACCGCGGTTATGCGCCGGACGACGCCTGGCCGCGCGGCCGCGATTTCGACATCGGCATGGATGTGGCTCACCTCAAAAGCCAGATCCCGGCAGGCACGACCGGGCTCCATTTGGTGGCCCACTCTTACGGCGGTCTGCTGGCACTGCACCTGGCGCTGGACCCGGATGTGCCGGTCAAATCGCTGTGGCTGTATGAGCCGGTGTTATTCGGCTCGCTCAGGCTCATCCAGGATGAGCTCTCCGATGAGGTCGGTCCCGAAGTCGCCGCGTTGTACGACACGCCCGATTTCCTGGGCCACGAAGAGCGCGGCGGGGACGATGCCTGGCTGGAGCGCTTCATCGATTACTGGAGCCAGCCGGGCGTGTGGGCGTCCATGCCCGACAAGGTCAAGGCGCTCAGCCGGGGGCTGGGCTGGAAGATGTTCCAGGAGGTGCGCTCGCAAGCCCTGCTGTACCGGCCCTTGACGGACTACCGCATCGAGGTGCCGATCACTTTGCTGCATGGCGAGCACACCCGCACGCCGGCACGCGACATGGTGCGCCGCCTGGCCGCCCTCAACCCACAGGCCGAACTGGTCAGTTTGGCCGGGTTGGGGCACATGTCGGTGGTCACGCAGGCCGATCTGGTCGCGCCCAGCCTGCAAAAACACTGGAATCGTCTTTGAACAGTTGAACAAGTGCTAAGGCGGGCCCTCAGTCGGGTCGATAATGGGCGCATGTGTCAGTTGCTTGCCATGAACGCCAATGTCCCCAAGGACATCATGTTCAGCTTCTCCGGATTTGCCCAGCGCGCCTGTGACCACGCGGACGGCTTCGGCATCGCTTTCTTCGAAGGGCGCGGGGTGCGTTGTTTCGTCGATTCGCACGCGGCCAACAATTCGCCCGTGGCCGACCTGATCAAGGCCTACCCGATCCACAGCACGGACGTCATCGCGCACATCCGCAAAGCCACGGTCGGGCAGGTGGCGCTCGAGAACTGCCACCCCTTCACGCGCGAGCTGTGGGGACGCTACTGGGTCTTCGCGCACAACGGCGATCTCAAGGACTATCACCCGCCCCTGCACGGCGCCTTCCGCCCCGTGGGCGATACCGACAGTGAGCGCGCCTTCTGCTGGCTGCTGCAAGAGATGGCCAAGAGCCACGCCAGCGTGCCCTCGCCCGAAGAATTGACGCGCACCTTGGCTGAACTGGTGCCGCAGGTGGCCGTGCATGGCACCTTCAACTTCATCATGAGCAACGGCCAGGCCTTGTGGGCGCACTGCACGACCAAGCTGCATTACCTGGTCCGGCAGTACCCCTTCGCCGAAGCCAAATTGCAAGATGCCGACGTCACGGTGAACTTCGCGCATGTGGCCGACCGCCACGACCGCGTCGCGCTGGTGGCCACCGAGCCCTTGACCACCAACGAGGCCTGGACTGCCCTGAGCCCGGGCCAGTTGCAGGTGTTCGTGCACGGGCGGGCCTTGCCACTGGCCTGATGCCTCCGGCCAGGCATGTCAGCTTGGCAGGCTGGATGCCACCAGATGCAGGCGCAGGTCGAACTCGTACTGGTGGTAGTTGGGCTCCATGTGGGTGCACAACTGATAAAACGCCTTATCGTGCTCGCGCTCCTTCAAATGCGCCAGCTCATGCACGACGATCATCTTGAGGAACGCGGACGGTGTTTCCTTGAACAGGCTGGCCACGCGGATCTCGCGCTTGGCTTTCAGCTTGCCACCCTGCACCCGAGAGACCATGGTGTGCGTGCCTAAAGCGTGCTGGATTACCTTGAGCTTGTTGTCGTAGGCTACTTTGTTGATGGGCTCGCTGCTGCGCATGTAGCGCTGCTTGAGGTCCATCACGTAGTCGTAGAGCGCCTTGTCCGTGCGCACCTCGTGGCGATCCGGGTAGCGCTTGGCGACCACCTCGGCGAGCTTGCCGGCATCGATCAGCTCGCGCACTTGCACCAGCACAGCGTCGGGGTAGCCGCTCAGGTAGCGCAAGGGGTTCTCGCTGCGTGGGTTCACGGCGCGATCTGCTCCGCGTAGTCATAGAGGGCGCCCAGGATCTCCTGCCCACGCTCGTCGTCCTCGGCAAGTTGCTCGCTCAGGGCATCGATGTGCTCGAAAAAGGCCGACAGCGACAGGCCGCCGCCTTGGCCCTCGTGCAGCCGGGCCGCGCAGTGCGTCAGCCAGCGCTCGCGGTCAGTCGCGGACAGGGTCTGAGGGAAATTGCGCGCGCGGTAGCGGAACAGCAACTCTTCAAGGCGCTCATCGGCGAACGCAGGCTGGCGGTCCAGCAGTTGCTCGGCCAGCAGCTCAGGCCGCATCGCCTTGATGCGGGTGAGCAGGCGCCGGTCGTCCGCGCCGACGAAGCCGCCGTACAAGTCTTCATCCACATCGGGCAGGTTGGCAGCCTTGGGGCGTTGGAACACCTCCAGCCAGATGCCCGCCATGGTGTGACCACGCTGAGCGGCGGTCTCTGCATGGCGCAGGGCCTGGTCCACGTCGATGCCCCAGCGTGCGGCCACGGTCGGTGTCAGCGTCTTGAGGTTGCCGATGACGATGGGCGACTTGTTGATGTGGATGGTCTTGACCGGCAGGCGGGTGACGCCCTCGGGCAGGTCGTCGGTCTTGGTGAACATGCGCAGGGCGATGTCGCCAGCGCTCAGGCCGAAGAGCTCGGCCGGGTCATGGGCCAAGTCCCAGACGATGATCTCGTTTTTGTTGGTCGGGTGCGGCGCCAGTGGCCAAACGATGCCGAGACATCCACGCTCCACCCCGTGCATGCCGGAGATGTGGATGAAGGGGCGACCCACACCGATCTCGGCCAGCACAGCGTCCTTCTTGCGCAATTTCAGGCAGAAATCCCACAGCTTGGGCTGTTGCTGCTTGATCAAGCGGGCCAGGGCGATGGTGGCGCGCACATCGGACAAGGCATCGTGAGCGGCTTCGTGGACCAGGCCGTTGGCCTTGGTCAAATGCTCCAGCTTGAAAGACGGGCGGCCGTCCTCGTGCTTGGGCCATTCGATGCCCTCGGGGCGAAGGGCCCAGGTGCAGCGCACGACATCCAGCAAATCCCAGCGGCCGCAGCCGTTCTGCCATTCGCGCGCATAGGGCTCGATCAGGTTGCGCCAGAACAGGTAGCGCGTCACTTCGTCGTCAAAGCGGATGGTGTTGTAGCCCACGCCGATGGTCTGCGGCTGGGCCAGTTCGCGCTCGATCAGGTCGGCAAAGGCATGCTCTGGCACGCCGCGCTCCAGGCAGGTCTGCGGCAGGATGCCTGTCAGCAGGCAAGCCTCTGGATTGGGCAGGTAATCAGGCGCGGGCTGGCAATAGGCCATCACCGATGCGCCGATCTCATTCAGGTCGGCATCAGTGCGGATGCCGGCGAACTGAGAGGGCCGATCGCGCCGAGGCACCGTGCCGAAGGTTTCGTAATCGTGCCAGAAGAAGGTGTACTCGCTCATGCCGGCACGATAACGCACTCGGTGGCGGTGACACCCACCGCTTGGCCCACATGCGCTGATCTTTCTACAAAGGGCGTGCCGATGCAGGGTTGGTTGAACGCGCCTCAGCGCCATGACCATGGGCATCTGGTCCTCCAGCATGGCCGCTGAGGATGGCAAGCCCAATCCCATCGTCGACAAGACGTCCAAGGCCATCGAGAAGATCTCCGTGGAAGAGGCGCGCAAGAACCCGACCATCGCCGACGCCGTGATCTCGGTGCTGCAAAAACAAGGCAAGAGCACCAAGCCGTAAGACCTGGTGCCTGGCATCAAGAGCGTGGACCGGAGGCCACCGCCATCGCTGCGCGTGATGCAGGTTTGCAAAAGCCTGCCCACGTGCTGGCCATCTACCCCGTGGCACAAAAGAGCCTGAACACCGAGTCCTACATCGAGAATGCGATCGCCAAGCCGCTGAACCGCGCCATGGTCAAGTGGTTCGTCGAGAAGGTCACGCGCACCGGCTGGGTGACACGGCCACGTCCAAGCCCATCACCAAGTGATTCATTGAAGCCAGTACCGAGGCGATACGCCCGCGCCTCAAGGTGCGGGCGCGCTGGTCTTGACGCCCGACATCGCCAGGATGTCCGGGCGGTCATGGCCGAACATGATGGTGAGCTGCTCGAGTTGCGCCTGAGCGCCCATGCGCCTAAGCCGCGCCAGGCCACCCGGCATCAGGCGGTTGATCCCGCACCACACGAAGTTCAGCGGCGCAAAGACCAGCGGATACCATGGCAGCACACGGGTGGGCAATCCCAAATCGCGCATGCCCTGGCTGCCCACAAAGAGGCGGCAAATGCTGAGGTGCACCTCCTTGTTCCACAGGCCGCTCAGGCGGCGCCAGCGCGGATAGTGGCGGGCCAAAGGCTCATCCATGAGGGCACGGCCCAGTTGTTGGCTGCTCTCATCGGCCGGGGCCTGGCTGAGCAGGTTCTGATAGAGGGCCACGCGGCTGTCCTGTTCGGTGGCGCACAGCCACTGGTCCTGCACACCCATCACCCAGCCGATGTAGCGCCACAGGTGCATGACGTCTTCAGCCTCTTGCTGCCGGAGGATCACGCCCATCACGCGCTGGCCCATCAGGTAGACCGTGGAAAAGCCCAGGTAGGTGGCTTGCATGTCGACTTGGTTGATCGGCAAGCCCAGTTCGGCAGCATCCCACTTGGGGCTCGCCGCCACGTGGCGCCGCACCAGCGCGTGGATCATGCGCACGCGGATGGTGTTCTTGAAGCCATCGCCAAAGCGGTCCATGCCACCGGGCTGAGCACAGTCGTGGCGCCACTTGGTGGTCTCGGCGATGCGCCGGGCCACGCCTTTTTCCAGAGCACCCGTCATCACCAGCGTCTTGTTGATGGCACCGGCCTGGTAGCCCGCCATCAGCCCCAGGTCACGCAGGATGCGCATGCCCGTCAGGCCCGACAGGTAGCTGGCCTGGACGCCACGCCCCAGGCGCTCGCGATCCAGCCAAGCAGGTGTCTGCTCGACGTGGGCAAAAAAATCCCGCAAAGGTTGAGGCGCCCCGTGAACGGCAGCTATGCCTTGCGCCAGGGCCTGCTCAAACATCGTCCGAGCCAGCGCCATCCCATGAGCCTGCATCCACTGAACCAAGGCATCGGCTGCTGGGTCGCCCTCGTGATACGCCTGCCCCAGCCGCTGCCATTGCTCGGTAGAGGGCTGCGCAGCACGCTTGTCGCGGATAAAGAGTTTGAGCACCGGACTGGCCACACGCGCCGCATTGACCGGATCGATGCCGTGACGTCGAGGGGCGGTGTAGGAGGGAGACGCTTCAAGGCTGGACATGGACTGATCCTTCGACGGCAGATCACTTTGACAATCACTGGTACCACGAAGTACCAAACTGAAGCCAAGCTTAGACTCGGCGACTGGTACTGTCAAGTACCAAATCCCGTATGATTTGCTAAACTCCGTTCAATGTCCAAATCCAGCGTCGACAACGATTACCGCCACCGCATCCTGATGGCCTTGGCCGATGTGCTCATGGCGCAACGCTATGCAGACGTCACCATCGCCGACATCGCGGCCCAGGCGCGCATCTCCAAACGCACTTTCTACGAGCAGTTCGAGAGCAAGCAGGCCTGCCTGTTGGCCCTGAGCGAGCACACCAGCGAGCAGATCATGCTGGCCATCCTGGCCGCCTACCAGCCCGGCATGAACTGGTCGCAGATCGTGCACGATGTGACCAGTGCCTACCTGAGCGCCATCCAGGCCTCGCCTTCCTTGATGCATGCGCTGTACGTCGAGTTGCTCGCCACTGGCTGGCCCGGCCTTGAAATTCGACGCGCGGTGAGTGTCAAGTTTTCAGATTTTCTATGCACCCAGGTTGAGATGCTGCGTGCTCAAGGCGAGCCGCTCAAGCCCTTGTCTCCATTGACCGCCATCGCCGTGATCGCCGGCATCAATGAGCTCATCCTGCAAGCCATGATGAGCAGCGATGCGCCTGATCTGCTGAGCCTGGCCGACACGGCCCAGGCCTTGGTGCACGCGGTGACGCGGCCTTGATGCAGCATTGATGCGGGACAAACCCAGCCGGTCGCCAGATTGATCTCTGGCACACTCGAACCCATGCCCAAGATCAAGTCCACCCTGGTATCTCGCAAGGTCCTCAAAAGCGGTGTCACGTCGCCCGAGCGCTACTACCAATCGGGCATCGACATCCTCACGGCCGACGTCAGCATCCCCGTCATCCATGTGCATCCGAAGGGGCTGGACGTCGAGGTACTGGAGCGCTCCTTGAGCGCCACACTGGCCAACTACCCTTTGATCGCCGGCCAGCTCAAGAAGGATGAAAAGGGCTACCCCTACTACCTGGCCAGCGACGTCGGCCTTGAATTCTGCGTGCGCCGCTGCAAAGGTCCCACGCCCGACTACGGCCCGCACCACCACATGGCCGATCACTTGAGCAGCTACTACAAGCAGATCTGGCCCTGGCACCGCTATGGCAAGGACGAGTGCATGAGCTCGTTCACCATCTACCAGTTCGACGATGGTGGCGCGATCCTGAGCATGAGCATGCTGCATTCGCTGCTCGATGGCACGTCTTACTGGCAGTTCATGCTCGATTGGATGAGCGCGGCCAAGGGTGTGCCGACGCCGCCCAGGCCCATGAACCGCCAGTTGACCATCGACCTGGGCCAAGCCCACATCGACAAGCCCTTCACCAAGGGCTACACCTATCGGCCGCCATTCTTCGAGTGGCTCAAGGTATTTGCCACGCTGGGCTGGGCCTTCTTGTTCCAGCTCAAGAAAGAGATCTACCGCGTGCCCGCCAGCACCGTGGCCCAGTGGAAGGCCGAAGCAGTCGCCGAGGGCGGCGAGGCCGCCACTGCGTCACCCTCCGAGCTGGTCACCGCCCATGTGCTCAAGGTGCTCTCGCCCGTCTGGCCAAGCCACGAGGACCGCTACCTGGGCATGGTGATCGACCTACGCTACAAGCGCAGCCTGCGCATCCCGCGTCAATTCTTCGGCAATGCTTTGGGCAACCGGGATGTGCCCTATTCAAGGCAGGAGCTGGCGGAATCCTCGCTTGCGCAGATCGCCATCAAGAGCCGCACCTCGCCCGAGGGCCTGACCACCGAGGACTTGCAAGCCTTCCTGGGACTGATGGAGCGTGGTCGCCAAGAGAAAAGCATCAAGCGCCTGATGATGCGTTCGGTGGCCCGCACCATCCAGGGCGGCTTCGTGCTGAACAACTGCAGCCACTATCCGATCTACGACATCGATTTCGGCACGGGGCCGGCCTCCTGGCACGACCCCATCGGCGTGGTGTTCCGCATGCTGATGATCATCAACACACCCAGCCAGGATGGCGGCTTCGACCTGCACTTCTCGGGGCACAAGGCCGAGCACGCCGTGCTCAAGAAGCTCTACGGCTGAAGCAGCCTGATCGATCAGACCTTGCGCATCACCACGCTGCCGACCGAATAGCCAGCACCGAATGAGCACATCACGCCCACCTCGCCCGAGGTGAGGTCACCGCGATAACGGTGAAAGGCGATCACCGAACCGGCCGATGCCGTGTTGGCGAACTCATCGAGGATCAAAGGCGCCAAGTTGTCGGGCACCTCGGTGCCCACCAGCTTCTTGATGACCAGCTGGTTCATGCTCTGGTTGGCCTGGTGCAACCAGTAGCGGTGCACCTGAGTGCTCTCGATGTTCAGGTCAGCCAAGTGGCCCTCAATGTGGGCGGCGGCAATTGGCACGACCTCCTTGAACACCTTGCGGCCTTCCTGGCGGAATGTCTTGTCGCGGGCATCCGGGTCGCTGTCCTCGCTGCGGTTCATGAAGCCGAAGTTGTTGCGGATGTTGTTGGAGAACTGTGTGGCCAGGCGCGTGCCCAGGACTTCCCATTGATCGGCCGCCGTGGCGGTGTCGGCACGCTCGACGATGAGCGCCGTGCACACATCACCAAAGATGAAATGGCAGTCGCGGTCCTTCCACTCGTGGTGGGCCGAGGTGATCTCGGGGTTGACCACCAGCACGCAGCGCGCCGTGCCGGCCCGCACCGCGTTGACCGCCTGCTCGACCGCGAAAGTGGCCGATGAGCAGGCCACGTTCATGTCGAAGCCAAAACCACCGGCGCCAACAGCCTGCTGGATCTCGATGGCCATGGCCGGGTAGGCCCGCTGCATGTTGGCCGAAGAGCAGATCACCGCGTCGATGTCACTGCCTTGTTTGCCGGCCTGGGCCATGGCTTGCTGGGCCGCCACCACGGCGACTTCGGCCATCAAAGAGAGTTCGTCGTCAGGGCGCGCTTTGAAACGCGGTCGCATGCGGGTCGGGTCCAGCACGCCTTCCTTGTCGATCACATAGCGCTGCTTGATGCCCGAGGCCTTGAGAATGAACTCCTCGCTGGAGGGCTGCAAGGCTTCGCGCTCGCCCTCGGCGATGGCCACCGCATGCAGGGTGTTGTACTGCTCGACGTAGGCGTTGAAAGAAGCCACCAGCTCCGCGTTGGAGATGATGAAGGGCGGCTGGTAAAGGCCTGTGCCGCTGATGACGACAGAAATCATGTCTTGTCCTAAAAAAATCGCCGCAACTTCCACAGCGCCGACAACCCCACATGTTAATGCGTCGGAGCGCCAGCCCCACATTGCTCATGGTGAAACCGGACAAGCCCACCGCAAATGCAGGGAAACCGTCTGGCTAAAACGGACAGGCACTGCGCATCAGCAGCGTTGCCCCCGTGACGGGATGAGGCAAGCTCAGCTCACTGGCGTGCAGCAGCAAGCGAGAAGCATGCTCGCCCTCCAGGCATGGGGGGCCATACAAGGGATCGCCCACAATGACATGGCCGATGCTCAGCATGTGCACCCGCAATTGATGGGATCGGCCCGTCACGGGCTCCAGCAGCAAGCGGGTCTGCCTTGCCTCAAGGTCCCGCGCCATCACCGTGTACTTGGTCAGCGAGGGCTTGCCATGCACCTGATCAACCATCTGACGTGGCCGGTTGGGCCAGTCGGTGATCAGCGGGGCATCGACCTGGCCTTCATCCAGCTCGACCAGGCCGCTCACCACCGCCTCGTAATGCTTGTGTACCTGCCGCTTCATGAAGAGTTCGCTCAGGGCCCGCTGCATGGCCGCACCCCGACCCAGCACCAGCAACCCGGAGGTCGCCATGTCCAGCCGGTGGACGATGAGCGCATCGGGCACATGCCGCTGCACTCGGTGGATCAGGCAATCTTGCAGGTGGTCTCCCCGGCCAGGCACCGTGAGCAGGCCGGACGGCTTGTCCACCACCACCAGGTCATCGTCCAGATGCAGGGGATGAAAGCCAGCATCAGGCGGCGGCTCGTAGACCGCCAGTTGATGCACCGGAGCGGCTGGCGGACAAGGTGACGACATCAGGGCAGATTGAACAATGCAGGGATCAGGGATGCCTGGCCCCAGGCCGGCAAGGGCGGGCCATAGCCTGCCACAATCAATGCATTCATTGTCCCGCAAACGGAGCCGCCCCATGGTCAAAGCCGTCGTTCCTGTCAAGAAAAGCCCAGTCGCCAAGCCTCAGCCCCATGCCTTCGGCCAAACGCTCAAGAGCTTCAAGACCGCAGCGGGCCAAGCCATCAAGTTCTACTCCCTGCCCGAGCTGGCCAAAACGCAGCCTAACGTGAGCAAGCTGCCGGTGTCCATCCGCATCGTGCTGGAGTCGGTGCTGCGCAATTGCGATGGCAAGAAGGTGACGGCGGCCCATGTGGCGCAACTGGCCAACTGGAAACCCAACGCGGCCCGCAAGGACGAGATCCCCTTCGTAGTCGCGCGCGTGGTGCTGCAGGACTTCACCGGCGTGCCCCTGCTGGCCGACCTGGCCGCCATGCGCAACGTCGCCCAGGCCATGGGCCACGACCCCAAGCGCATTGAGCCCCTGGTGCCCGTGGACCTCGTGGTCGACCACTCGGTGATGATCGACTACTACGGCGCCCGTAAGGCGCTGGACCTCAACATGAAGCTGGAATTCATGCGCAACGCCGAGCGCTACCAGTTCATGAAGTGGGGCATGCAGGCCTTCGACACCTTCGGCGTCGTGCCGCCGGGCTTTGGCATCGTCCACCAGGTCAACCTGGAGTACCTGGCGCGCGGCGTGCATCAACG